>JBFFXF010000111.1:0-21263 GCA_041569895.1 Planctomycetota bacterium | reverse complement strand
GCATTCGATGCGCGCCGCCGGCGCCCGCGTGCTGATCACCGAGGTCGACCCGATCAACGCATTGCAGGCGGCGATGGAGGGCTACGAGGTGACCACCATGGAGGACGCGGCGCCCCGGGGGGACATCTTCGTGACCGCCACCGGGTGCTGCGACGTCGTCACCGGCGCTCACATGGAGCGCATGAAGAACAACGCCATCGTCTGCAACATCGGCCACTTCGACATCGAGATCGACATGGCGTGGCTCGAGTCGAAATCCGGCGCGAAGAAGACGACCATCAAGGACCAGGTCGACCGCTGGGTGTTCCCCGACGGCCGCGGCCTGATCGTGCTCGCCGAGGGCCGACTGGTCAACCTCGGCTGCGCGACCGGACACCCGAGCTTCGTGATGTCGAACTCGTTCACCAACCAGGTCGTCGCCCAGATCGAGCTCTGGAAGAACCCCGACTGCTACCCGATCGGCGTCCACATGCTGCCGAAAAAGCTCGACGAGGAGGTCGCGCGCCTCCACCTCGACAAGCTCGGCGTCAAGCTCACGAAGCTCTCGGAGAAGCAGGCGGAGTACCTCGGCATCCCGGTGGCGGGACCGTACAAGCCGGAGTTTTATCGGTATTGAGGCGCGGCGCACGGTCAGGATCGGGCAGGGAGTTTGACTCCGGAGACCTGCTGTCAGACGATTCAGTAGGAAGGCAGGAAACTCAGGAAGGCAGGAAACGGAGGGGTTGATGGGGTTGGGCTTCGTGAGCCTCGCCCGCCCCTCGAACGGAGTCGAGAGGCCAGGCCTTAGCTGATCCCTTGCAGATACTCTCACGCGGCGCTGCGCTGGCGCAGCGCCGCGCCTCTGTGATTCACATCGTAATCAACTCTCGTTTCTCGACGGCTCTTCGAGCTCGACAGAGCTCACAAGTCACCCCCGGACTTGTTTCCTGCCTTCCTGCTCTTCCTGCCTTCCTTGCCGCGCTTCCCTGCCGTCAGAGTCCCGCGGGCGAAGTCGAGCAATCCACTCGGGACGGGGACCGGGACCGTCACGCGGGGCGATCGGTTCTCGCCACCGGCTTCCCCAGCACGTCCAGTCTCGGTGTCACTCCCAGACCCGGCGCCTCCGATGCCCTCATCCGGCCGTGCTCTCGCTTCGGGGCGCCTTCCGCCGTGCTCACCGTGACGTAGCTGTTGAAGTCGGTGGCGGTGAAGAGGATCTCCGGTGGGGTGCTGTGGGCGAGGTGGGCGATCGCGGCGGTGGTGATGTCGCCGCCCCAGCTGTCCTCGATGGTGACGCCGATTCCGAGCGACACGCAGAGGTCGCGCGCCTGTCGGGCTCGCGTCAGTCCGCCGAGCTTCGAGAGCTTGATGTTGACGCAGTCCATCGCCTGGTCGGCGTGGCCTCGGAGGAGGACGTCGAGGCCGTCGATCGACTCGTCGAGCACGAACGGATGGTCGGTGTGGGCGCGCACGGCGAGGCACTCCTCGTACGTCGCGCACGGCTGCTCGATGTAGACGTCGACGTCGCGGACCGCGCGCACGACGCGCAGCGCCTGGTGCTTCAGCCAGCCGGTGTTCGCGTCGGCGATCAGCACGTCGCCCCGCTCCATCAGCGCGGCCACCGAACGGATGCGCTCGATGTCGACGTCGGGATCGCCGCCCACCTTGAGCTGGAACTTGCGGTAGCCATCGGCCCGGTAGCCGGCGACTCTCTTCGCCATCGCTTCCGGTGACTCCTGCGAGATCGCGCGGTAGAGCGGGAAATCATCGCCGTGGCGCCCGCCGAGCAGCGTGCAGACCGGCAGCCCCGCCACCTGGCCGAGGATGTCCCAGCACGCGATGTCGATCGCCGACTTGACGTAGGGGTGTCCCTTGAGCGCCCGGTCCATCAGACGATCGAGGAACCCGATGCGCGTCGGATCCTCGCCGATCAGGTGCGGGGCCAGCTCGGCGATGCCGGTCCGCGCGCCCTCGGCGTACGCGGGGAGGTAGAACGGCCCGAGGGGGCACACCTCGCCGTGCCCGGTGACGCCGGCGTCGGTCTCGACGCGGACGATGGTGCTGTCGAAGACCGACACCGACTTTCCGCCGGACCACTTGTAGCTGCCCTCGTGGAGCGGGAGGTCGACGCGGTAAGTCGAGATGCTGCTGATTTTCATGCGGCGTCAGGTGCGGGACGCGACGATTGCGGAGTGGTCTGCGCCCGTCCGTTCCCGTTCTCGGTGCGGGGACGGGGACGGGAGCGGGAACGGGAACGTGTACGGGAGAGGCGGTTCGTCATCATTTCCGTGTGATCATCCCGAGAACAGCTCGCCGGCGATGTGGATCGAGCTCCGCACCGCGAAGTAGCCGAAAAAGAAGACCGACCAGATCATGATCATCGTCCTCCAGGGCTTCATGCGGATCGCCGCCGGCAGCTTGAAGCGATTCAGGTACAGCAGCGTGCACGAATAAATGAACATCACGCCGCCGTTCATCGCCGACGTGAACTTGAAGAGCGTCAGCGCCTGCGCGCGCTCCTCGCCGATCAGCAGAATGGCGATGCCGACCAGGATCGTCGTCCACAGAAAGATATAGTACAGCTTGCTCTCGCTCCAGCGCTCGTTGTCGCGCAGCCAGTTGACCTTGACGACGTCGGTCGACACGCGGCTCGACGCGTCGAGGACGCCGAATTCGGTGGTCAGGAGAATCGCCACGCCCATGATCAGAAAGAGGATCTTCACCGCCGGACCGACACGGTTGCCCAGCTCGACGGCCTCGCCCCAGATGAAGTTCATGTCCTTGCCGTACCGGTCCGCGCCCGCCTCCAGCGTGCCCTCGGGGGTGTAAAAGATGCTGTGACTGATCAGAGTCAGCAGCACCAGGCACGCCGCGCACGTCACGAAGAAGCTCAGGAAGTGCTCCGTGCCCGCGGCGCGCCACCAGCGCCGCCAGCGCGAGAGGTTCTCGGGAGTGTGCCGGAAGTGGTAGCCGATCTCGGAGATCGCCTCCTCCTGGCCGGTGATCGGACTCGTGATGCGGCCGATGAACCGGCCCATGCCGTAGCCCTTGTCCTTGACGTAGTTGCTCTGCGAGAGGTTGAGCGTCCCGCCGGCGCCGGCGAAGGCGAGCGCGCCGAGGAGCAGTATCGGATCGAGGCCCTCCGGCATGCCGCCGAAGTTGACGGCTCCCTCGAGTTGCGCGACGACGCTGTCCGCGCGGACCAGCCAGACGGCGAGGACGACGACGAGCAGCATGATCAGCGAGACCAGCACGAGCTGGATGCGCTCGACCGTCTCGTAGACGACTTTCCCCGCCGTCAGCACGATGCCGCAGAAGAGCAGCCCCGCGATCGACAGCTCGTTGACCCACGGGCTCTGCACGTTGCCCGCCTCGTCGAACTCGGCGCCCCAGATCAACCAGCTGACGACCTGCGCCGCGCCCTTCGACCAGGCCGGAATCATGTGCGGCAGGATATTGAGGGCCAGGAAGATCCACGCCCAGTGACGGCTCAGCCGAGCGAACCCGGTGATGGCGCTCTCGCCGGTCGCGAGGCTCCAGCGCGTGATCTCCATGTTGAGGAAGTACTGCGTCGTGACGCCGAGCAGGCACGCCCAGAAGAACACGAACTGCGTCTTGTAGGTGATGTAGGGCCAGAGGATGAACTCGCCGCTGCCGAGAGCGAGCCCGGCGAGGATGATGCTCGGGCCGATCATCTTGCGGACCGGGATCGCTTCCGGCAGGTCGCGGTAGGTCATCGGCGGCAGCGCGCCGTGCGGGAGGACATCGTCGGGAACCGGCTCCTCCGGAACCGTGTCGGGCTCGGACTGTCGCGGGGACTCGGTCATGGCTCGGTTCTCTCGGTCACGGCGTCGCCGGTCTGCCGCCGGCGCGGAGGGCGTGAACCGCGGATTATAGCGATCCCGGCGACGAAAGGACAGCGCCACGACGCGCGCCTTCGGGTATCCTCGTCGAACCGATGTCCACCGTGATCCGGATCGACAACCTCCACCTGAGCTACGGCGAGACCGTGCTCTTCGACGGCGCCGCCGTCGACCTCGCGGCTCGCGACCGCGTCGGCGTCATCGGACGCAACGGCGCGGGGAAGTCGACGCTCTGCCGGCTCATCCTCGGACTGGAGGCTCCCGACGACGGCGCCATCGCGCGCGTCGCCCGGCTGCGTCTCGGCTACCTCGAGCAGCACAGCCCGTTCGAGAGGAACGAGCGCGTGCTGCCCTTCCTGATGCGGCACTCCGGCGCCGAGGAGTGGAAATGCGCGCGCGTGGCGGCCCGGTTCCAGCTCCAGAGCGACCTGCTCGAGGCGGAGGTCGCCTCGCTTCCCGGCGGCTACCAGACGCGCTGCAAGCTCGTGTCGATGCTGCTCAGGGACCCCAACTTCCTCGTCCTCGACGAGCCGACGAACTACCTCGACCTGCGCACGCTGCTGCTCCTCGAGCGCTTCCTCGCCGACTTCAACGGGGGCTACCTGGTGGTCTCGCACGACCGCGAGTTCCTCAAGCGGACCTGCGACAAGACGCTCGAAGTCGAGCGCGGACGGCTGTTCCTCTTTCCGGGCGACGTCGAGGCGTACCTCGAGTACCGCGAGGAGCAGCTGGAGCAGACGCTGCGCCACAACCGGAACATCGAGGCGCAGCGGAGGCACCTGCAACGCTTCGTCGATCGCTACCGTGTGCGCGCCTCGACCGCGTCTCGAGCGCAGTCGAAGCTCAAGCAGATGGAGCGGCTGAAGACCATCGAGGTCGAGCACCCGATGAAGACGGCGCGCATCAAGATCCCGCCGATCGAGCCGAAGAAGGGGATCGCATTGCGTTGCGAGGACCTCGCGATCGGGTACGCGGACCGCGACGTGGCGACGGGGATCCACCTCGAGATCGAGCGCGGCGAGCGCGTGGCGGTGCTCGGCGACAACGGCCAGGGAAAGACGACGCTGCTCAGGACCATGGCCGGCGAGCTGCCGCCGCTCGCCGGAGGCTACCGCTGGGGTCACGAGCTGCGAGCCGGCTACTACGCGCAGCACGTCTTCACCGCCCTCGACGACGACCTCGACATCAAGACGTACCTTTCACGACAGGCGGCTTCCGACCTCGTCGAGCAGGACGTGCTCGACATGGCGGGCAGCTTTCTCTTCAGCGGGCACGACGCCGAGAAGCCGATCTCGGTGCTCAGCGGCGGCGAGCGGGCGCGCGTCTATCTCGCCGGGCTCCTCCTCGGCCGCGCGCCGGTGCTCCTCCTCGACGAGCCGACCAACCACCTCGACTTCGAGACCGTCGAGGCGCTCGGCAACGCGCTCCGGAACCACGCCGGGACGATGTTCTTCGTCAGCCACGACCGCACCTTCGTGAAGCTCGTCGCCACGAGCATCGTCGAGGTCAAGGACGGCGCCGTGACACTCTATCCAGGCGACTACGATGCCTACGTGGCGTTCACCGAGCGCGAGGTCGACAGGGAGATCGCGGCGGCCGCGAACTCCGAGCGCCCGGCGAATACGGGAAAGTCTGCGGAGGAGCCACGAGCGCGGACGACCGACTACCACCAGCGCAAGGAGCTGCGGTCGCGTCTCGGCAGGCTGACGCGGGGGGTCGCCGAGGCCGAGCGGAACGTCGCGGCGCACGAGCGGGAGCGAGAATCGCTCCACCGGCACTTCCTCGAGAATCCCCTCGATCCCGCGCCGGAGAAGCAGGCCCGGATTCGCGAGCTCGAGGAGCTGATCGCGCGCGAGGAGGCGGAGTGGACCCGTCTCGCGGAGGAGCTCGAGGAGGTCCGGGCCGCGCTCGGCGAGCCGTGATCGTCGCGATCGTGCTCCCGCCCGTCCTCTGCATTATGATGAGCGCATGACCATGCCGCTGATGCTCACCCTGGCGATTCTCGCCTCCGGCGCCGACAGGGGCGCCGATGGCGGCTCGGCCATCGAGAGGGCCGGGGCCCTCGTCGAGCAGCTCCGGTCGAGGGACGCGGCCAGGCGCGCCGCGATGCGCGAGCAGGTCGAGACCGTCACCGACGAGCTGGCGCGACTGAAGTCGGACGAGGCCGTCGCCGCGCTGGCGCGGTTCTACGAGTTCCCCGAGGTCGATGCCGCGACCACGGCCGCCCTGGTGTCGACCGGCACCGGGGGCGCCCGCGACGCGATCGCGGCGGTGCTCGGGCGTGACGAGCCGAGGCGCCCGCCTGCAGGCGTCGTCGATCGGTGCCGGCGAGCCGCCATCCTCGAACGCTGCGCCGACCTGCGCGAGGGACTGTCGCGAGACGTCATCGCTCGAGTGCTCGAGGGCGACCGGCACCGCGACGGTGCGTGGGGCGCGTTCGCGCTGATGACGTCGAGCGGGACCGTGGGAGACGTCGACGCCATCCTCGGAGCAGTCGAGTCCGGCCGCGGCAGCGGGGTCGGATCGATCCACCGGCGCGATCGCGAGGACGCGTTGGTGGCGTTCCTCGCCGGTGTCCTCGCACGCGCGCCGAGCGACGCGGCCGCCGAGCTCGAGCTCCGTCTCGCGGCGCTCGCGAGCGACACGTCTCGGACAGACGTCGTACGCGGCGCGGCGATCCGCACCCTCGGCAGGCGCGGACGGCGAGAGCTCCTCGATGTCGCGCGGCGTGTCCTCGAGAAGGAGTCCGGCCGTCTCGACCTGGTGGTCGCGACGGCGCGTGCGTGCGTCGATCTCGGCGATCGATCCGTGGGCCCACTCCTCGCCCCGGTGATCGCCACGCTGGCCGAGTCGGTGGCGAGCACGCCCGCGATCGCCGGCGACCTGATCACGTTGCTCGACGCCGTGTACCCGCTCCGCATCAGCGCGGCGGAGCGGGTCGTTCTCGAGCTCTCGCGATGCCGCGACGAGGCGATCCGGGCCGCCGCGGTGGCGGCGCTGCCGGTCCTCGGCGAGAAGCGCGCCATTCCGATGCTGTCGAGGTATCTGCGTCAGGAGAAGTCGTGGCGCCTCCGGCACGCCGCCATCGAGGCGTGCGTGCGCATGCGCACCCGCCCGGCGATCGATCTCCTGGTCGACAGGCTTCCCGGGCAGCGCGGGCGGCTCCGTCACGAGCTCCTGATGGCGCTCCACGAGCTCACGGGCGTGCGCATGCCCTACGTCGCCTCGGACTGGCGCGACTGGTGGGAGATGACCCGCGACACCTGGAAACCGCCGGCGGAACGCACCGCGCCGCGGAGCGACCGCGAGACCGTCGTCCTCTTTCCCGACGACCCGGCGACGTACTTCGGACTGCGCGTGCTCTCGCGACGGATCTGCCTCGTCGGCGACGTCTCGGGCAGCATGATCCGGCCGATGGAGTACGACGGCGTCGTCCTGCCCCGCATCGAGGTGATGAAGGCGGAGGTCGCACGCCTGCTGAAGGGCCTCGGCCGCCAGGCGTTCTTCAACGTCGTCTTCTTCTCGAACGAGCACGAGCCCCTCTTCGAGCAGCTCAGGCCGCTCGGCCGCCCGTCGCTCGCCCTGGCGCGGCGGTACCTGACGCGGGCCGAGGCGTTCGGCGGCACCAACCTCTACGACGCGCTCGCCAGCGCGCTCGAGGATCCGCACGTCGACACCATCTACCTGCTCTCCGACGGCAAGCCGACCCGCGGGCGCCATGTCCACTCCGGTGACATCATCGGCTCGGTGGGCCGCATCAACCGCCTGCGTCGCATCCAGATCAACACCATCGCCATCGGCGCCGACTCCGATCTCCTGCGCCGCCTGGCGGAGGAGAATGGGGGGGTGTATCGGTTCGTCAGGGATGAGCCGGGTGGGGAGGAGTAGCCGGAATTCCCCTTGTCGTGCTCGTCCTCGTCCTCGTCCTCGTCCTCGTCGAGACAGAGGACGGAGACGGAGGACGGAGACAGAGACAGAGACCAGAGATCAGAGGTCTAAGGTCAGAGGTCCGAATCGGGATCGGGAATCGGAGTCCGAATCGGACTCGGAGTCGGAGTCGGCATCGGTCATCGGTATCGGAATCGGAATAATCGGAAATCGGAGTCGGTGTCGGAATCGGACCTCGGGGTCGGAGTCGGAATCGGTATCGGTCTCGGTATCGGTCTCGGAGTCGGAATCGCTCCCGAAACCCTATCCCGTCCGCACCGCCTCGAGCTCCTCGCGCGCCCGGGCCGCCGCGGCCGCCACCGCGTCGGTCCACTCGCGGTCGGGAGCCTTCTCGAAGGCGTAGATCACCGAGCGTGAGGCGTTGACCACGACGCCGCGGCCGCCCGGCAGGAAGTGGGGGCGGATCGACTCGGCGCCCGCTCCCTGCGCGCCGAAACCGGGGACCAGGAAGAAGGCCGCGGGGAGCGCGGCGCGGATGCTCGCCGCCTGCTCGGGGACCGTGGCGCCGACCACCGCGCCCACCGAGGAGAGGCCGCACGCGCCGACGAGGTCCGCGCCCCAGCGGGCGACGGCTTCGGCGACGTGCAGGTGGAGTGGACGGTCGCCGGCGACGAGGTCCTGGAGCTCCGCGGCGGACGGGTTCGACGTGCGCACGAGGACGAAGAGCCCCTTGCCGCCGCGGCGGGCGACGTCGACGAAGGGGCGCACGCCGTCCTCGCCGAAGTAGGGGTTGATCGTCAGCGCGTCGACGAACGGTCCGACGGTGTCGGTCTGGTCGCCGAGGAGCGCCTCCGCGTACGCCGCGGAGGTCGTCGACAGGTCGCCCCGCTTGGCGTCGAGGATCACCAGGAGGCCGCGGCGTCTCGCCGCCCGGCAGACCTCGAGCAGCCCGCCCCACGCCGCGGCGCCGTAGCGCTCGAAGAACGCGACGTTCGGCTTGACCGCGACCGCGTGCTCCGCGACCGCGTCGATGACGTCGAGCGAGAATCGTGTCAGCGCGGCGCTCGCGCCCGCCGTGCCCGGCTGGCCGGGGGTCTCGAGCATGCCGCCGTACGTGCCGGCCACCGCGGCGACGGCGGCGGGGAGGCGGTCGAGGACGGGATCGATGCCGACGACGAGGCAGGAGCGTTTCTCGCCGATCGCCGCGTCGAGCCGGTCGGCGAAATGGTCCGCACTCACAGACGGCCCGCCTCGACATCGCGGTGCGCCGCGTCTCGCGGTGATTCCTCCCGGCGCGCCTGGATCCGGCCCGGGTCGGCGCGGTCATCCCGATCCGACGGGGCGCCGCCCGACGGTGTGGACGCCGGGTGCAGTGCTGGCGCCGGGGCGGGGGCCGGGGAGGGGGCCGGGGCGGGCTTCGCGGGCGCGGGTCGCGGCGCGGGCGGCGGCGCGGCGGAGGCGCTCTTGATCGGCGCCGTGGCCGCGTCGGCCGGCTCCGTCGCGTCCTTCTGGTCCGAATCACCGGCGCGCAGCTGCTCGAGGAGCGCGTGGATCAACCGCTCGATGCGCTTTATGCGCGACGAGCGCTTGCCGGTGAAGGATGCGAGTTCGGCCTCGGCGAACCCCAGCGCCTCGAGCGACCGGCGGGTAAATCCCGACTCGTGGAAGCTGCGGCCGACATCGTAGAAGCCCTCGATCGGACCGGCCTCCCTGTACATCAGCCGGTAGAAGTCTCGCACGCCGTCCTCGTAGGCCGCCTTGACGAAGTCATCGCGGTTCAGATAGAGCGACCGCACCAGGATGCGGTTCTTGGTGAACCGGGGCAGGAGCTCCTCGAGCCGCTCCTTCGCCTTCCCGAAGAGGTATTTGATGTGGTTCAGCTTGCTCGGATAGAGCTTGTGCACCTCGTCGAGGATGTAGGAGAGCTCGACCTCGCGCGAGTCCCGGGCGTACTGCGGCGCGTACGTCTTGACGTTGTAATGCTCCTCCTTGAGGATCGAGATCTCGTGGAAGGCGTCGGAGACGTAGATGTCGAGGAGATCCGTGCGGTGGCGGCCGCGGAAGATGTCGTGGCAGGTCTCCTTGAGGATGAAGATGTGCTCGTCGCGGAGGCGCTCGAGGGCCCGGAAGTCCATCAGGGCCGCGAGGTCCTCGGGCTCGAGACGCAGGTCCCGGCGATGCTGGCCCTTCTGGTAGCTGTGCTGGAGCACCCGCCACTCGTAGTGGTCGAAGATCTCGCGGAACTCCACCAGCGAGCGGTAGAAGAGCTCGACGATCTGCCAGACCTTGCTGTCCCGTTCCTGGGCGTCCTTGTAGGCTCTCTTGCGGACTGTTCTGCCGGCTGTCTTGGCCATGGGCCTCCCCACGCACGTACGGGCGAGCGAACGCCGGGGCACTCGCTCCAGCGCGGACTCTGCTGCGCGTCACCCTTCCGTGCCGTCCCGGCGCCGGGCCGGTGCGCTTCCAGCGGGCCCGTCCCCCCCGGGACCCCGCCGCCGCCGCCACACCTGTTCCCTTGGCCCATTATGATAGGTGGCCGCGGCGAGAGGGTCAACGGAGCGTCAAAAAACGTATGAATTCTGTACGTCCGGGACCCGACGGCCGCCCCCTGGCCGGGGCCGTCCCGGCCCGCCGCGCATCGATTCCGGTAAGGAAATAGCTTTCGCCGGAACAGTCTCTACAATAGGCGTCAGATCGGCGGGCAGGGGCCCCGTCCGGCGCGTGAATCGGTGTCGGGGCCGTTTCGCTCCGGGCTCTCCGGGGGAGCCCGACACGCCCGGTCGCCACGGCGGCGACACGAGGATGCCGCCCCCTCGAACGGCCGGGCACATCGGTTGCTTGCTGCTTCAATTGTTGACACAAACGAGGAGGAAGAGGCGCCCGCCATCTTGCTCCACCCGCTAGCTTTCCGGAAAGACATGCGCCTTGTCACCAGCGTTCTCACCCGATTTCTCCACGGAGTTTTCAACAGTGTCCTGATCGGCCTGGCGGCGATCGCCACGGCCCTCCTGCTGGCTCTCTCGGGCTGCTCCGAGAGCAGCGAGAAGATGTCGGTGACCGACGTCTTTCCGCCGGCGCGGAGCGCGGACAACGACCCGGCGACGCAGGTCTGGGCGAAATTCTCGGCGGCGGTCCGCCAGAGATCGCTGAGCCCCCGGACCTTCAGCGTCGTCGGCTCGGAGAGCGGTCCCATGACGGGGACCTTCACGCTCGAGCAGGACGACCGCATGGTCATCTTCGTCCCCGACACGCAGTTCGCGGACGGGGAGACGGTGACGGTGACGTTGCGCTCGGGCATCAAGGGAAAGTCGGGGGTCTCGTCCAGGAAGCGGCGATTCACCTTCGAGATCACCCCGGCCGTGGTCCCGCCGCCCGCCGCGGTGGTCACGTCGCTCTCCCCGTCCCGGAACGCGACCGGTGTCGACCCCGCGACCTCGATCGCGGTCGAGTTCGACAAGACCATGGATCCCTTCTCCTTCACCGAGAGCACCGTGCTCGTGCGCGGCAGCGTCTCGGGAACGGTCCCCGTCGATATCACGGAGATCATGGACTCGGGCCAGCGACTCGTCATCGTGCCCCGGCGGCCGTTCCTCGCCGGCGAGCGTGTCTCCGTCGCGCTCGGGCGCGAGATCTCCTCGGCCGACGGCGTGGCGTTCGGCGGGGACACCTGGACGTTTCTCGTCGCCTGGTCCGGCGTCGAGGACCTGCAGCGGGGACCCGACGTCATCGGTCCCGGCAAGCTCGTCGACCTGATCGGCGCCGATATCGACGCCGACGGCCGTGTCGACCTGGTGGCGCGCACGGAGGACGGGGAGTCCGTGCTGCTCTTCTTCGCGACCGGCAAGGGCGAGTTCGGGACGACGGCCGAGCTGCCCGTGGGCCAGCGGGTGCTGTCGCTCGCGGTGGTCGACCTCGACGACGACGGTCTCCTCGACGTCCTCGCCGGCGGGCTCGACCGCGTGACCATCTTCCTGAACGCCACCACCGAGGCCGGCATCGCCTTCGCCGCGGGGACCGAGTTCGCCACGGGCAGCGCGGTCTATTCGATCGCCGCCGGGGACATCGACCACGCCGGCGTGCATGTCCCCGATCTCGTGCTCGACACCGAGGCCGGCCTGCGCGTGCAGCTCGGCGGGCTCGACGGTCCGCCGGCCCAGATCGTCGGCGACACGCGGGCGTCGAGGACCGCCCTGGTGCTGCGGGACCTTCTCGGCGACGGCTCGCTGGAGCTCGTTTCTGGCGACCTCGAGGGAAACACCCTGTCGCTGCGCGTCTTCTCTCACGGCGAGGGATTCCGGACGGACGGCACGCTGGCGCTCGCGTCGGACGCGCGCGAGGTCCACGTCGAGGACCTCGACGGAAACGGCGAGCCGGAGGTCGTGGCTCTCGTCCCAGATCCCACCGGCGCGGGCGAGGAGATCGTCTTCCTGCCGGGGACCGGCGAGCCGGGCGGCGTGCCCCAGGAGCCGATCGCGCTGGCGACGCTGAGCCCGTCGAGCCTGGCGCTCGCCGACGCGGATGCCGACGGCGACGTCGACATCCTGGTCACCAACCCGGAGCTCGCCGAGATCACGCTGTACGAGAACGTGGCCGGGAGCTTTTCGCTCGATCCGGCGGACGCGACGACGCTCCTCTCGGGGGAGCCGGTGATCACCAGCGTCGTTCTCGACGTCACCGGCGACGGCGCCCCGGACATCGTGGCGACCGCCGGCGACCGGCTGGTGACGCTCCTCAGCGAGCTCGAGCCGCCTCCCCCGCCGCCGATGAACCACGTCGGCGTGAGCGGAACCGCCGCCGAGCCGGGAACCGAGGGCGTGCGCGCCGACGTGCGCATCGCCAACGAGAGCGCGCTCGACGGCTACACCATCGTCGTCGGGTTCGATCCGGCGGTCCTCGAGGCGGTGGACATCGACACCGCCGGCACGGCGACCGGTGACCTCGAGCCCGAGTTCACCGCTCCGGTCCTCGACAACACGGCCGGCATCGCGAGCTTCAACGCGGTCTTCGAGTTCTTCCCTCCCTTCGAGGGCAAGGTGCTCGCCGCGGGCGACGAGCGCACGCTCTTCCGGCCGGTGTTCAACGTCAGGACCGACGCGCCGATCGGCGAGTCGGCCCTGGTCATACCCGCCGAGCCGATCGGCGAGCCACCGCTCGCCACGGTGCACTCGAGCGGCGGGGAGTCGGTGCCGTTCACCTCGAGCGACGGTGTCTTCACCGTACTCGAGCCGCCGCCGCCCCCGCCGACCAACGCCATCTCCGCCAGCCCGGCGGAGGGCGAGCCGGGCAGCCTCGGAGTGCCGGTCACCGTCTCCATCGACAACGAGAGCGCCCTCGACGAGTTCACCATCGTCGTCGGCTTCGACCCGGTGGTCGTCGGCGCCGCGGCGATCGAGATCGACGGCACCACCGCCGGCGACCTGGCGCCCGACGTCACCGAGCTGGAGATCGACAACATCGAGGGATTCGTGTCCGTGCACGTGATCTTCGACGACGTCGAGCCGCTCGGCGAGAGGCGGCTCGAGCCGGGTTCGTCGCAGTCGCTCTTCCGGGTGCTCTTCGACGTGCTCGAGACCGCTCCGGAGGGCGTGTACGCCGTGACGTTCCCCGAGAGTGTCGTGGCCTCGCCGTCCAGGACGGCTCTCATCGAGGGAGGCGCGGAGCTTCTCTTCACGACCACCGCCTCGACCTTCACCGTCGTTGCGCCGCCGCCGCCGCCGAGCAACGCCCTGAGCTTCGAGAGCGTCGAGGCGAAGCAGGCCGACTCGGGCGTGCCGGTCGGCGTGCTGCTGTCGAACGAGTCCGAGGTGGAGGCGTTCACGGTCTTCGTCGGTTTCCCCCTCGAGGCGCTCGACGCGACCGACATCGGGCTCAGCAACACCGCGACCGAGGCCAACAACTTCGAGTTCCGCAACGTGCGGTTCTCCGACGAGGGCTTCATCGGCATCGACGTGATCTTCGATTTCATGCCGCCGTTCGAGGGCAACTCGCTCGCTGCGGGAAGCGAGCAGGTGATCTTCAAGACGATGTTCAACGTCCTCGAGAACGCCCCGATCGGGGAGCACACGCTGCGTATCCTCCCCACCGCCGGGCCGGATGAGACGCTGCTGATCAGCGGCGGCGAACGCGTCGAGTACACCTCGATCGACGGCGTCGTGACGATCAACCAGGGGACGCCGCCCGACAACCCGAACAAGCTGGTCATCGACGACATCACGGTGCCGCCGGGGGTCGTCGAGTTCCCCGACACGGTCTTCCTGACGTCGGTGGAGCCCATCGACGCGGTCACCGTGATCGGACTGTACGAGCCGGACGCGTTCGAGATCGTCGACTACAACATCGTCGGAACGGTGCTCGAGCCGATCGCCCCCGACTTCGTGGTCACGCGCGTCGAGCCGGACGCGGCGCAGCCGTTCTTCTCCTACGCCGCGATCTTCGACGCGTTCCCGCCGTTCAGCGACGCTCGACTCTCGCCCGGAACGCGCATGCCGCTGGTGCGGATCATCCTGAGCGTCGGCGACACGGTCCCCGACGGCGAGTACGACCTCAAGCTCGAGAACGAGATCGGCGAGCCGCCGCTCGCCAACGCGCTCGTCCAGAAGGGCTTCAACATCTTCCCGTCGATCACCGGCGGCAAGGTGATCGTGCGCGCCGGCCTCAAGCCGACATTCGTGCGCGGCGACACGAACGGGTCCGGACGCGTCGACCTGGCCGACCACATCTACCTGGTCAACTTCGTCTTCCGGAAGGGACCGCGACCGCCGTGCATGGACGCCGCCGACGTCGACGACAACGGCAAGATCGAGGTCGCCGACATGGTGCGCGTCCTCGACTATCTCTTCCGCGCCACATTCGTGCCGCCGGCGCCGTTCCCCGACCTCGGCACCGATCCGACCGACGACGAGCTCGGCTGCGACGCCGGCGTCGGACTCCAGTAGAGTCCCCGAGCCCGACGTCGTAAATAGCTGTGATCACACAGGCTACGGTGCGGGCCCGGGAGGCCGATCGGGGCCCCTCCGGGGGGCCCGTCGGGTCGCTGATCTGCATATCACGGGTCGATCGCGTCTTAGGACTTTCCCAAAATTAGCCTTGCCGGAGGGGGGGGCTTCCTTTAGATTCTCCAACGCAGGGAGGCCATCCCGGGCGCGTTTTTGGGACGCTCCGAAAGCAGTTTTTCCGGGGTTTTTCTCGCCTTCCCTCCGGACTTGTTCCGGAAAAGTCGAGCCCGTGAATCGAACACAGCAGTAATCCGTTCTCCGCCGGATCAAGGCCGGGATTCGTGCCGGTTTTGATCCGGTTTTTTTTCGTTCGGCCTTTTCCGGCCGGAGATTTCCCATCTTTCTCGCCTCCCCCTCGTCCCCCCGCGCGTCTATCGGAAATCGGAATCGGACCTCGGTTCTCGCACTCCGGCGCGCTCGGCCCCGACGTCAGCAGCTTCGAGGACGACGGGGGCTTTCGGGCACGGGACCGGGCACGGGACCGGGTCCGAAAGTCTCAGTCCACGGCCGTGGACTGCCCTACTCCGTCCGCTTGATCACATGAAACCCGAACGGCGTCTCGACCACGCCGGAGACCTCGCCGACGCCGAGCGTGAAGGACGCCTCCTCGAAGGCCTTCGCCATGCGGCCGCGCGGGAAGCTGCCGAGGTCGCCGCCGTCGGCGCTCGAGGGACAGCTCGAGTGGGCCTTCGCCAGGTCGGCGAATGAGCCTCCCTTGCGGATCTCGGCGAGGATGCGCTCCGCCTCCTGGCGGGCCTCCTCCTTGGTCCGGGTGACGTCGCCGGGCGCCCGGTCGGCGCCGCGGTACGGGATCAGGATATGGCTGGCCCGGACCGTGGCGGGAGCGGCGCCGGCGTCGGCGGGAGCCGGCGGAAGGACCGGTCGCTGAGACGCGGCCGAGCCGGTGTCCGTCGCGGTCCCGGTCTCTCCCGACCCGGATTCCGGGGCGCCGTCCGCTCCGGCATCGGGCTTCTCGGCGTCCTTCTTCTCCTCGCGGAAGTCGTCGAGCTTCTTGTCCCAGCTGTTGAACGCCCACTTGTCGATGGTGAAGATGCGGCCGCCGTTCTCGAGCATCACGTAGTAGGCGGCGTCCTCGGCGGTCTCGCCTTCCTCGCCTTCCTTCTCTTCCTTGATGGCGTTGCCGAAGAGCACCGTCACGACCTCCTCCCCGGCGTCGGGGCTGTCCTCCTCACCGGCGCTCGGACTCTCCTTCGGCCGGTGGCGGAGGACGACCCTGAGCTGCGGCGCGTCGAGTCCGAGCTCGGCGAGATCACGCTTCGGATCGACCGCCTCGTCGACGCGGAGGTCCTTCTTGTTGAGGTAGCTCCGCACCGACCATTTCTTCTCGTCCGCGCGCCAGCTCTCGGAGCCGGAGGCGACGAAGAACGCCTCCTCCTTCTCGACCTCGGGCTCGGCGTCTTCCTCGGCGTCGGCCGACTCGTCCTTCTTCTCCTTCGGCTTCTCCTCGTAGCGCCGCTCGAGGATCAGGTTGTAGTCGGGGCGGATGAGCTCGGCGGTGTAGATCTCGTGGTCGTCGGGGATCTCGAAGAGCTTGTTGTGGAGCAGGAAGTCCTTCTCGAGCTCGTCGCCGCTGCCGCCGACGTTGCTGCGCGGCGACCCCTCGGTCTCGAAGACGACGTCCTCATCGCCGAAGCGCACGTAGCAGAACGAGGCGAGAGTCCGCGTCGGGGCCCGCCCGCCGAGGACGATCGAGCTGATCTCCTGGTCGTTCGTGTCGAAGAAGGTGACGCGGACGCCCTTCTTTTCGTCGACCTCGAACGCGGCGTGCGAGGACCGGGACCAGCCCGACTTCTTGAAGCTGTCCATGTCCTCGAGCTCCTCGAAGAAGCGATCGATCTTCTCGCTGTCGGCCGGGTAGCCGAAGCTCGACGCCAGGATCCAGCCGTCCCCCTTGCGAACGACCTCCGCCGTCCGGTCGCCGCGACTCACGGTGAAGCGCTTGATGTCCGGCCGCTTGAGCTCCCGGAACTCGACGAGGCCGGCGGTCTTCTCCTCGCTCAGTCCCGGCGAGGAGGTGTCACGCTGCAGGAAGAAGATGACGAGCAGCACGACGAGAATGACCACCGCGGCGATGATCGACTTGTCGCTCATGGGATTGTCCTCTTGTCACCCGGTCTCGGTTCTCTGCTTCGAAACAGAGAGCACAGTGAGCAGGTCGTCCGGACCGAAGAACGAGAGAACGCTCTCTGTGCGTCTGTGTTCTCGCGCGGCGCTGCGCCAGCTCCCGCCGCGCCTCTGTGGTTCACCTTCATCGGTCAGTTCACGACTCGGTCATCTGCCGCTCGTACGCGCTCGCGTCCCGGCGGCGTATCAGGTAGCGCGCCAGGCCGAAGGCGACGACGGCCAGGGGCACGAGCCCCAGGTTGATCACCAGGATCATCGCCTGCTTGCCCTCGGTCGCGTCGACGAACCGTCGATCGACGAGCTGCTTGCGCCGGATCTCGATCAGCTGCCGCCCGAGGCCGAACGTCTCGATGGCATTCTGGAAGAAGCGCAGGTTGAACTGATAGGCCGCAACCTGGCGCTGGAGGCTGAGGAAGACGTCCTTCATGGCGTCGGTGGAGGCGAGCACGAGGAGCTGTCCCTCCGCGGACGGCTCGAGCTCGGCCCTCGGGCGCTCCGCCGGCGGCGTCACGATCTCCGGCTGATCGGTGGCCGCCCCGTCGGGCGCCGCCGGCGCTTCCGGTCCGGCGGCGGACTCCTCTCCGGCGGGGGCGGGCTCGCCTGCGGTCCCCGCGTCCTCCGGGCCGGCTTCCTGCGGTCCGGCCGGACCCGCGCCGCCGGTGGGGCCGTCGGGATCGTCGTCCGTCTTCTCTTCCTTTTTCCACTCGGGGATCTCCTTCCCCTGCCAGAAGAAGGGCAGCCTCCCCTTGAAGAGCACCGCGAGCTCCTTGCGGTCGATGAAGGTGACGTCGGTGCCGGTCTTCTCCGGACGCTTCTGGTCCTGGACGAGCTCGTCGAGGTAGTTCTGCATCAGCGAGGACGGCGAGGCGCCGCGGCCGAACGAGCCGCGAGAGAAGGGCGAGACCTCGACCGCCCAGGTCTCCGGTGACGTCCAGGCGAGCCGCTCGACAGTGGCCCCCGTCTTCTCGAGCGCCTTGGCGTCGATGGTCATGCCGTTGGTCATCGGGAACGCCAGTCCCTGGATGCGGTTCAGGAGGAAGTGGTCCTCGGCGATCAGGTCGTCGCGCGCGGTGGCGAGCACGGCGCAGTAGAACGGGTACGGCTGGTCCATGACGCCGAACACCTGGCGCTGCACACGCGCCAGGAAGCTGGTGTGGACGTTGCTGCCGAGGACGTTCCGGTGGAGCTCGATGCCGAACGACTTCAGGAGGTCGTCGAAGGCGGCGCCGGGATTGATGAAGCTCAGCGGCCACCCGCTCGCCGGTCCCTCGGACGTGTTGATCGAGTGTCGCGACACGAGCATGATCGTCGGGATCCCCCGGGAGATGGCGCGCGAGATCTCGTAGACCTGGCGCTCCTCGAGGTTGTCGGGCTGCGCGACGATGAGGCACGAGATCTTCTTCGGGCCGGCGTCGGCGTCGTCACCCTCGCTCTTCTCCTCGGCCAGCCGCTTCTCGAGGTCCTCGATGCTGTCGCCCTCCTTCAGCGCGATCATGCGCACGTCGAAGAACCTCCGCAGCACCTGGTCGATCAGCCCCTGATAGTCCGACTGCGGCCCCTGCGGTCGCGGATTGAAGGGGTCGGGGGGCGGCCGGTCCTCCGGCGCGCGGCCGTCGAAGAACGCCACCACCGGCTTGCTCGGCATCGTCAGCTTGAGGATGCGCTGCGCGAGCTCGAGCTCGAGCCCGTCGAGCTGGTAGTAGAAGGGAATCACCTCCGGCTCGCGGTTCCGATACCGGATCTCCATCGCCGAGTAGAAGGAGACCTCCTGGATGCTGCTCCCCCGCTGCTCCTGGAAGCGTCGGGGAACGATCCCCTCCTCCGTCAGGTTGTCGAGGTAGGTCTGCTCGTACTCGTCGGCGAGCATCTCCAGCTCGACCTCGACGGCGTCGCGACCGGCCTTGCTGGCGTAGGCGGCCGCGCGCTGCTTGCGAGCCGTACGGATCTCGGCAGGCGTCTTCTTCTTGCGGCCCATCAGCAGGTCCTGGAACGACTCGCGCGCCTTCGGCTCGAGGTCGTCGAGGGCCCTGTTTTCCTCCTTCGCCTTCTTGTACTCCTCGACCTTGCGCCGGGCCTCCTTCTTCGCCTCCTGCTCGGGATGGAGGACCTGGAACTCCACGCGGCCGCCGCTCAGCGTCTTGACCTCGGCGAGCATGTCCTCGGTGTCGCGGCGGAGGTTGAGCAGGACGCTCGGCACCTCCTCGCTGACGTAGTAGCGCACGATGACGCGGTCCTCGAGACCGCCGAGGATCTCCCGGAAAGGCTCCGACAGCGTGTAGAGCCCGTCACGCGTGAAGTCCAGCTTGTAGCGGCTGAGGCCCTCCCAGACGATCGCCAGCAGGATGATGGTCGCCACGAGGATGGCGACGAAGACGCCGCTCGTGATCCAGAAACGCCCGCGGTACTCTCGACTATCCGCCATGTTTCAAAGACTCCTGCGGTGAGCGCTCAGAACTTGCGTCCCTCGACGGCGACGTTGTTGAGGATCAGGAAGAGCGCGGTCACGCTCAGCGCGTAGACCACATCGACGAGGTTGAAGAGGCCACGGACGAAGTACTGGTAGTGGAAGAAGGTGCCGAACTTCCCGAAGTACTCGCCGATGCCCCAGAGGTTGTCGTTCGCCCACTCGATGACCCTCGGGAATCCCGCCAGGCACAAAATGGCGGTCAGCACGACCGCGACGAGGTACGCGACGATCTGGTTCTCCGTCATCGACGAGACGAACGATCCGAGCGCGACGTAGATCGCGGAGATCAGCAGCGCGCCGATGTACATCGACGTGATGGCCTTCCAGTCGAGCCCGTCGACGACCCACGAGATCGACAGCGGTATGGTGATCGTCAGGAGCAGCATGACGGCGAGCACCGAGTACGCCGCGAAGAACTTCCCGAGCACGACCTCCCAGCTCTTCATCGGCAGCGTCATCAGCAGCTCGATGGTCCCCTGCTTCTTCTCCTCGGACCAGAGGCGCATGGTGATCGCCGGGATGAAGATGATGGAGACGAAGGGGAGCAGCGGGTCGAAGTAGGGCCGGACGTCGGGGTCGGGCTGCGAGAAGAACCCGAAGAAGAGGAAGAAGAGGAACGACATGAACACGAGGAACGCGACGATCACGATGTACGCGATCGGCGAGTTGAAGTACGCCGCGCACTCGCGCCGGTAGATGTTCAGGAGGTTTCCCATCGATTCACCTGTCTCAGCGATCTCGTTCCAGTCTCGATCGATCGTTTCTTTCCGCTGTCGTCTCGTCGGCTCGGCCGTCCCTGACGCGGCCGATCACGCGGCCGTGAGCTCGAGGTAGACATCCTCGAGCGACGCCTCGTCCGCCGTGATCCGCGACAGCACCCAGCCCGACTCGCTCGCGAGCCGGTAGATGTCGGCGCCGATGTCGCGACCGCTCGCGCAACGCACCTGGTATTCGGCGGCTCCGTTGGCGCGCTCGAGCTGCCTCGCCTCGGTGACGCCCTCGATCCTCTTCAGCGCATCGGAGACGTCGGCCCCGTCCGAGCCGATGCGCACCCGGAAGGTGCCGCCGCCGAGCACGGTCCTCATCAGGTCCTGCGGCGTCCCGTTGGCGACCAGCTTGCCGGCCTTGATCACCATGATCCGCGTGCAGATCGCCGAGATCTCCTGCATGATGTGCGAGCTGAACAGCACCAGCTTCTTCTTGCCGAGCTCGCGGATCAGGTTGCGGATCTCGATGATCTGGTGCGGGTCGAGCCCGCTCGTCGGCTCGTCGAAGATCAGGATCGGCGGGTCGTGGATCAGCGCCTGGGCGAGCCCGACGCGCTGGCGGTATCCCCTCGACAGGTGGCCGATGTTCTTCTTCATCACCGGCCGGATGCCGGTGGTGTCGACGATCTCCTCGACGCGCGAGCTGATCGCTTTCGGGTCGATCTGGCGCGCCCGCGCCATGAACCTCAGATACTCGACGACGCGCATCTCCGGGTAGAGCGGCGTGTTCTCCGGCAGGTAGCCGACGCTGCGCCGTACCTCGAGCGCCTGCTCGAGGACGTCGTGCCCCGCGACCGTCACGCGACCCGAGTCGGCGACGGTGTAGCAGGTGAGGATCTTCAGGGTCGTCGACTTCCCGGCGCCGTTGGGGCCGAGGAATCCGACGATCTCGCCCTGTTTGGCCTGGAAGGACACGTTGTTGACCGCGACGGTCGCACCGTAGCGCTTGTAGATGTTGCGGACGTCGATCATGGGCAGTACGGCCTCTCTCGAGCCGGTTCCGTCGAGCAGTGAGTCAGGTCGTCAAACACCAACACCGGAAAGAACGGGAACGCGAGGCGCCGGACCGGGGCCTCCGGAAGCCCGAACACCCCGGTCTGCGTGGCGGGCCCCCCGGGGGCTCCGTGCCCGTTTCCCTTCGGGAGATGGCCGGCGGGCG
>JBFFXF010000110.1:0-21322 GCA_041569895.1 Planctomycetota bacterium | reverse complement strand
GGTTAGGGGGTTTGGCGGCAGGGGCTCGCGGGATGGCCGGGCGATGTTCCGGTCCGTCCCCGTCCCCGTTCCCGTTCCCGTGCCCGACTCCGACTCCGATGACCGACTCCGACCCCGATTCCGATTCCGACTCCGAGATCCGATGCCGATGACCGATTCTGACTCCGACCGACGCATACGATCGGTCGGGCTCACCGGTTTTTGCGCGCCTCCGCGTACTCGCGGGCGCGTGCCTCGTAGGCCGGGAGCTTCAGGCCGACCGTTCTCGCCTCGGCGACGGCGTCCTCGTAGCTCAGGCCGCCGTCGACCATGCGGTGGGCGAGCCAGATGGCGCCGACGCGGTTCGCCGAGCTGCAATGGAGGAGGATCGGCTTCCTCGCCGGATCGTTCAGCAGCGCTCGTGTACTGTCGAGGACGCCGTCCGAGAGCTCCGCGGGCGAGGCGAACGGAATCGCGTGGTACTCGAGTCCGAGCGCCTCGACGGTCGCCGCCTCGTCCCAGGGGAGCTCGCTGCTCTTCCTCAGGTTGATGACCGTCTTGATGCCGCCCTGCTTGGCCTGCTTGAAGTCGTCTGGCTGCGGCTGACTGGCGAGGAAGATTCCCCCCAGTGTGTGAATCTTCGCGACCGTGCCGCACTCGAACGGCTCGAGCTCCTCGGTCGTCACGGCGCGGTGCCCGCCCGGGGTCCCGCAGGAGCCGAGGAACGCCGCCGAGACGCACCCGATCGACAGGAGCGTCGCCCTCAGGAGTGCCTTCATGCTGAAAACCGCCATGCTCGGTGCTCCTTTCCGCGCTTCAGCGCCGCAGCGCTTGCAGCTCCAGGCCTTCCCTCGACGACCGCTCTTCCCGTCGGAGGCAGCAAAACCGGGGCCAGCGACCGGAGAGGGTATTTCGAGTGAAGACGCGTGGTGCCTGGCGGTTCGATACAGGGGGCGTCCGTCCCGTCGTCGCCCGTTTCCATGGAGGCCGACATGAGAATTCCCGTCATTCAGGGGGTGATCGCCCGGCGCATTCTGCTCAACTTCCGACTCGACCCGCTCGCGGTCGGACCCCTGCTGCCACCGCCGTTTCGGCCGCGGCTGGTCGGTGGCTGCGCGGTGGGGGGCATCTGTTTGATACGGCTCGAGGCGGTCCGTCCGCGCGTCCTGCCGCTTGCGGTGGGGCTGTCGTCGGAGAACGCCGCGCACCGGATCGCCGTCGAGTGGGACGGCGACGGCGGACGGCGCGAGGGCGTGTTCATCCCGCGACGGGACACCTCATCCCGCCTGAACTCCCTCGTCGGCGGGCGGCTCTTCCCCGGCGTCCACAATCACGCGGCCTTCGACGTCAGGGAGACGGCCCACTCGTTCCGCGTGGAGATGGAGAGCGACGACGGGGCGACGCGGATCATCGTCGACGCCCGCGTGGCGAGCGCCGTTCCGCTGGAGTCCGTGTTCGGGTCGCTCCGGGACGCCTCGGAGTTCTTCCGCGCCGGCGCCGTGGGATACTCACCCGATCCCCGCCGCGGCCTCGATGGCCTCGAGCTGCGGACCTCGTCGTGGAACCTCGAGCCCCTCGACGTGACGCGGGTCGAGTCGAGCTTCTTCGACGACGAGATCCGGTTTCCGCCCGGCGCGGCTCGGCTCGACAGCGCGTTCCTGATGCGGGCCATTCCCCACGAGTGGCACGCGGTGCCGGAGCGTCCCGAGATGCTCGCGGCCTGCGCCGGCATCGGGCCCGGCGACTGATCGACGCGCGCGCTGTGTCGCGGGGATGGACAGAACGGCCATCGGATTCCCGGTCGGCCCGCCGGGACGGTCACGCCCCGGGGGAAAATGCCCTTGTTCCAGGGTCCACGGTCGCCCTCGCCGAT
Organism: Planctomycetota bacterium; assembly: GCA_041569895.1. Taxonomy (GTDB): domain Bacteria; phylum Planctomycetota; class UBA8108; order UBA8108; family JACQVS01; genus JBFFXF01. Next base: position 19,470 of record JBFFXF010000110.1, on the reverse strand, counting down.
GCGGGAGCCCCGGGTCCGCGGTACGGAAATTGCACTTTTTTCGAGTCGAAGGCGCAGGAGGGCCCGTGACCATGCCCCCGAGGACCTCGAGCAAGGAGAGAGGCGCTGTCCGTCCGATCCAGCACGACGTGCTCATCAGCGAGGACGCGATCCGCGCCCGCGTCGACGAGCTCGCCGGGGAGATCGCCGGACACCTCGACGATTCCAGGCCCCTCATCCTCGGGCTTCTCAACGGCGCGTACGTCTTCGTGGCCGACCTCGCCCGCGCCCTCGCGCGCCGCGGTATCTCGCCGGCGGTCGACTTCATCGCCGTGTCGCACTACGGCAGCGGCACGGACGCGGGCAGGGAGGTGCGGATCGTCAAGGACACGCGCATTGACGTGCGCGGGCGGGACGTCCTCCTCGTCGACGACATCCTCGACTCGGGGCAGTCCCTCGAGGCCGTCGTCGAGCGCCTTCGCGCCGCCGGGGCCCGCTCGGTGCGCACGTGCGTGCTCCTCGACAAGCCGAGCTGTCGAACCGCGTCACTGCGGGCGGATCACGTCGGGTTCGAGTTGGACGACGTCTGGGTCGTGGGCTATGGAATGGATCTCGACGAGGAAGGACGGGCATTCCCGTACATCGGCGTTGTGAGAACGGAGGAAACGAGTGACGACACGGCGGACGACGGTCAATGAGATGAAGCGGCGGATTCGCGTCGCGCGTGGCGACGAGGCCCCGGATCTGGTGATCGCCGGCGGGCATGTCGTCAACACCTTCACCGGTGAGACCGAGCGCGCCGACGTCGCGGTCGCGGGCGGAGTCATCGTCGGCGTGGGCCAGTACGGCGATGGCGAGGCGGGCGCGGACAGCGTCTTCGACGCCGCGGGGCGATTCGTCGTGCCGGGATTCATCGACGCGCACATCCACATCGAATCGACCTGTCTGACGCCGTCCGAGTTCGCGCGAGCCGTGGTGCCGTCCGGCACCACGGCCGTGATCGCGGATCCACACGAGATCGCCAACGTCCTCGGCGTCGGCGGCATCCGCTACATGATCGAATCGGCGCGCGGGCTGCCCCTCGACGTCCGGTTCATGCTGCCGTCGTGCGTCCCGTCGACATCTCTCGAGACCGCCGGCGCGCGGCTCGAGGCCGGCGACCTCGCGATGCTCCTCGACGACCCGCGGATCCTCGGTCTCGCCGAGGTGATGAACTTCCCGGGCGTGATCGCCGGCGACACGGACCTGCTGGCCAAGATCCGGCTCTGCCGCGAGCTCCCCGTCGACGGTCACGCACCGGGCGTCACCGGTCGCGACCTCTGCGCGTACGTATCGGCCGGGATCTCCTCCGACCACGAGTCGACCACGCTCGACGAGGCGATGGAGAAGCTCGCCCGCGGCATGTTCGTCATGCTTCGGGAGGGAAGCGTGGCGCGCAACATGGAGGCGCTGATGCCCGCGGTGACGCCCGAGACGCTCTCGCGCTGCGCGCTGGTAACCGACGACCTCTTCCCCGTCGACCTCGCGGCCTCGGGCCACGTCGACGGCCTGCTCCGCCGCGCCGTCGAGCTCGGACTGCCGCCGGCGACGGCGATTCGCCTGGTGACGCTCAATCCGGCGACCTGGTTCGGCCTCGACGGGCTCGGAGCGGTCGCGCCGGGCTACCGCGCGAACGTCGTCGTGCTCGACGACCTGACGGACTTCAGGGCGGACGCGGTCTTCCGCGACGGCCGACTGGTGGCCCGCGAGGGCAAGCTCGTCGCCGAGCTGCCGGCCGCCCCGCTGGCTCCCTCGTCGCGGCTTCGCATCGCGGGCGGGGCCGAGTCGCTCGAGCTCTTCATCGACTGCGGCCAGGAATCGTCGATGCGCGTCATCGACGTGGTGCCGGACCAGCTTCTGACCCGCTCGAGCGTGCTGCCGGCGCGCGTCGTCGGCGGCAGCGCCGTCGCCGATCCCGCGCGTGACATCGCGAAGATCGCCGTCGTCGAGCGCCACCGCGCCACCGGCAACGTCGGGCTCGCCTTCGTTCGCGGGCTCGGCCTGCGTGAGGGAGCCATCGCGTCGACCGTGGCGCACGACTCGCACAACGTCGTCGTCGCCGGCATCGACGACCATGACATGCGCGTCGCCGTCCGCGCTCTCGAGCGCGAGGGCGGCGGCATGGTCGCGGTGCGAGACGGCCGCGTCGAGGCGATGACGCCGCTCCCCGTGGCGGGGCTGATGTCGCCGCGGCCCTTCGCCGATGTCGCCCGCGCCGCCGGCGAGACCCTCGACGCGGCGCGTCGCCTCGGCAGCTCGATCGCCAACCCGTTCATGACCCTCTCCTTCCTCGCGCTCCCGGTGATCCCCGAGCTCAAGCTCACCGATCGCGGTCTCGTCGACGTCACCACCGCGCGATTCGTCGAGGCGATCGTCGATGGCGCGCCGGACGGGGCTTCCCATCCGGCGGCGTCCGCAGGATGATGCAACGGTGGTTGCGACGGGGATCCGACGCGCGGCGTGATGCCGGAGCGCACTTCCGCGCCGCGCCGCGCCGCGCCGAACGCCGCGTTCCCCCCCCTCGCCGTCCGGGAGGTAGCCGATGCGCCGCACGCGCCCGCTCCGACACGTCATTTTGCTGGCCGCGCTCGCGCTCGCCGCGCCGTCCCCGGCGGCGACGCGACCGAACGTCGTCATCGTGCTCACCGACGATCAGGGCTGGGGCGACCTCGGCCTGCACGGCAACCGCAACCTGAGCACGCCGGCGATCGACTCCCTCGGGCGCGACGGGGCGTCCTTCGACTTCTTCTACGTCTCGCCGGTCTGCTCGCCGACGCGGGCCGAGCTCCTGACCGGGCGCTACCACCCGCGAGGCGGCGTCCATGGCACGTCGGCGGGAGCGGAGCGCCTCGACCTCGACGAGACGACCATCGCGGAGGTCTTCCGCGCGGCCGGCTACGCGACCGCCGCGTTCGGGAAGTGGCACAACGGCATGCAGCATCCCTACCACCCGAACGCCCGTGGCTTCGACGAGTTCTACGGTTTCTGCTCCGGCCACTGGGGTGACTACTTCAGCCCGCCGCTCGAGCACAACGGGAGGCTCGTGCGCGGCAAGGGCTTCGTCATCGACGACTTCACCGACCGCGCCATCGAGTTCGTCGAGAAGAACCGCGAGGGGCCGTTCTTCGTGTACCTGCCCTACAACACGCCGCACTCACCGATGCAGGTGCCGGATCGCTGGTGGCGGAAGTTCGAGAAGAAGGACCTTCCGATGCGCCACCGCGAGCCGCAGCGCGAGAACGTCCAGCACACGCGCGCCGCGCTGGCGATGTGCGAGAACATCGACTGGAACGTCGGCCGTCTCCTCGCGAAGCTCGACGACCTCGGCATCGCCGGCGACACGATCGTGCTGTTCTTCTGCGACAACGGCCCGAACGGGTTTCGATTCAACGGCGGCATGAAGGGCCGCAAGGGATCGACCGACGAGGGCGGCGTCCGCTCGCCGCTGCTGATGCGCTGGCCGGGAAGGATCCCCGCGGGACGGAGGGTCTCCCGCATCGCCGCGGCGATCGACCTGCTGCCGACGCTCGCCGACCTCGCCGGCATCGACCTGACTCGCGGCAAGCCGCTCGACGGCGTCAGCCTGAAACCGCTGCTCCTCGGCGACGGGGACGCCGTCGCCGCCTGGGCCGACCGCACCATCTTCTCGCACTGGCGGGGACGCGTCAGCGCGCGCACCCAGCGCTACCGCCTCGATCACCAGGGGCGCCTCTTCGACATGCTCGAGGACCCCGGCCAGCGCCGGGACGTCTCCGCCGCGCACGCCGACGTCGCCAGCCGCCTCCGCGACGCGGTGAGCGCGTGGAGCGCCGAGCTCCTCCCCGGGCTCGACGACGACACCCGGCCGTTCGTCGTCGGTCACCCCGGCGCGACCTTCACGCAGCTCCCGGCGCGCGACGGCACGCCCCACGGCGGCATCCGGCGATCGAACCGCTTCCCGAACTGCTCCTTCTTCACCGGCTGGCAGAAGCTCGAGGACTCGATCACGTGGGACATCGAGGTCCCGGCCCCCGGCCGCTTCGAGGTGGAGCTGCACGCCACCTGCCCGGGCGCCAACGTCGGCGCGACCATCGAGCTCGCGTTCCGTGACAGCGCGCTCCGCGCTCGCATGACCGAGGCCTGGGACCCGCCGCTTCGCGGCCAGGAGAACGACCGCGTGCCGAGGACGGAGTCGTACGTCAAGGACTTCCGCCCGGTGAAGCTGGGAGCCATCGACCTCCCCCGCGGCCGCGGGACGCTCGTACTGAGGGCGGTGGAGATCCCGGGGTCGGGGGTGGTGGATGTGCGGTTGTTGATGTTTCGGCGGCTCGGGCCGGTCCCGGTGCCGGGCGCGGACTCGGACTCGGACACGGACTCGAGCCGCTCGCGGGACTGAGGGGGGGCGGAGGCGGAGAGCAGGGTCGGAGGTCGGAGACCGAATCCGATGTCCGAATCCGATGCCGATGCCGATTCCGACACCGACACCGATTCCGAGATCCGACTCCGATTCCGATACCGATACCGACTCCGATTCCGATTCCGACTCCGATTCCGACTCCGACACCGATACACGCAACCGCATCCGTCCTCAATCTGCGGAATCTGCGGAATCTGCGGAATCTGCGTTCCCGTCCTCGTCGACCGTCGGCCGCGCCTTGCTGCTCGTCTTCGTTCCCTTCACTCCCTCTCCTTTCCTGCTTTCACCGTCTTCCCCTTTTCCTCCTGAATCCGTCCCAGGGTCTCGCCCGCGCAGTCGAGCAGCCCTTCGGGCACGGGACCGGGCACGAGGGGGTCACGAATCCGTCACTGCATCCTCCACCAGCCCGATGATCGTTCTCGCCAGTTTTCGGCAGGCCTCCTCGTTGCGGGTTTCCATCTGGTCGATGCGGCCCGGGTAATCCCGGATGGTCTCGTAGATCGCGCGCTCGAGCACGCGCATCCGGTACTCGTCGGGTTTCGTCATGGTGTCTCCTTCCGGTTCGGTTCAGTCGATTGTCCTGCCACGGCGACGGTAACGACAATGGAGACGGAACACGGATACGGAGCACGCGCACGGGCCCAACCCCGGCCTGGACCGTGTGCCGTGACCGTGACCGTGACCGTGGCCGTGACCGTGACCGTCTGGCGTCGTCCAGCGAGTTTTGTTAATCACGGTCTTCCCTGTCTCGTTCGGCCTCTCGGCCCGCCCGATCGCGTCCGCGCGAGAAGCCGAGGAAGCGTTCGCCGCCCTCCGCCACCACGTGCACTCGCACGGCGAACACGCCCTCGATCAGTCCGAGCATCTCTCCCGGCGCGCCCTCGCCCGCGACCGCGCCGTGGTCGATGACGATGATGTGGTCCGCGTAGCGCATGGCGAGGTCGAGGTCGTGCAGGACGACCACGACGGCCCGGCCGTCGGCCGCCAGGTCGCGCAGCAGGTCGAGGAGGTCGAGCCGATGGGAGACGTCGAGGTGGGAGATCGGCTCGTCGAGAAGGAGCGTGCGCGCGCCGGTCGCCAGAGCGCGGGCGACGAGCACGCGCTGGCACTCGCCCTCCGACAGCGTCGTGACGTCGCGCTCGCCGAGCTCCTCGACGCCGAGCAGCCGCATCGCGTCGCGGGCGATCTCGCGGTCCGAGGCCCGTTCGCGCTCGAGCGGGCGGAGGTGGGGGTAGCGTCCCATCATGACGACCTCCTTGACGCGGAACGAGAAATCGACGTGGATGTCCTGCGGCACGAGCGCCACCGACCGCGCCAGGCGTCGCGGCGGCATGCGGGTGCGGTCCTCGCCGTCGACCCGCACCGTGCCGGCGCGGAGCGGCACGGTGCCGATGACCGAGCGCAGGAGGGTCGTCTTGCCCGCCCCGTTGGGGCCGACGATCGCCGTCACGCGGCTCGACTCGAAACCGGTGCGCACACCGGCGAGCACCTGCCTGCCGCCGAGGCGCACCTCGACGCCGTCGAGCGCCACCGTGGTCTTGCGCGCGTCGCTCATTCTCGCCCCCTGTCGCGCACGATCAGGTAGAGGAAGAAGGGACCGCCGACGAGCGAGGTGATGATGCCGAGCTGGATCTCGTCGGGACGGATGACGTTCTGCGCAACGACGTCGCACGCGAGCAGGAACGCGCCGCCGAAGAGCGGGGCGGAGACCAGCAGGCCGCGATGGTCCGGTCCCTGGATCAGCCGGACGATGTGCGGCGCGACGAGTCCGACGAAGCCGATCATCCCGGCGACCGCGACCGCGCCGCCGGTCAGCAGCGCGGTCAGGAGCAGCACCCATCGCCGCACGCTGTCGGTGTCGGCGCCGAGCGAGTGCGCGCTCTCCTCGCCCATCAAGAGCAGGTTGAGAGGTCGCGCGAGGAACAGCGACAGCGGCAGCGACACCACGAAGAACGGCAGGATCACGGGCATGAACGACCAGCCGCGGTTGCTCAGCGAGCCGGTGAGCCAGTGGATGATCTCGCGGCTGACCCAGTAGCGGTCCGCCGAGAACGTCAGGATGAGGCTGGTGCCGGCGGAAAACAGCGTGTTGACGGCGATGCCGCAGAGGAGGAGGTGGAGGATCGACACCCGGAACCGTATCGTCGCCAGCATCGAGACCACGGTGAGCGCGAAGAGCGTCCCGGCGACGGCGGAGAGCGGCTGCGCCACGAGCGTCAGGCCGCCGAGGCCGAGCGACACCGCGAGGACCGCTCCGAACGCGCCGCCGGCGGTGGCCCCCAGGATGCCGGGCGAGGCGAGCGGGTTGCGGAAGAGCCCCTGCATCAGCGCGCCGGCGAGCGCCAGCGACGCGCCGACCAGCGCGCCCAGGATGACGCGCGGGATGCGGTTCTCGATCAGCAGCACGCGGTCGATCCGCAGATCGCCCTCCTCGGGCACATCGCTTCCCAGGGCCTCGAGGATGCGCGCCGGACCGATCGGACGGTCGCCGCCGAAGACGAGGCCGAGAAACATCGCGACCACGAGCGCGACGGCATAGACGAGCGTCCAGCGGTGCGTCGGGCGTCGCGCGCTCATCGACCACCCGGAGCCGGCTCGGGAACGCCGTGCACGCCGCGGAAGAGCATGTCGACCGCGTCGACGACGTGGTGCGAGACGGAAGTCAGCTTTCGCGCCGGCACGACGATGATGCGCCGCTCGCGGACCGCGGCCGTGCGCGAGAGGAGGGGATCCTCGATGAACGCCTCCGGAGCCCGGGCGTCACCGGCACCGGTCCCCTCGAGGAGCAGCCAGTCGGGATTCCACCAGACGACGCGCTCGCGCCCGACCTTCCGGAAGCCGGTGAGCCCGCCGGTCGCGGCGACGTTCTCGCAGCCGGCGAGCTCGATCACCTCGCCGATCACGGTGTTCGCTCCCGCCGCCCAGAGGTCGCTCGCGTCGGAGAGGTAGAGGACGCGCGGGCGCGGACCGGGCGGTATCGCGTCCGCGATGGTCCGCAGGCGGCCGTCGATCTCGCGGATCAGCGCGGCCGCCTCGCGCTCGCGGCCGAGGATGCGGCCGAGGAGGTCGATCGTCGTGCGTACGGTGGCGATCTCCGTCGGGTCGGGGAGCGGGAAGACGTCGAGACCGCACACCTCGAGCGCGGCGCGAGCGCGCGGGTCGGTGTAGCTCGTCACCAGCACGACGTCCGGCGCGAGGCGCACGATCTGCTCGGGGTTGGCGCCGACGACGGTGGTCTCGACAGCGTCGACCTCGGTGGCGATGTTGGAGAGCTCGGGCTGCCGCGCGAAGCGGGACACGCCGGCCAGCGCGCTCGCGCCGGCGAGCTCGACGATGATCTCCTCGGCGGAGAGCGCCAGCGCCACGATCCGGCGTCTCGGCGAGCGCAGTCGGAGCGCGGTGCCGTCGGGCGCCTCGAGCACGACGCCGTGGGCGTCCTCGAGCACGGCGTAGGGCCGGCCGCCGGAGGTGGTGGCGCGGCCACGCACGAGCGCGAGCGTCGCGCCGCCGAGCACGACGCCCAGCAGCAGGAGGATCGGCGCGAGGACGCGAGTCACGGCTCCGCCCCCGTGAAGGGATGTGGGATTTCGAGCACGCGGTGCATATAATCGCCGAACTGACACGATTCTCTCCCGATTTTCAACGGCAAGCCACCCCGCGAGAAACGCCCCCAGGAGGAGCTCACCGATGAGCCACCCCGACGTCCCGGCCCGCGCGCCGCGCCTCGATCCGCCGGAGCGCGTGCTGATGGGCCCCGGCCCGAGCAACGTCCACCCGCGCGTGCTGCGGGCGATGGCGGCGCCGGTGGTCGGGCACCTCGACCCCGTCTTCCTCGGCGTCATGGATCGCATCCAGGCGATGCTGCGGCAGGTGTTCGTCACCGCCAACCGTCTGACGATCAGCGTCTCGGGGACCGGCAGCTCGGGCATGGAGGCCGCGCTTGTCAACGTCGTCGAGCCCGGCGACGGCGTGCTGGTCTGCGTCAACGGCGTCTTCGGCACGCGCATGGCCGACATCGTCGGGCGCATCGGCGGCGATCTGGTCACCGTCGAGCGCCCCTGGGGCGAGGTGTTCACTCCGGATGAGATCGTCAACGCGCTCGAGCGTCACCCGAACGTCCGCGTGGTCGCCATCGTGCACGCCGAGACGTCGACCGGCGCTCACCAGCCGGTCGAGGAGATCGGTCGGCTCTGCCGCGAGCGCGACCTGCTCCTCGTCGTCGATGCGGTGACCTCTCTCGGCGGCGCGGAGGTGCGCGTCGACGACTGGTCGATCGACGTCTGCTACAGCGGCACGCAGAAGTGCCTCAGCTGTCCGCCGGGCCTCGCGCCGATCACCTTCGGCGAGCGCGCCGTCGAGAGAATCCGCTCGCGCTCCTCGAGGGTGAAGAGCTGGTATCTCGACATGAACATGATCGAGAGCTACTGGAGCGAGGGGAGCCGCGCGTACCACCACACGGCGCCCATATCCATGAACTATGCGCTCCACGAGGCGCTCTCGCTGGTGCTCGAGGAGGGCCTCGCGGCGCGGCACGAGCGCCACCGCCGCAACAGCCGCGCCCTGGTCGCCGGGCTCGAGGCGCTCGGCTTCCGGATGTTCGCGCAGGAGGGTCACCGGCTGCCGATGCTGAATTCCGTGTGGGTGCCGGACGGTGTGCCCGAGGCGGACGTCCGGCGCCGACTGCTCCTCGAGCACAACCTCGAGGTCGGCGCCGGTCTCGGGCAGTTCGCCGGCAAGATCTGGCGCATCGGGCTGATGGGTGAGTCGTCGCGTCGCGACAGCGTCACCTACCTACTCGGCGCGCTCGGCACCGTGCTGCGAGATCTCGGCGTGCTCGAGTCGGCGGGCGCCGGGCTGGAGGCCGCCTCCGAGGTCTACGCTGGATGACGATGCCCGTGTCGAGGAGATCCGGCAACGTCGCCGGCAGGATCGTCGCCGTGATCTTCGCGCTCTTCGTTCTCGCGGCGATCGTCTACTTCGGCGTCGACACCCGCCAGCCGCGGACGCAGCCCGGGGATCAGCCGGACACGTCGAGCGTCGACCCGATGGAGATTCCGGGGATCTGGCTCGACCTCAGGGCGGAGCCGGAGACCTTCGACGACCGGCTCGCCGCCAGCCCGATCGTCGGCTGCACGCGCACGGACGGCGGGTGCCAGGTGGTCTTCAATCCGCTCGACCGCAAGGGAGTGATCTGCAGGCCGGGCGCCCTCCGCACCATCCTCGATCCCGAGGACCGCTGGCTCGTCGACGTCGAGAACACCGTGGCGGCGTTTCCCATGTCGCTCGTGCTGTCCGACGAGATGGGGCAAGTCTTCACGCTGCTCAACAACGTTCCCGCGTCGCTCGGGAGGTCGACGCTGGAGTTCCCGGTGGCGTATCTCGCGGAGAAGCCCGGCGGCGTCGCGCTCGGTGACGTGCGCACCTTCCAGCTGACCTACGCGCTCGAGGAGCTCGAGCGCACGCTGGTGATCTCCATCGACAACTTGCGGATCTCGCGGGAGGGCGCCGTCGAGACGATTCCCGCTGACGCCACCATCGCCCTCCCGAAGCCGGATCCCGAGAGCTTCCTCCCCGACGGCGGGTTCGACCTCGGCCTGCTGACCTGGCGCGTGCGGCGCTATCCCGCGGCGCAGCGCACGGTGGGGCTGGTCACCGGCGACGAGGCGTACGAGGGCGGCCCCTCGCTCGGCCTCTTCAAGCTGACCACCGGATCGGTGGCGCTGGTCTCCGCCGAGCTGGTCCTCGAGCCGGGCAATCACGACCTCGACGTCGCCATACGCGGGCGCGGTGATCCGTACTACCTGATCTCGCGTGAGGAGCTCCGCGAGGACGGGGAGTGGGTCGAGGTCCGCTCCCGGGACCACACTCCGCGGCGCGTCCCCGACTCCTGGTCGGTGATCAGCCACGAGATCGCCATCGGTCGCAACGGGCCGGTGCCACGCACGGCGCGCATCGTCATCGAGGCGCGGGGCGATGGTGACGTCTATCTCGACGCCATCCGGCTGACCTCGCGCGACGGGGCGTTGCCGGAGGCCGGACGGTTCGACCTCGGTCTCGCGTCACCGGACGCGTCCGCGGGCGTCGCGGCGCGTTTCTCGTGGAACGGCGCCGCGTTCGAGGATCGCGGCGAGCCGTTGCATCCGATCTTCTTCCGAGACGACGATCTGCCGCTCGACGACGCCTCGCGACGGTTCGGGGAAGGATGCCGGCGGCTGGGTCTGCCGGCCGCGGTCGACCTCGGAGGCGCGTACCACGGCTCCGACCTCGCGCTCGTCCCGGCGCGGGCCCTCCGGCGACGTGACGACGAGGGCGTCGCGCTCTGGCTGCTCTCGGGCGATGTCAACTGGCCGCTGCTCGGGACCGTGCCGGCCCGCGCGCGCGGCGCGGTCCAGGCGCTGGCCGCACGCGACTCGCGGCTCGTCGCCGTGGGCGTGGGGGTCGAGTGGGACCCGCTCGTCTATTACAACTTCGCGGGCGCCGCCGACGTCGTGGTGGTGGGCAGCCCGGCGCCCCGGGTCCCGGACGCCGAGACGCTGCAGCGATTCGGCGACGCGGTGGCGGCGACGGCGCGGGCCCTGGCGGGTGCCGGCAACGGGAGCCCCGGCGCGCCGGCTCCGATCCTCGCGCATCTCGACGCGCGCTCGTCGGCGGCGATGCTCGGCGCGCTGGCGCACGTCGCCTGGCTGAACGGGGCCCGCGGCATCGTCCTCGGCCGCTTTCAGAGGCAGGTGGATTATCCGGCGTCGCCGCGGACGGTCGACTGGAGGGACGTGGAGGCGCTCGTCGATCTCGTTCGAGAGCGCGGCGAGGCGTTGACACGGGTCGAGCGATACGTGGGGCACGCGACGCCGGCCGGGCCGATAATCTACCGCCGTGTGACGTTTCGCGGCGGCGGACGCGGCGCCATCGCCGTCAATCTCTCGAGCGGTCGGGTCGACGCGGCCGAGCTCGACCTCGGCGGCGGCGCCGTCGAGCGCGTCTCGTTCGAGCCGTGGCAGGGGCTCATCGTCGAGGCGCGGCCGGATGAGGCCCGCTGATCGAGCGAAACCGTCGGGGTTCCTTCGGCTCCTTCCCCGGCTCTTGATCGCAGCGAGCGGTTCGGCTATCGTGTGGGGTTTCGGCCTTCCCCGTCCGGAGGCGATCTGCAGGTGCCAGAAGGAGTGCTCCACCCCCAAGAGATGCTGCCAAACTCAGATTCCGTCAGCGAGCGCCGCGACGAGGCCAAGATCGCCCTCTACATCGACTTCGAGAACATCGAGCTGGGCATCCGCGAGGCCAAGTACAAGAAGTTCGAGCTCGAGAAGATCCTCGAGCGCCTCGTGGAGAAGGGCAAGATCGTCGTCAAGAAGGCCTACGCCGATTGGTCGACGTACTCCAAGTACAAGCGGCCTTTCCATGAGGAGGCGATCGAGCTGATCGACATTCCGCGCAAGGCCTACAGCGGCAAGAACAGCGCGGACATCAAGATGGTCGTCGACGCCATGGACCTGTCCTACTCGAAGGAGCACATCGGCATCTTCGCCATCGCCAGCGGTGACAGCGACTTCTCGCCTCTGGTGTCGAAGCTCAAGGAGAACGACAAGTACGTCATCGGCGTCGGCGTCAAGAACTCCTCGAGTGAGATGCTGATCGAGAACTGCGACGAGTTCATCTTCTACGAGGACATCGTGCGCCAGAGCGAGACCAAGCGGCAGCGCGTCACGAGCGCCACGCTGCCGAAAAAGAAGGTCGAGGCCTTCGAGCGCGTGCTCGACGCGGTCGACGCGCTCGTCCGCGAGGACAAGTCGATCCTCTGGAGCTCGATGGTCAAGCAGACGATCAAGCGGAAATTCCCGCAGTTCAACGAGAGTTACTACGGGTACAACTCCTTCTCGAAGTTGCTCGAGGACGCCAAGCGCAACAACATCATCAAATTGCGCAAGGACCAGCGGAGCGGCACCTATATCATCGAGACCGAGTGACCGCGCCGGGAGCCTCCGAATCGCGCTCCAGTGCGCCGAAACACGCTGTGCACGCCGAAACACCCGGCAACACCCCGAAGTGATGGTACTTCCCATGGCAAAGAGACGGCGTAACCGCAAGCTGAAGCACCGCAACAAGAGGGCCAACAAGGGCGTCAAGCCCTGTCGCGCCAAGGACCGCCGGACCTGGTAGGGCCGGCCGGTGGGACTCCCCGCCGTCACGCTCACACCGGCGCATGTGGCCGAGCTCGAGCGGGGCGTCCCCGTGCTCGCGATCGACGACCTCGGCGATCCGGCGCCGCTCGGGGCGCCCGGCCGCCCGGTCGAGCTCGTCGACAGCGCCGGGGCGTTCGTCGCGTGGGCGATCGCCGATCCCGAGAACGGCGTGGCCCGCGTCCTCTCCCGCGACGCGGACGATGAGCCCGGCGACACCTCCCTGAGACGACGTCTGGCGGCGGCGATCTCGCTGCGCCAGCGCCTCGGCCTTTTCCCCGACTCCGCCGACCGTCCCGTCGCCGGCGCGTTTCGCCTGCTGAACGGGGAGGGCGATGGCGTGGGTGGCGTGCTCGCCGACGTCTTCGGCGACTTCGTCGTGCAGTACGTCCTCGCCCGTGGCCTGCGCGACTGGGGGCGGCGCGTCGCGGAGGCCACCGCCGCCGCCTCCTCCGACGCCGGTCTCCGCTGCGACGACGGGGCGTCGTGGCCGCGTGGCATCCTCCAGAAGGTGCGCGGCAAGGGCTCGGCGCGACCCGGCAAGTCAGTTCAGTCCGTGGTGTGGGGCGAGGAGCCGCCCGCCTCGTTCGTCGTCGAGGAGAACGGCACGCCCTTCGAGATCCACCCCATCGCGGGCCTCAACGTCGGTCTCTTCACCGACATGCGCGAGCACCGGTGGCGCATCGAGCGCTACGCTCGCGGCGCCCGCGTGCTCAACACCTTCGCCTACACCGGATCGCTCTCGGTGGCGGCGGCGCTCGCCGGCGCGCGGGAGGTGGTCAGCGTCGACCTCTCATCTGGCGTGCTCAAGTGGGCGCGCAAGAACCTGGAGCTCGCCGGCGTCGACCCGGCGCGGCACCGCTTCGAGGTCTCCGACACCTTCCGCTTTCTGCGCGATGCGGCCGGTCGCGGCGAGCGGTTCGGGCTGGTCATCCTCGACCCGCCGACCTACTCGGCCGCCAGGGCGGCGTCCTGGTCGATGCGCAAGGACCTCCCCGAGCTGATCCGCTGCGGCCTCGAGCTGGTCTCGCCCGGCGGATTCCTCTGGTTCAGCGGCAACAGCCACGGGCTGACCGACGCCGAGATCGACTCGCGCCTCGAGACCGGCCTGATCGCCTCGGGCCGGGGCGCCGAGCTCGTCGAGACCGGGGGCCTGCCGCCGGACTACCCGACCCCGGCCGCCTGGCCGGCGGCGAGGTATCTGCGGGTGCGGGTGTATCGGGTGCGGTGAAACAGACGTCTCGGCCTCGTTTTTTCGTGCCCGTGCCCGTATCCGTACCCGTACCCGTGCCCGTTCCCGTCCTCGAGGGCTCTGGTATCGGAGTCCGATGACCGACTCCGATACCGATGGCCGATACCGATACCGATACCGATACCGACTCCGATGACCGACTCCGACTCCGACTCCGACTCGGAACGGCGGGCTTCTTCGGTCTGCGTAATCTGCGTAATCTGTGCAATCTGCGTTCCCGTCCTCTTCGGGCTCCATCCGCCCTCTCGACGTGTTCGAGGACGAGGACGAGGACGAGCACGAGATGGAGGGCCGTTCCAGGCACTCACCGTTGCGATTCGGCCTCGCTCCGGCCATACTGGTGGCCTTTTCACGACCGGCCGCCGATAACAGATGTCACGGCGCGAGCCGTTCGAAACCGCGGGGCGTCACCACCACGCCGCGATTCAGGGAGATCTCAGGATGGCGAGCTGCGCCAGTTGCGGTCACAAGCTCGACGACGGCATCACCAGGTGTCCCGGCTGCGGGAACAGCCTGTCGCGCCCCGGCGTGTTCATGGAGGTCGTCGGCTGGGTGCTGACGGTCATCTCCTCGATTCCGCTGATCATCGGCGGCAAGACGCTGGAGCAGCAGGAGTACATCCCGATCGTCACCGGCGGCGCCATGCTCGTCCTGGGCGTCCTGCTCGTCATCGCCGGCAAGAGCCGCTCGAGCGGCGCGGAGAACCCGGTCCGGGAGCAGGATGCGGAGAGCGCCCCCGGAGCGTGAGCGACGGACTCCGGCGATCGCCAGCGTCGTTGGCGTTATCGTCGCCGGCGCGATCGTCGCTGGCGCCACTGTGATCGGCGCCGGTGTCCCGGTCACCGGTGGCGAACTCTCCGGCGAGGAGCCCACGCACGCGGCGCCGGGCGAGGGAGCGGACTCCGAGCCGTTCGGTCCGCTGCCGCTTTCGGCCCTCCACCCCCTGACCAACCCCTTTCACGAGCCCGTTCCCGACACGCCACGCACGCTGGCGCCCGGCAGGCTCTCGGTGTCCGTCCTGTCGCAATACGGCAGCGTCCAGAGGCGCGAGGACAAGGGCGGCAACCTGGCGATCTTCGACGGCGAGTTCCACCGCGTCGCCGTCGGCTTCCGCTACGGCCTCCTCGAGCGGCTCGAGGCCCGCCTCGAGATCCCCTTCGCGATGCGCACCAGCGGTTTTCTGGACGACGCCATTCGGTCCTACCACAATATTACCGGCCTGTTGCGCGACAGGCGCATGAGCGACCAGTTCGACGAGCTGCTCCTGGTCGACGGCGAGCGGGTGGTCGAGAGCGATCAGTCCGGGTACCGGCTCCTCGACATCCCGCTGCAGCTCAAGTACCGCATCTTCGAGCAGCCGGATCGGCCGTTCGACCTGGCGGTCCGCGCCAGCGTCGAGTTTCCCTCCGGCTCGGAGAGCGACTGGCTCGGCAACGGCGGCGTCGACGGAGCGGTGGGAATCCTCCTCGAGCACACCGCGGGGGACATGACGTTCACGCTCAACGGCGATTACGGCTTTGTCTCGAGATCGCGGCGGTTCCGGTCGGCCGGCATCGGGCTGCGACCGGTTCCGTACGGCATGGCCTCGATCGAGTGGCGCGCCTTCGAGCGCGCGTCGCTCCACTTCCAGGTGACCGCGAGCGGCGACTACTTCAAGGGCACTCACCGCGTCGACACGCTCGATAATCCGCAGGTGCAGTTCGCGGTGGGGGCCCACTTCGACGTCACCGATCGCGTGCAGGGATTCGCCGGGCTCGCCGAGGACATATTGTCAGGGTCCTCGCCCGATGTGGTATTCTTCCTGGGATTCCGGGCGGACCTCGACGTCGCGTCGCTGCTCGCGGGCAGGAAAGGAAGATGAAAGAGCAGGAACTCGACAGGAAGAGCTTCCGGGCGCTGATCGTCGCGCAGTTTATCGGGGCCTTCAACGACAACTGCTTCAAGCTATTCCTGATCTTCTTCGCGCTCGGCGGCGACGCGAGCTGGGACGCGAAGATCCGCCTGACGATCATCGCGACCTGCCTTTTCTTCCTCCCCTTCGTCCTCTTCTCGCCGCACGCCGGGCGCATCGCCGATCGCTTCAGCAAGAGGGACGTCACGGTCGGCGTCAAGGGCGCGGAGATCATCCTGATGGCCGCCTCGGCGATCGGGTTCTATCTCGGTAGCGAGCCGTTCCTGCTCGCCGTGCTCTTCCTGATGGCCGTCCAGAGCGCGATCTTCGGCCCGGCGAAGTACGGCATCCTCCCCGAGCTGCTGCCCGCGGGCGCCCTGCCGCGCGCGAACGGCGTGCTCGAGCTCTCGACGTTCGTGGCGATCATCTCCGGGACGGTGGCCAGCGGGCTGATCTACGAGGTCGTCGAGGAGCAGCTCTTCGTCGGCGGCATCCTGCTGACGATCCTCGCGTTCGCCGGTTTCGTCGCGGCGACGGCGATCCGGCGCGTCCCCGCGGCGGTCCCTGACCGACCGGTGCCGATCAATCCGTTCCCCGAGGTCGCCAGCTGCTTCCGTGCTTTGCTCCCCGATCGCACGCTGCGCTTCACGGCGCTCGGCATCACGTACTTCTGGTCGCTTGGCGCGATGCTCCAGCTGCTGCTGATGTTTTACGGGCACGAGGACCTCGGCCTCGACGAGGGTCAGACCAGCCTGCTCCTCGGGGCGCTCGCCGTGGGCATCGGCGTCGGCAGCTGGCTCGCCGGCGTGCTGTCCCACCACGTGCCGGAGGTCGGCCTCGTGCCGCTCGGCTCGTTCGGCATGGGCTTCTTCTCGTTCCTGCTGTTCTTCTCCGGGTTCGGGTTCTGGTGGGCGCTCGGCTGCCTGGCGCTGGCCGGCCTCTCCGGCGGCTTCTTCATCGTGCCGCTGAACGTGCTGCTGCAGCAGGAGGCGCCCGCCGACCAGAAGGGACGCTTCATCGCCGGCGTCAACCTCGCCGCGAACGCGGGCATGCTCATCGGCATGGGGGTGCTCTGGTCACTCCTCGAGCCCCTCGGCTTCGATGCGTCGCACTCGCTTTTCATCCTCGGTCTGGTGACGATCCTGGCGACCTTCTTCGTGCTGTCGATCGTGCCGCGCGCGTTTTTCCGCTTCGTCTTCTGGCTGTTCACCAACGGCATCTACAAGATCACCATCGTCGGGCGCGAGAACGTGCCGCTGAAGGGACCGGCGCTCCTGGTGCCGAACCACGTGTCGTACGCGGACGGCCACCTGGTGCTCGCGTCGACGCACCGGCATATCCGCTTCGTCGTCTACAAGGGGTTCACCGAACTCCGCGGGCTTCGACGGCTGTCACGCGTCATGTCGGTGATTCCGATCTCGCCCGACCAGGGGCCGCGCGAGCTCGTGCGCTCGCTGAAGCAGGCGACGAGCGCTCTCGAGGAGGGCGAGCTGGTGTGCATCTTCGCCGAGGGTCAGATCAGCCGCACCGGGCAGCTGCTGCCGTTCCGGGCCGGCGTCGAGAAGATCCTCAAGGGGACCACCGCGCCCGTGATTCCCGTCTACCTCGACGGCGTCTGGGGGAGCATCTTCAGCTTCGAGGGGGGACGGTTTTTCTGGAAGCTGCCACGGCGGATCCCGTACCCGGTCACCATTCGCTTCGGCAAGCCGCTTCCGGCCGACTCCTCGGCGCAGGAGATCCGCGAGGCGGTGCAGCAGCTCGGCAGTGAGGCGTTCCTCGATCGCAAGAGCTCGCAGCAGCCGCTGCCGTGGATGATCGTGCACGAATGCCGGAGAAGGCCGTTCCGGCTCGCCGCGGTGGACTCGACCGGCGCCCGCGTCTCGCGGATCCGTTTCCTCGCCGGCGCCATCGCCCTCGCGAGGCGATTCCGCGACATCTTCGCCGATCAGGAGATGATCGGCCTCCTGCTGCCGCCCTCGGTCGGGTCGTCGATCGCGAACGTCGCCGCGACCCTGCTCGGCAAGCCGGTGGTCAACTTCAACTACACGTCGGGCGGCGAGTCGATGCGAGCCGCCGCGACGCAGTGCGGCATCTCGAAGGTGCTGACGTCACGAAAGTTCCTCGAGAACTTCGAGACCGAGGTGCCCGGCGAGGCGGTGTACCTCGAGGACGTGCGGGAGCAGATCGGCACGGGCGCCCGCGCGCTCGCGCTCCTCGCCGCGTGGATTCTGCCGAGGCGGGCTCTCGAGCGGCTGATCGGCGGGCGTCGCGTCTGCGTCGACGACCTCGCCACGGTGATCTTCTCGAGCGGCAGCACCGGCGAGCCGAAGGGCGTCGAGCTGACGCACTTCAACATCCTCTCGAACGCGCAGGCACTCGCCCAGGTGTTCACGTTTCGGCGGGACGACCGCCTGCTCGGGGTGCTGCCGTTCTTCCACTCGACGGGGTACACGTGCGGTCTCTGGGTGCCGCTGCTCACCGGCATGGGCGTGATCTACCACCCGAACCCGCTCGACGCGCGCACGGTCGGGTACCTCGCCGCCAAGCACCGCGCCACGATGATGATGGCGACGCCGACCTTCCTCCAGAATTACACCCGGCGGTGCCAGCCCGGGGACTTCGGCAGCGTTCGCAACGTCGTCGTCGGCGCCGAGAAGCTGACGCCCGCGGTGCGCGAGGCGTTCTTCGAGAAGTTCGGAGTCGAGCCGCTCGAGGGCTACGGCGCGACCGAGTGCTCGCCGCTGGTCTCCGTCAACGTGCCCGACTTCCGCGGCCGCGGGATGCGGCAGGTCGGGCGCAAGCACGGCATCGGCCATCCGCTGCCGGGCGTCAGCGTGCGCATCGTCGATCCGGAGACCTTCGAGCCGCGCAAGCCGGGCGAGGAAGGGTTGCTCCTCGTCAAGGGCCCGAACGTCATGCGCGGCTACCTCGGCAAGCCGGAGCTCACGGCGGAAGTGCTGCGCGACGGCTGGTACGTCACCGGCGACGTCGCGACCCTCGATGACGACGGCTTCCTCACGCTCACCGATCGCCTCTCGAGGTTCGCCAAGATCAGCGGCGAGATGGTCCCCAACCTGAAGGTCGAGCAGGCGCTCCACGACCTCCTCGGCTCGAAGGAGCAGCGCCTCGTGGTGACCTCTGTCCCCGACGAGCGCAAGGGCGAGCGCCTCGCGGTGGTGCACGTCCTCGAGGACCAGGAGCTCGAGACGCTTCTGGAAAAGCTCCAGGACGCCGACCTTCCGAACCTCTGGATCCCGCGCCGCGACTCGTTCGTGCGCGTCGACAGCATCCCGGTGCTCGGCACCGGCAAGGTCGACCTCCGCCAGGTCCGGGAGCTGGCCCGAACGGCGCTGGTCGCGGGGTAACTGGTCACATTCCCGTTCCCGTTCCCGTTCCCGTGCCCGTTCCCGTGCCCGTGCCCGTTCCCGTGCCCGTGCCCGTGCCCGAAGGGCTGCTCGACTCCGCCCGCGAGACCCTGCGACGGACCCATCAGGAAGTCAGGAAGAAGGTGAAAGCAGGAAAGGAGATAGGTTGACGGGAACAGAGGCGTCACGGCCATGGCGCGGCCGACGTTCGACGAGGACGGGAACGCAGATTTCCGCAGATTACGCAGAGTGGCGATCAGACCGTCTCTGGTCTGGGTCTCTCAGCCGTCTGATCTCTGTGCTCTGATCTCTGAGTCGGACCTCGGAGTCGGAATCGGAATCGGTGTCGGAATCGGAGTCGGAGTCGGTGTCGG
>JBFFXF010000109.1:0-21416 GCA_041569895.1 Planctomycetota bacterium | reverse complement strand
TGCAGCTGCGACGACGAGGACGGGGACTCCGACTCCGACTCTGACTCCGACTCCGACTCTGACTCTGACTCCGACTCTGACTCCGACTCGGGCTCTGACTCCGACTCGGGCTCCGACTCCGACTCGGGCTCCGACTCCGACTCCGACTCCGACTCGGACTCCGACTCCGACTCCGATGGGCCGAAAGCCGGACCCTGCATCTGCAAGGTCGACGGCAACGGCGACTCGGATAGTGACTCCGACTCGGGCAGCGATTCCGACTCCGACTCGGGGGGCGACTCCGATTCTGACTCCGACTCCGACTCCGATTCCGATTCCGATTCCGACGTCCGACTCCGATGACCGACTCCGATGCCGACTCCGACTGGTCCCCAATCTGCGTAATCTGCGGAAATCTGCGGAAATCTGCGTTCCCGTCCTCGTCGACCGTCATCCGCGCCCTCGATCCCGACGCCGATCGCGATCGGACCGGCGCCGGTCGGTTCACGCCTTGACGATCCGCTCCCGACCCTGCTTGACATCGCGGGTCGCGTTGCGTGTGTCGACCACGAGCTTCGAGTGGTCGACGACGGTCTGCCAGTCGATCGCCGAGTGGTTGGTGATGATGAGGGTGAAGTCGGCGGCCTGGAGGGTTTCGGGCGTCAGTGGGGTCGACGCCAGATCGATCGCGTAGTGGCGCATCTTGGGGATTCTCGCGACGTGCGGATCGTGGTACTGCATGCGCGCGCCGCGGTTGAGGAGGAGTTGCAGGATCTCGAGCGCCGGCGACTCGCGGACGTCATCGACGTCGGGCTTGTAGGCGACGCCGATCACCAGCCCGGAGCTCCCGTGGAGCGTGCGGCCGCGCCGATCGAGCGACTCCATCAGACGGTGGAGGACGTACTCCGGCATGCGCGTGTTGATCTCGCCGGCGAGCTCGATGAACTTCGTCGGCAGCCCGTACTCGCGCGCCTTCCACGTCAGGTAGAACGGGTCGATCGGGATGCAGTGGCCGCCGAGACCGGGTCCGGGGTAGAACGCCTGGTACCCGAACGGTTTCGTCGACGCGGCCTCGACGACCTCCCAGATGTCGATCCCCATGCGATCGAAGAGCGTCTTCAGCTCGTTGACGAGCGCGATGTTGACGGCCCGGTAGATGTTCTCGAGGATCTTCGCGGCCTCGGCGATCTTGGCGTGGCTGACGGGGACGACCCGGTCGATGGCGCACTCGTAGAGTCTGGTCGCCAGACGGCCGCTGGTCTCGTCGATGCCCCCCACGAGCTTCGGGATGCGCGAGGTCCCGAACGACTTGTTCCCCGGGTCCTCGCGCTCGGGCGAGTACGCGACGAAGAAGTCCGCTCCCGCCTCGAGGCCGCTCTTCTCGAGGATCGGCATCACCACCTCCTCGGTGGTGCCCGGGTAGGTGGTGCTCTCGAGGACGACCAGCTGACCGCGTTGCAGGTGCTTGCTCACCTCCTCGCAGGTCGAGCGGACGTACGAGAGATCTGGCTCGCGCGTGCGCGTCAGCGGCGTCGGCACGCAGATCAGGATGGCGTCGACCTCGCGGAGCCGGTCGAAATCGGTGGTCGGCAGGAAGCGGCCCGCCTCGCCGGTGCCCACCGACTGGAGCCACTCCGCCCCGATCTGCTGGATGTAGCTGCGGCCCTCGAGCAGCGCGTCGACCTTCGCGGGGTCGACGTCGAAGCCCGTGACCCGGAGCCCCGCCGTGGCGAAGGCCCGGGCGAGGGGCAGCCCCACGTATCCGAGGCCGATAATGCCGACCCGCGCCGTGCGCGTGTCGATCCGCGACTCGAGGTCGGCGGCGCGGCTGCCCGCAGCGCCGCTGGCGCCCGCCGCCCTGTCCGTGTCCGCACTCGCCGTCATTCGCGTTTTCCCCGCAGGATGGTACACTTTATCGGGCGTCCACGGGTCGATTTCCGATCGGCGCCCGGGACACCGTCCGGCACGATGATCGCCGGGGAGCGCCCCGTCGTGGATCCCGCCGTGTCGGCCGACATTCTTTACACCCCGTGGAGGCGTCGCTATAATGCCCCGCCTTTCCGCGAGGGTGTGCGCCGGTGCCCCCCCGTGGCGACGCAGCGACACGGGAGCCAGCACGACGGCGCACGGCGTGAGTCACCGCCCGGTATCGAGACGGATCGGGAAGCGCCCACGCTCCCGGGGAATTAAGCCACAGCTCCGGCGTTTACGCAACTCTGCCGGGGCGCCGGCACGGGATCGCAGGGAGAGCGGACAGGGGGAAGGCGACATCATGAGAGTTACCGTAGCAAAGGCCCTCGGCACCTGTTTCGGCGTGCAGGACGCCATCGAGCTGGCCATGGACGAGTCGTTCCGCGGCAACCTGACGATCATCGGCGAACTCGTGCACAACCCGCAGATCGTCGATCGGCTGCGCGAGAACGGCGTCAAGATGGTCAAGTCGCTCGAGGACCCGATCGACACGCGCAACGTGATGATCACGGCGCACGGCGCACCGGCGTCACTGCGGAAGCGCGCCGAGGATCGCGGCTTCAAGGTCTTCGACGCGACGTGCCCGCTCGTCCTCCGCGTCCACAAGGCGGTGGCGAAGTACGTGCGCACCGGGTACCACCCGGTGGTCATCGGCCAGGCCGACCACGTCGAGGTGCGCGGCATCACCGGAGACCTCGAGGACCACACCGTCATCGGCGACGAGACCGAGATCGACAAGCTGATCGGGCGCCACAAGATCGGCATCGTCAGCCAGTCGACGCAGCCGATCGACAAGGTCCGCCGCCTCGTCGCCCTGATCCGCGCGGCCTATCCCGAGGCGGACGTGCAGTTCGAGGACACCGTCTGCAAGCCGACCAAGGACCGGCAGGTCGCCGTGCGGGAGCTGGCGCGCGAGGTCGACCTGATGATCGTCGTCGGGGGATTCAACTCCTCCAACACCAAGAAACTCAAGCTCGTGTGCGACGAGATGGGCGTGCAGGCCCATCACATCACCGGCGCCTCCGAGCTGCGGCCCGAGATGTTCGTGGGCCATCAACACGTCGGCATCACGGCCGGCACCTCGACACCCTTCGAGGTGATCGCGGAGGTCTATCACGCGATCATCAACATGCCGGACGTCGACGTCCTGGCGTGCTCCGGGCTTCCGGATCCGAAGGAGAACCTCCGCTGAGCTTTACGTGACCCCGCTGACGCCGCGACGCCGTCCGTTTGTCATCCGGAGGGGGTCGAGGCGCCGCCTCGCCGATCCCTTCCTGGTCGATGTCGGCGTCGAGCTGCACTTCCTCGAGGACGGCGGGGCTCCCGACGTCCGCTTCGGCGCCGTCGA
This sequence comes from Planctomycetota bacterium, assembly GCA_041569895.1. Taxonomy (GTDB): domain Bacteria; phylum Planctomycetota; class UBA8108; order UBA8108; family JACQVS01; genus JBFFXF01. Next base: position 18,118 of record JBFFXF010000109.1, on the reverse strand, counting down.
CTGGCGGCAGGTGTTCGGCAGCGACCGTCCGCTGCGGGTGGAGATCGGATTCGGGACGTCGGACTTCCTGATCGACGTCGCCCTCGCCGATCCGCTGTTCAACTACGTCGGCTTCGAGTACTCGGCGAAGCGAGTCGTCAAGTTCCTGAAGAAGGTGCACGCGCGCGGCGCGGAGAACGTCCGGGCCGTGTGCTGCGACCTGACGCCGGTGCTCGGCGGGCTCTTCGAGCCGGGCTCCATCGACCGCTTCTTCGCGCTCTTCCCCGACCCGTGGCCGAAGCGGCGCCATGCCAAGAACCGCTTCGTGCAACCGGCCAACATCGACGTCGTCTGCCGCCTGCTGCGCCCCGGAGGCGGCATCACCCTGAGAACCGACGAGCCGCAGTACGCGCAGCAGATGCTCGAGGTGCTCGACGCGCACGAGGAGCTCGTCAACCTCGCCGGTCCCGGCCACTTCGCCGAGGCGCCGCGCGAGGACATCCGCACCCTCTACGAGCGGAAGTTCCGCGAGATGGGGCGGCGGATATACTATCTCGAGTACGACCGGGGCGCGCCACCGCCGGCTCCATAGTGTCCAGCGAGCGGCTCCATGCGAGTTGATACGGAAATGTCCGCGGATCCAGGCAGCACGCAACGGGAGGCGAGGGCGGACGAGCCGCCCGCCGACCGCGAGGCGCTCCTCGAGAAGGTCCGCCGGTTTCCCGCCTCGCCGGGAGTCTACATCATGCGAGACTGCCGCAACCGGACGCTCTACGTCGGCAAGGCGGTCAACCTCCGCTCGCGCGTCCGCTCGTACTTCGCGAAGTCGTCCGACACGCGGATCTTCTACAAGTTTCTGGTGGAGCGAATCGCCGACGTCGACTGCATCGTCACGGCGTCGGAGGCCGAGGCGCTGATCCTCGAGAACAACCTGATCAAGAAGCGGCGGCCGCTCTTCAATATCCGCCTCCGCGACGACAAGAACTACGTGTGCCTCAAGGTGACCGTCACCGAGGAGTGGCCCCGCGTCAAGGTGACGAGGCGCTACCAGAACGACGGCGACGTCTATTTCGGGCCGTACGGCTCGGCGGGGTCGGTGCGCGAGATGCTGCGAGTGATCAAGAAGGTCTTCCCGCTGCGCACCTGCACCAACGGGTTCTTCGCGACGCGCAAGCGGCCGTGCATCGAGTACGACATCGGTCGCTGCACGGCGCCCTGCGTCGATCTGATCTCCCGCGAGAAGTACATGGAGGACGTCGACGAGGTCATCCTGTTCCTGCGAGGCCAGAACAAGAAACTCCTCGATCTGCTCGACGGCAAGATGCGCCGGGCGTCGGAGAACCGGCAGTTCGAGCTCGCGGCGCGGTACCGCGACCAGATCCGTGCCATCGAACGGGTCTTCGAGGTGCAGAAGGCCCAGGACGTCGCCTTCGGCGAGATGGACGTCTTCGCGCACCACCGGCAGGGTGACGCGGTGGCCGTTCACGAGCTGGTGATTCGCGACGGCAAGATCATCAACTCGCACACGCACAGCTTCCGCAGCAACCTGGAATCCGCGGAGATCATCGCCAGCTTTCTGACGCAGTACTACCTCGCGGACCGCTTCGTGCCGCCGCGGATCCTCTGCGACACCGACTTTCCGGAACGCGACGTGCTGTCGCAGTGGCTGCGGGAAAAGCGCGGCTCGGCGGTCGAGGTGCGCGTACCGCAGCGCGGTGACAGAAAACGCCTCGTCGAGATGGCGTCGGAGAACGCGCGCAACCACTTCGAGGTCGCACGCAGCCGGACGGAGCGCGTCCACACGACGCTCGAGGGCCTGCAGAAACGACTCGAGCTGTCACGCTACCCGCGCCGCATCGAGTGCTTCGACATCTCCAACTTCCAGGGCCGGCTGGCGGTCGGCTCGATGGTGGTGTTCGAGGACGGTCTGCCGGAGCGCAGTCAGTATCGCAAGTTCCGCATCAAGACGGTGTCGGGCGCCGACGACTTCTCGATGATGCGTGAGGTCCTGGAGCGCCGCTTCCGCGACTGGCGGGAAGCGCCGCACGACCTGCCGGATCTGGTGGTGATCGACGGCGGGAAGGGCCAGCTCGGCGTGGCGTACGCGGTGTTCCGGAAGCTCGACATCGACGACGTCGGGCTGGTGTCGCTCGCCAAGAAGCGCCGGCGCCGCGGCACCACCGAGAGGATCTTCATCCCGGGTCGTTCCGATCCGTTGCCGATGACCCAGGACTCCGCCGAGTCGCTCCTCATCCAGCACATCCGCGACGAGGCGCACCGATTCGCGATCCGGTACCACCGCGAGCTCCGCAAGAAGGCGGCGGTGAGGACGGGCCTCGAGGGCATTCCGGGCGTCGGCAGGAAGCGCGCCGAGAAGCTGCTGCGGCACTTCGGCAGCGTCAAGCGGCTGCGCGAGGCCGATCTCGACAGCATCCGCGAGGTCGTCGGGCCGAAGCTGGCGGAGGCGATCCATCATCGCCTGCACGAGACCGACGGAGCCGCCGAGTCCCGCACGTCGCGCCGCTGACGGTCCAGTACGGCGTCAGAAGGCCGCGAGCGCCGTGTCCTGGCTGTCGTGGATCTCGAAGATCTTGTCGAGGCGCATCACCTGGAAGAGCTCCTTGATGGAGTCCTGCAGGGAGCAGAGCTTGAAGACGCCGTTCGTCTTGCGGCTCTTCTTCAGCAGTCCGACGAGGTTGCCGAGTCCGGCGCTGGAGAGGTACTCGAGGTTCTCGAGATCGACGAGGATCTTCGATTTCTCGTTCTTGTCGATGTACTGGCCGATCTCCTCGAGCGCTCGGTGGATCTCGGTCTCGTCCCGTATCTGGCCGCTGATGAAGCAGACGACGTGGACGCCGTCCCGCTCCTCGACCTTGACGATCCTGTCGGTTGTCAGCTGCATGTGTCGTTGCCTCCGGCCTTCTGTGTGTTCTCCGGCTCCCCGTGTGTCACGCCCGCTCGATCACGGGCTTTTCTCCGTCGCGGTGTCCCCGGATTCGGCCGGGTCTTGCCGCCGTTTCCCCGATCTCTCGAAGGTCAGCACGAGTGTGCGTCCATCGCGGTAATAGGCGACGCGTTTCGCGTAGAGGCTCATGATTCGCAGACCACGGCCGCTCTGGCCCCACTCGCTGTCCTCGACCGGTTCGTTGAGGACCGCGGACGTGAAGCCATCGCCCCGGTCGTCGATCTGCGCGTGCCACTCGTCCCCGTCGTCGAAGATCCGGAGACTGACGGGGGTGGAAAAGCTCTCTCGATTGCCGTGAACCACGGCGTTCCAGAGACCCTCCTGGAAGCACACCGCCACCTGGTTCTTCTTGCTCTCTTCAATGAAGCCTTCAGCCACGAGGAGCTCGATGATCCGGACCACTTGCGCCGTGACGAGCGCCGAGCTGCTCGGAAACTCGCGCTCGTGAGCGGCCTCTCCGCGGTCCGGCGGATCGCCGGACTCGAGCGTGATCTGCCGTCCCTGGGACGTCTCCTGCTGTTCGCTCATTCCTCCCGCCGCGCCTTCTGCTTTATATTCAGGTCTCCGCACTCCGGACGGAGCGTCTCCTGTCCCATCGGAACAGTAGGATGGTCGGTAAGATGCGTCAAACCGTCACGGTTACCGGCCCGCACGCGGCTCCGCGCGCGGTCGGTTTGACGGAATCGGGTCGAAGCGTGTAGGTTTCCTTGGACACTTTCATTCCATCACGGCAAACGGCATGGCAATGATCGGAAAACTACGACGTCGGCGGTTCGGCGAGATCCTGGTCGGCGATGGGCTCATCACGCACGAGCAACTCGACGAGGCGCTCCAGATCCAGCGGCAGAGCGGGGATGCGCTCGGCGCGATCCTCCTCGACCTCGGCTACATCGTCGAGACGGATATCGTCAAGGCGCTGAGCATCCAGTATCAGCTGCCCTGCCTCCGACCGTCGTGCTACGAGATCAACAGGAAGCTCCTGGAGCCGTTCGATCCCGTCTTCCTGCACCGGCACCTGATCCTGCCGATCGACAAGATGGGGAACCTGATGCTCCTCCTCCTGCAGGACATCCCGACCAAGGACGTCCTGAAGGAGGTGCAGGCGAAGTCGAAGTGCGATCTCGCGATCTACCTCGGTACCTCGACCGACATCAAGAAGGCCCTGATGGAGCTGGTGCCGATCTCCCGCCAGGAAGAGGAGAAGATCCGCAAGCAGCGACTCGCCGCCCGCACGACCCACGACGAGCAGCGCGCCGCGATCGCGCAGGGGCAGTCGAGCTCGATCGACCTGTCGTCGGAGAACATCCTCTCGTCGCTCGACGCGGCGTGGGAATCGATCTTCGTCGAGAGCGACGATACGGATAAGAAGTAGCGATCGCCTTCCTTCCCGTTCCCGGTCCCGGTCCCGGTCCCGGTCCCGAAGCGCTCCCCGACTTCGCCGGCGAGACCCTGCGACGCATCGGAATCGGAATCCGAGTCGGTATCGGAGTCGGGGTCGGGGTCGGGGTCGGAGTCCGAATCGGCATCTGCTTCGGACCTCGGAATCGGTACCGGTATCGGTCCTCTGTCTCTGTCTCTGTCTCGGTCTCTGTCTCGGTCTCTGTCTCGGTCTCGGTCTCGAGGGTTCGAGGACGAGGACGAGGACGAGCACGCGGGCGGGCGCGGGACCGGGCCCGCATCCCGAGTCCAGGCCCGGGCCCGGGCTGCGCGGATTGACAACCCCGCCCCCGCTCCTACAATCCCCCGCATGGTCTCCAAGCAAGGCGGCGGCGATTCGCTCAGCACGCCGATGATGCGGCAGTATCTCTCCATGAAGGAGAGGTACCGCGACGAGATCCTCTTCTTCCGGATGGGCGACTTCTACGAGATGTTCTTCGATGACGCCCGCGTCGCCTCCGAGATTCTGGGGATCGCGTTGACGTCACGCAGCAAGGACCGCGACGCGATTCCGATGGCCGGGGTGCCGATCCGCTCGGTCGACACCTATCTGCCGCGGCTGTTGAAGGCGGGCAAGCGGGTGGCGATCTGCGAGCAGGTGCAGGACGCCCGGGACGCTCGTGGACTGGTCGACCGCGAGGTGGTCCGTGTGGTGTCTCCCGGTACCATCACCGACGAGCGCATCATCGGCGAGAAGTCGAACAACTTCATCGTCTCGCTGGTCGTGCCGGGGAAGGGGCTCGGGCTGGCGTGGATCGACCTCTCGACCGGCGAGTTTCAGGTCTGGGAGGATGCTCGCACGGGCGCCGCGATCGCGGAGGTCTCGCGGCTGTCGCCGGCCGAGTGCGTTCTCCCCGAGTCGCTGGCGCGAGGTCTCGACGAGCACCACGCGCTCCGGGAGGTCATCGACAACGTCTTCCTGACGCCGATGCCGGACTGGTGCTTCGACGCCGATACGGCGCGGCGGACGCTCACCGAGCATTTCGGCACGCGGACGCTCGAGGGATTCGGCTGCGAGCACATGAACGCGGCCGTGCGGGCGGCGGGTGGCCTCCTGCACTACCTGCAGGAGACGCAGAAGAACGCGCTCGGACACATCACGCGGCTGCGCCCTCACTCGGGCGCGGCGCACATGCTCCTCGATCCGGCGACGCGTCGCGCGCTCGAGATCACCGAGAAGTTCCGGGGCGGCGACCGGGAGGGGACGCTGCTCCACTGTTTCGATCGCACGGTGACCGCTCTCGGCGCCAGGCGCCTGCGCGACTGGCTGCTGAAGCCCCTCGTCGGCGTCGGCGACATCCGCTCGCGTCAGGAGGGAGTGCAGGCCCTTGTCGACAGCGGCGCAACTCTCGATTCGTTGCGCGAAGTCCTCCGGGGCGTCCACGATCTCGAACGCATCTGCGCGCGAATCAGCTACGGCAGCGCCAACGGCCGCGACCTCGCGGCGCTCGGGACCTCGCTGGAGGCATTGCCGGCGATCGCCGGGATCGTCGGCGGACTCGACTGTCATTTCTTCGCCGAACGCGTTGCGGCGATCGACGGCTTCGAGGAGCTCGCGGCGAGAATCGGACGCACGCTGGTCGATTCACCGCCCATCCCCGTGCGCGAGGGTGGCATCATCCGGGACGGCTTCGACGCCGAGCTCGACGCGCTCCGCGAGCTCTCCTCGGAGGGCACGCAGTGGATAGCGCGCTACCAGCAAGAGGAGACGGAACGCGTCGGGATCCCCAGCCTCAAGGTCGGCTTCAACCGGGTCTTCGGCTACTACATCGAGGTCACCAACGCCCACGCGGACAGGGTCCCCGCCCACTACATCCGCAAGCAGACGCTGAAGAACGCCGAGCGCTACATCACCCCGGAGCTCAAGGAGTTCGAGAACCGCGTGCTGCACGCGCGCGAGACCGCCATGGAGCGCGAGTACGGCATCTTCTGCGAGCTGCGCGACGCGGCAGGCGAGCACATCCCCGACGTCCAGCTCGCCGCGCGGGCCGTCGCCGAGATCGACGTCATCGCGGCGTTCGCGTTCCTCGGCCGCGATCGCGGCTACACGCGACCGATCGTCGACGACTCGGACGTGCTCTCGATCGAGGACGGTCGCCACCCCGTCATCGAGACGCTGCTGCCGTCCGGAGAGTTCGTCCCGAACTCGATCGACCTCGACTCGGAGCGACCGATCGTCGTCATCACCGGCCCGAACATGGCAGGAAAGTCGACCTACATCCGCCAGGTGGCGTTGCTCGTGCTGCTCGCGCACACGGGGAGCTTCGTGCCGGCGGCCCGTGCGCGGATCGGCGTCGTCGATCGCATCTTCACGCGGGTCGGCGCCGCGGACGACATCGCTCGCGGGCAGAGCACCTTCATGGTCGAGATGCAGGAGACGGCGAACATCCTCAACAACGCCACCCGTCGCAGCCTGCTCGTTCTCGACGAGGTCGGACGCGGCACGAGCACGTTCGACGGCCTCAGTCTGGCGTGGGCGATCACCGAGCACATCACGGAGAGCCTGCGCGCGCGGACGCTCTTCGCGACGCACTACCAGGAGCTCACGGAGCTGGCGCTGACCACGCCCCTGGTGCGCAACTGCACGTTCCAGGTGAAGGAGTGGAACGACGAGATCGTCTTTCTCCGCAAGGTCGTCGACGGCGCCACCGACAAGAGCTACGGAATCCACGTGGCGCGTCTCGCCGGCATTCCTCGCGGCGTCATCCAGCGCGCCAGGGAGGTGCTCGCGCGGCTCGAGGCGCAGGCCATCGACGTCCACGGGCGCCCGGCCTTCGCACCGCCACGCGAGCCGGAGGACGAGGCCGATGGCGAGGACGGCGCCCGCCGCCGGGCGCTCCAGCTCGATCTCTTCCAGAACGCCAACGAGCCGATCCTGCAGGCGCTGAAGTCCGCCGACATCGACGCGATGACGCCACTCGAGGCGCTCAACTACCTCGCGGAGCTGCGCCGGAAGCTCGTTTGACGGGGGGGGACAGAGATCCGAGGTCAGACTCCGAATCGGACATCGGAATCGGACATCGGAATCGGAGTCGGTATCGGAGTCGGAGTCGGGGTCGGAATCGGTCATCGGATCTCTGCCTCGCTCTCCGACTCCGACGGCTCGGCCCCGACGTCGAGTACGAGACCGATGGCGATCACTTTCGGGCACGGGCACGGGCACGGGACCGGGACCGGGGTCGGGGGGAGGGTCAGCTCAGCAGCTGCGGAAAGAACCTCAGCGTCATCGTCGCCAGGCCGAGGAAGGCGAAGAAGCCGAGCACGTCGGTGATGGTGATCACGAAGACGCTCGAGGCGATGGCGGGGTCGAAGTTGAAGCGCTTCAGCGTGATCGGGATGAACGAGCCGATCACCGCCGCGACGAGCATGATCACGATCATCGACAGGAACACGATGGCGCCGAGAGTCGCTCCCTCCTCGAGCGACTTGCCGCGCAGCGCGACCAGACCGGCGCCGGCGACTCCCATCACCAGCCCGTTGATCAGCCCCACCGCGACCTCCTTGAAGAACGCGCGCCGGCCGGTCTCGGAGTTGACCTCGCCCGTCGAGATCCCGCGCACGACCACCGTCATGGTCTGCGTCGCGGCGTGACCGCCGATCGCCGCCACCAGCGGCAGCAGGATGGCGAACTCGAGATTCTGCTGGAGCGTCGTGTGGAACTGACTGACGACGACGACCGAGATCAGCGCCGTGCCGAGGCTCACCAGGAGCCACGGAATGCGCCGCTTGAAGGACCTCGAGGCGTTGCCCAGGGCCCGATCGTCGGCGTCGACGCCGGCGAGCGCGAAGATGTCCTCGGTCGCCTCCTCGCGGATGACGTCGATGACGTCGTCGACCGTCACCAGTCCGATCAGCTTGTTCTCCTCGTCGACCACCGGCACCGCCAGCAGGTTGTAGTCGGCGACAAGGTGGGCGACTTCCTCCTGATCCGTGTGCGTGCGCGCGCTGATGACGTCGGTCTTCATGAACTGCTTGAGACGTGTCTCCGGTGAGCGGATCAGCAGCTCGCGGAGGCTGCACACGCCGACGAGGTGACCCCGGTCATCGATGACGTAGAGGTAGAACGAGTTCTCGGGCTCGTCGCGAAGGCGCTTCTGGAGCTCGCTGATCGCCTGTTCGACCGTGAGGTCCTCGATCAGCGCGAGCACGTTGGTCGTCATGATGCGACCGGCGGTCTCGCTATCGAACTCGAGGAGTTCCTGCACCTCGCCCTTCTCGTCGATCTTCATCTTGGCGAGGAGCTCCTCCCGCCGCTCCTCCGGCAGGGCCTCGATGAGCACCGCCGCATCGTCCGGCGGCATGGCGCGGAGGATTTTCTCGATCTGCGGGTTCTCGAGCGAATCGAGAAGACTGATCGCGACCTCTTCCTTGAGCTCGGAGATCGCCTCGGCGGTCTTCTCGATGTCGTTCTGGAAGAGCGTCGAGAAGGCCTCGCGTCGCTCGGGGCGTGGCAAGTCCTGGAGCACGGCGGCGATCTCGACCGGCCTCGCCTTCTCGAAGATCTTCAGGAGGTTGGACGTCGCGCCGCGTCGCACGAGGCGACTCACCGACTCCACCATCCACTTGTGTCTGCGGGCGATCATGCCGTGACTTTCGGGATCTTGCTGGCGTCGACTCGCGCGCGGCGCGGGTGGACGACGTTTCCGGACGTCTCGCGGCGATGCGCCGTTCCGTGGTGACGAGGTCGCTCGAGCGCTCCGCGACGACGACGGGCTGGTCTGGCGCGGCTTTCCGGATGGCTCCGAGAGGACGCACGCCCGGCCGCTGAAGGACGGGAGTATATCACGGGGGCACCCGGATGCTACTCACTTCGGCAGGAAACGCGTGCGACAGGAGGCGCTCGCCGCAAACCGGCTCCGGAGATGGCCTTCACCTCGACCGCCGGGCATTGACCTCACTGCTATAATCGGCCGTTCATGAATGAATCGCACGATCCCGCCGGCGCGAGCGCGAAGCCGCCCCCCGGCCTCGAAGCTCGACCTCCCGCCGCGGAGTCCCCGCCGGTCGCGCAGGGCACCGCCGGCGAGCTGGACGCCGTCGGCCTCGCGACCCGGCGCCTCGACCTGGTGGCGGCGACCTTCGGCGCGGCGGTCATCGCGACCTTCGAGATGGGACCGGCGATCGCCAAACGCGGCTTTCGCGCCAGCGACTTCGAGGTCGCGCTGATCACCAGCGGACAGTGCCTCGGGCTCCTCTGCTCGGTCTTCGTCGCGCACCTCGCGCTGCGCCGGGGCAAGTCGGCCCTCATCTTCTGGCCGGAGCTGGCGGCGCGGATCGCCATCGGCCTCATCTTCTTCGTCAAGCCGACGTTCGCCCTCGGTTTCGTCATCCTCCACGTCGTGGCGCACACGTTCCAGGTGATGACGCTCCCGGCGCGGATCACCATCTACCGTTTGAACTATCCCGCCAACCTCCGCGGCCGCATCGTCGGGCGCAACCGCCAGATCCAGCTCCTGCTCACGGTCGTGCTCGCGCTCGGCATGTCGTGGGCGCTCGACTGGAGCGAGGGCCGCGAGGAGCTCGTGCGCCTCCTGGGCGACGCACCGATCGACGCGGCGCTGATGATCAACTACCTGATGCCGGCGCTCGCCTTTCTCGGCCTCGTCGGCAGCCTGGTGTTCCGCTCGGTGCCGGTCCGCGAGGATCTCGCCGAAGCTCGACCGCTGGCCGGCTCGGTGGTCGATACGGTGAAGCGGTTCTGGGGAGTCTGGAAACGCGACCGCGCCTTCCGTCGCTACGAGTCGTTCTTCATCGTCTTCGGGTTCGCCAACATCATGAGCCTGCCGCTGACGCAGATCCACGCGGTCGACGCGCTCGACGCGGACTACTTCGATCTGGCGCTGATCAACGTGGTGATCGTCCAGGGGTGCATGGCCCTGACGCTCGTCTTCTGGGGCAGGATCGTCGATCGGCACCCGCCGACGCGCATCCGCGCCGTGCTCAATCTGATCTTCGCCGTCGACTTCCTCGTCTTCGCGATCGCGCCGGTGATCGAGTGGGTCTACGTCGGACGCATCTTCCGGGGCATCGCCATCGGCGGTGGCACGCTGGTCTGGATGCTCGGCTCGCTGTACTACGCGAAGTCGGAGGAGGAGGTGCCGGTCTACACGGGAATCCACACTTTCCTCACCGGCCTGCGCTGGGCGATCGCCCCCTTCGTCGGCGTTCTCCTCAAGGACGCCTTCGGCGACAACGCCCGGCCGATCTTCGCCATTAGCTGCGCCGTCGTCGTGGTGACGGCGATCATCATGCTGCGCGAGTCGAAGGACGAACGCGACCCGGACCTCCCGGGCCCCCCCATGCCGGCCCCGCGGACGACGGCGTCGTGAGGACCGCCGGCGCGGCCGACGGGCGACGAGGACGGGAACGCGGATGACGCAGATCGGATTCAGAATCGACAGCGCGGCCGATGTCCGACGAGGACGGGAACGCAGATTGCGCAGATTACGCAGATTGACGGCCGGGCTCTGACCTCGGAGTCGGAATCGGATCTCGGATCTCTGTCTCGGTCTTCTTTCTCTGTTCTCCGTCTCCGGCGCGGACGGTTCTTCCGACTCGAGCGATCGAGGACGAGGACGAGTGATGGCGAGCGCGTCCGGCTCGTTCACCGAGCCCGCGAGCGTTCATCGAGCGCCCGTTCGAGCTCCCCGATATCCGTCAGCGGTCGGTCGCAGGTGAAGTTCTCGCAGAGGTAGACGGTCGTCTTGCCGTCGACGCGGCCGCGGTTGCGCAGCAGCGGCAGCCGCGCGGCAGTGTCGTCCCCCACCGCGTCGTCGGCACCGGTGATGACGCGTTTCGGGATGAAGCGCCCGTGGATGGCGCGCAGGGCGCGGCCGGTCTCCTCGTCATCGCGGCGTCCGAGCACCGCCACCTCGAGGACGGGGCCGAGCATGAAGTCGACGCCTGACAGCGCCGTCGCGAAGCCCATCGGCGCCTTCTCCACCAGCGAGCCGAGCCCTCCGTAGATCCCCTCGGCGGCCTTGCGGTACCGGCTCTCGCCGGTGAGCGCGGCGAGCCGAAGGAGAACCCAGGCCGCCACCCACGTCGGCGATGGAGTCGCGTTGTCGAAGATGTCCTTGCGGCGCTGGATCAGGTGCGTGTGGCGCGCCGACGAGTAGAACAGGGCGCCGCCGGGATCGCCGTCGGCGAACTCACGCAGCAGCCGCTCGGTGAGGTCGATCGCAAAGTCGAGGTGATCGACGTCGAAGGTCGCCTCGTGGAGGTCGAGGAAACCCTCCGCGACGTAGGCGTAGTCGTCCAGATAGCCGGGGATCTTGGTCTGGCCATCCTTGAAGATCCGGTGCAGCACGCCGTCACGGTCGAGCTCGCCACGGATGAAATCCGCCGCGCGGGTCGCCGCCGCCAGGTAGCGCCCGTCACCGGTCACCTGGTGGCCGCGCGCCATGGCGGAGAGCATCAGCCCGCTCCACGACGCGATCACCTTCTCGTCGCGGAACGGCGGCACGCGCCGGGCCCGCACGTCGTAGAGCTTCTTCCGACTGTCGGCGATGATGCGCTCGACCTCCGCGACGTCGAGCTTGTGGCTCACCGCGATGTGCTCGATCGGACGCGAGACGTTCGGGATGCTCTTGCCCTCGAAGTTGCCGCCCACGGTGATGTCGTAGTGAAGGCAGAAAATCCTGGCCTCGTCGACGCCGAGCGCTTCCTCGACCTCATCCGGCGTCCACACGAAGAACTTCCCCTCCTCGCCCTCGCTGTCGGCGTCGGTCGCGGAGTGGAAACCCCCCGCGGGGTCGGTCATCTCGCGGATCACGTAGTCGAGGATCTCTCGTCCGACGCGCAAGAAGAGCGGCTCACGCGTGGCCTGCCAGCCCTCGAGGTACGTGCGGGCGAGCAGCGCGTTGTCGTAGAGCATCTTCTCGAAATGCGGCACGAGCCACTGCCGGTCGACCGAGTAGCGGTGGAAACCCCCGCCGATCTGGTCGTACATGCCGCCCTCGGCCATCTTCGTCAGCGTCAGCTCGACGATGTCGAGCGCCAGCTTCTCGCCGGTGCGTTGCCAGTAGCGCAGCAGCAGTGACAGGTCCATCGAGTGCGGGAACTTCGGGGCGCCGCCGAAACCGCCGAAGGTCGAATCGAAGCGCTGCGCCGACACGCGGAAGAAGAGCTCGAGATCCTTCTCGCCGGGGAGGTCGTCGCCGCGCGGGGCGATGTCGAAATCAGTCAATCGCCGGCCGATCTCCGTCGCGGCCTGCGACACCTTCTCCCGCTCCTGGCTGTAGAGCCTCGCGAGGTGCTCGAGCACCTCGATGAATCCCGGCCGGCCGTACATCGATTCCTTCGGAAAGTACGTGCCGCCGTAGAACGGCTTCAGATCGGGAGTCAGGAAGACGCTCATCGGCCAGCCGCCCTGGCCGGTCATCATCTGGACCGCCGTCATGTAGATCGCGTCGACGTCGGGACGCTCCTCGCGGTCGACCTTGATGGACACGAAGCGCTCGTTGAGGACGCGCGCGACCTCCTCGTCCTCGAACGACTCGTGCTCCATGACGTGGCACCAGTGACACGAGGAGTAACCCACCGACAGGAAGATCGGGCGATCCTCCTTGCGGGACTTCTCGAACGCCTCCTCACCCCACGGATACCAGTCGACGGGGTTGCGCGCGTGCTGCTGCAGGTAGGGACTCGATTCCGTCGCGAGTCGGTTCGGCGCGTGAGGCATGTCGACCATTCTCAATACTCGACCAGCTTTTTCAACACCACCGCGATGCGAGCCGGGTCCGGTATGCAGGCGGCCTCCAGGGTCGACTCGTACGGCACCGGAATGTCCGGAAACGCCACGCGCGAGACCGGCGCGTCGAGCTGATCGAAGAGCTCGTCGGCGATCCAGGCCGCGATCTCGGCGCCGAAACCGCAGGTCAGCGTCGCCTCGTGCGCGACCAGGGCTCTCGACGTGCGCGCGATCGACTCTCCCAGCAGCTCGCGGTCAAACGGGATCAGCGACCGCAGGTCGACGACCTCCACCGAGATACCCTCCCGCTCGAGGAGCGCGGCGGCCTCGACCGCGCGATGGACCATCCAGCCGTAGGCGATCGCGGTGACGTCGTCGCCGGGACGCACGATCCGCGCGCGACCGATCGGCACCAGGACCTCCCCGTCCGGCAGCCGCTCGCGAACGCGGCGATAGAGGTGCTTGTGCTCGAGGAACAGCACCGGGTTCGGATCGCGAATCGCCGCCTTGATCAGGCCGAGGGCGTCTCGCGGAAACGCCGGCGCCACCACCTTGAGCCCGGGCGTGTGCGTGAACCACGCCTCCGGATTCTGCGCGTGGAACGGACCCGCGCCCGCGCCGCCGCCCGACGGACACCGCACGACGAGCGGCACGGGGCGGCGCCACCGGAAGTACGTCTTCGCGATGACGTTGACCACCTGGTTGAAGCCGCACGAGATGAAATCCGCGAACTGCATCTCGACGACGGGGCGCAGGCCGAGCAGCGCCGCGCCGGCCGCGATCCCGAGAGTGCCCGACTCGGCGATCGGCGTGTTGCGAACCCGCTGGCGGCCGAACTCGGCGAGAAAGCCCCCCGTGACGCGGAACGCGCCGCCGAGTTCGGCGATGTCCTGGCCCATGAGGACGACGGAGGGATCGCGGCGCATCTCCTCGCGGAGCCCCCGGCTGATCGCGTCGACCATCGTGGCCTCCTCCGTCGCGTCGCCGGACGCGGTCTCGACGAACTCGTCCGCCGGCGCGAAGACGGTCCGCGTCGCGATGTCGCGCGCCGGGTCCGGCCCGGCCGAGGCCCGGGCGCGGTCGATCACGTCGACCAGCAGCTCACGGACCCGAGCGGCGATCTCCTCGAGAAGCGCCGCCTCGACGATGCGCTCCGCCGCCAGCGCCCGCTCGAGCCGCGGCATCGGGTCGGCCTCGACGTAGGCGGCGCGCTGCGGCGCCGGAACGATGTCGAGCGAGCCGTCCGCCTCGGCGTGACCGCGCAGGCGCCCGAGGCGCGCCTCGACGAGCGTCGGCCCCTCACCGCGTCGGGCTCGATCCACCGCCTCGTCGATCACCCGTCGCACCTCGAACGCGTCACACCCGTCGATGCTGCACCCGGCGATGCCGTACCCGGCGGCACGGTCGCTCAGGCTGGCGCAGGCGTACTGCTCGCTCTCGGGCGTCGAGAACGCCCAGTGGTTGTTCTCGATGATGAGCACGAGCGGCAGCTTCCAGACGGCCGCCATGTTGAGGCCCTCGTGAAAGTCCCCGGTCGACGTGCCGCCCTCGCCGATGAAGTTGAGCGTCACCGCGGATTCCCCGCGGAACGACTGCGCCAGGGCGACGCCGGCGGCGACCGGAATCATCGCGCCGAGGTGACTGATCATGCCGACGTGAATCAGGCCCGTCGCCTCGTCGAAGCGCCCGAAGTGGTAGGAGCGCTCGAATCCGCCGGTGAAGCCGTCGCGCTTCCCGAGCATCTGGCACGCGAGACGATAGAGGAAATCACGCGCTTCGCCGGCGCGCCGGCGCGCCGCCGCATCGCCCCGCCCGCGTCCGAGGATGTCATCGAGGAGGGCGCGCGCGTCGATCGAGCGCGCGAGGATGGCGCCGACGTCGCGATGCAACGTCACCAGACCGTCGCCGGGCCGGAGCGCCAGCGCCGAGCAAACCGTCAGCGCCTCGTTGCCGACCGAGCTGTACCACTTCCCGACCGCCCCGGTGCGCAGCAAGTTCTCGAAGCGGAGGTCCCACTCGCGCGCGAGCCGCATCAGGAACGCGGTCACGAGGAGCTCGTCCGACCTGGTCGCGTCCTTCCACGAGGGCCGCGCTTTCATGGCTCGATCCGCACGATCTCCTCGGCGGTCGCGCCGATCCTCTCGACGCCTCCCGCCCGCACCACGTACGTGTTCTCGACGCCGATGACGCCGAGCTGCGGATGCGTGAACTTCGGCTCGACGGCGAGAACGTTCCCCGCCACGAGCGGCTCCTCGAACTTGCGGGCGAGCACCGGGATCTCGTTGACCTCCAGCCCCACCGCGTGACCGACGAACGGCACGGCGTGGCCGGCCGGCCCGAGGAATCCCTCGCCAAGCCCGCGCGCGGCGATCGACTCGAGCGCCGCCTCGTAGATATCGGAAGGAATCGCCCCCGGCGCCAGCCGCTCCTCGATCTCCCGCAGAGTCGACCGCATCGCCTCGTAGATCCGCATCGCCTCGTCCGGCATGGCGCCGACGACGGCCATGCGCGTCTGGTCATGGTGGTAGCCGTTGCCGTTGGCCAGATAGTCGAACGCGATCGGCGTGTCGCGCTCGATACGCGCCGGGTCGCCGCCGTGCGCGACGACCGGGTGCGGCCCGAGACCTCCGATCGGAAACTCCGAGTGCCCCGGCAGCGCGCCGGTCGGCCCCGACACGCAGACGCCGATCAGACCGTCGATGTTGAATCCGCGCATGCGCACCAGGCCGACGTGGCCGAGCTCGCGCGCCCGGCAGTCGAGGCGGGCCTGCAGGCACAGGGTCGACATGCCGTCTTCCCAGAGCCCGGGGAGCTCCTCGTAGAGCCGATCGTTGATGCGCGCCGACTCGCGGATGCGTTCGATCTCCCAGTCGCTCTTGACGGAACGGATGTCGAGCACGGCTCCCGATATGTCGACGATCTCCACCCCATCGCCGAGCCGCGCGCGGTACGCCTCGGCGGCGCGTGACGGTATGACGTCGAGCTCCATGCCGATCCGCCACGGGCGGGGGCCGCAGAGAGCACCGAGCTCGTCGGCGAGCGCGCGCAGGCTGCTCATCGGCCGGACGTCCTCGAGCGCCGAGTCCTGCCGGGCCCGTTCGAGAACCTTGCGCACGAGGAGACGCGGCGAGCCCTCCGCCGGCACCAGGAGGTGGCTCGTCTGGATGGTGCCCGCGAAGTAATAGAGGTCGACGTTCTGGACCAGGACGGCGGCGTCGAGCGGGTCGGCGCGCGCCATCCTCTCCTGCAGCGACCGCAGCCGTCGCTCGAGCTCGTCGCGGGGAACGCCCGGTTTCGGGGTGCTCACTGTCCTCTCGCGCGTCATCGGTGTTACAATGTCGGCATCCGGTGATCGGACACGGTTGATGGTGACAGAACACACACCGTGTTCCGGCGACCGGCCCGGTGACATCATGGGAAAGAATACCGACATTCCTCGCTTTTTCCACGTCCGCCAGAGCTTCCCGCGCCCGCGCGTCGACGACATCCCGGCGGCCGTCACGGCCGAGCTCGACCGGACCTTCCCGGACGGCGCCATCGCGGCCGGCGCGCGCATCGGGATCACCGTCGGCAGCCGGGGCATCTCGAACATCGACGTCATCACCCGCGCCGCGGTCGACTTCTTCAAGCAGCGCGACGCGAAGCCGTTCATCATTCCGGCGATGGGCAGCCACGGCGGGGCCAGCGCCGAGGGCCAGCGGGCGCTGATCGCCCACTACGGCGTCACCGAGGAGACCATGGGCTGCCCGATCCGGGCCGAGATGGAGACCATCCCCCTCGGCACGTCGCCGGAAGGCGTCGAGGCCCACATCGCCCGCGTGGCGCACGAGAGCGACGGCGTGCTGCTGATGAACCGCGTCAAGCCGCACACCGACTACAAGGGTCCGATCGAGAGCGGACTGACGAAGATCTGCGGCATCGGGCTCGGCAAGCTGCACGGCGCGGCGGAGTACCACAGCCGTCTCTTCGACCTCGGACTCGGCAACGCGATCCGCTCGGCGGCCGAGATCCTCGTCGGCAGCGGAAAGATCATCGGCGGGCTCGCCATCCTCGAGAACGCCTATCACGAGACCGCGAGGGTCGCCGGCGTTCCGGTCGAGTCGCTCTTCGAGCGCGAGGCGGAGCTGCTCGAGGAGGCGCGCGGGCTGATGGGCCGCCTCCCGTTCGACGAGCTCGACCTGCTGATCTGCGACCGCATGGGCAAGAACATCTCCGGCGCGGGGCTCGACACGAACGTCATCGGCCGCTGCGTCTACGGCTACATCCAGGGAAAGCCGTGGATGGAGGGGATGCCGGCGATCTGGCGAATCTTCGTGCGCACCCTCTCCGAGGAGAGCGACGGCAACGCGGTCGGCATGGGCCTCATCGAGTTCGCGACCCCGCGCTTCATGGAGAGCGTCGACCAGCGCATCACGCAGATCAACGCCTTCACCGCCTGCTCGCCGCTCGGCGCCAAGCCGCCGATCGTGCTGCCGAATGACCGCGAGGCGATCTCGACCGCCCTCGGCACGTGCATGCGCCGCGAGCACGGCCCCCTCGTCGCCTACGTCCGGGACACCCTCGCCCTCGAGGACGTCTACCTCTCGGCGGCCTTCCTCGAGCAGGCCAACAGCCGCGACGACCTGACAGTCGGAGGCCCCCCGGCACCGCTGCGTTTCGACAGCGGGGGGTGGCTCGAGTCGCCCTTCTAAAATAGCGTCGCTCACCACCTCCCCGGCTGGAGGCGCTCCGCGGATTTCGCAGAAGTGAGGGGGGGACGGTCCGCAGATTGCGCAGATTCCGCAGATTGAAGATGGAGGTTCGCGGCTCGGAACAAGGGGTCGGACCCTGGAATCGGCGGCGGTATCGGTATCGGCGTCGGAAGTCGGTATCGGTATCGGTCCTCCGTGCCTCTGTGGTTCAATTCTCGGCGAACCTCACTCACAGTGAGATCTGCCGAGACCAGGCGGCGGCCCGGAACAACCGCCTTTTCGAGGGCGACACGCCAGCACGGGACGTGCGTTTTTGCAACTGTCGGGTCGGAGTCGGTCATCGGACTCCGCAAC
>JBFFXF010000108.1:0-21671 GCA_041569895.1 Planctomycetota bacterium | reverse complement strand
TGCGACGGACCCATCAGGAAGTCAGGAAGAAGGTGAAAGCAGGAAAGGAGATAGGTTGACGGGAACAGAGGCGTCGCGGCCATGGCGCGGCCGACGTTCGACGAGCACGGGAACGCAGATTTCCGCAGATTACGCAGATTACGCAGATTGGCGATCAGACCGTCTCTGGTCTGGGTCTCAGCCGTGTGATCTCTGTGCTCTGATCTCTGTGCTCTGATCTCTGAATCTGATCTCTGAATCGGACCTCTGAATCGGACCTCGGAGTCGGACCTCGGAATCGGAATCGGCGTCGGATCTCTGCCTCGGTCTCCGTCTCGGCCTCGCACTCCGCCCGCTCGGCCCCGACGGCGACCGCTGGAATGACATCGAGAGCTTTCGGGACCGGGACCGGGTCCGGGACCGGGACCGGGACCGGGTCCGTTCACTCACACCCGCTCGTGTCCTCGCAGCCGAGGGCGATCTGCTCCGGGTCGGCCGAGAAGCCACACTCCGGGAAGGGCGCCGGTGGTGGGGGGCCTCCCAGGAACTGGAAGTTCAGGGAGTACTGCGGGTCGGAGATGTTGATGACGCCGTCGCCGTTCGTGTCGCCCGCCGCGGCGCACGGGAAGGGGTCGCTGCCGAGGAACTGGAAGTTGAGCGAGTACTGCGGGTCGGAGATGTTGATCACGCCGTCCCCGTTGCCGTCGCCGCGGATGTAGGCGACCGCCGGCTTGCACTCGACCGGCTCATCGTCGGTGCAGCCGACGTCGAGGAGCTCGACGGGGTAGTCGTCGCACGAGAGCTCGTCCCGCGTGATGTCGACGGCGCCGAGGAACGGACCCGGATACGGTGGCGGCGGACCGGCCTGCATCGTCCAGAGGTCGATCACCTCCGCGTCGTCGAGAGCGATGCGGCCGTCGTCGTTGGCGTCCGCGGCGTCCATGCAGCGCGGCGGCGGGCCGCCGTCGAGGAAGGCGCGGATGGCGTCGGCGTCGCAACTGTTGACGCAGCCGTCGAGATCGGCGTCCCCGCGACGGAACCGCGCTGCCGAGATCGCGGGGTTCTCGTCGGCGCACTCCGCGACGCAAGACGCCTCGCGGTTGTTGCAGCTTCCGCGGCACTCGCCGTCGATCGCGTCGCACGTCTCGACGCAGAGCCTCGTCCCGAGCCGGCACGGCTCGTTGCAGATCGTCTGCGCCCGGTCGCAGATCCCGGTGCACGTCGAGAGCAGCAGGTTGCACGTCTCGCGGCACAGTCGGCACTCCTCGGAGTCCGGGCACGCGGCGCAGAGCGCCTCGCACGGCTGGGTGCACTGCTCGAGTTGCGCCTCGCAGGCCTGACGGCACCGCAGCCCGCCCTCCTCGCAGACGCGGCTGCAGCGATCGCCCTGGTTGCGGCAGCCCTGGCGGCAGATGTCGAGCGTCGAGTCGCACGTGTTGCGACACGCGTCGCCGGACGCGGCGCAGCCATCGACGTCACCGGCGTCGCACAGGTCGCAGGTCTCGAGGCAGGCGAGCTCAGACGCGTTGCAGGGAACGAGGCAGTCGAGCTCGAGGAAACGGCACGGACGGAGGCACTCGGCCTCCGCGTCGTTGCACGGCCGCACGCACTCGCTCTCCCCGGTGTTGCAGAGCTCGACGCACTCTGAGACCGCGATGCGGCACGGCGCCTGGCACGCCGCGCGCACCAGGTTGCAGGTCTTCTCGCACCCCGTCTGCGTGACGTTGCACGCGCCCGTGCAGCCGGTCTCGGTGAGGTTGCAGGCGTCGATGCAGACGGGCTCCGCCTCGTTGCAGACGGTGGTGCAGCCGGACTGGGTGGCGTTGCAGGCGGTGGTGCAGGCGCCCTCGGTGGCGTTGCACGCGCTCGTGCAGGCCGACTCGGCCGAGTTGCACGGCCGCTTGCAGGTGTTCTCGGTCGAGTTGCACGCGCTGACGCAGTCGTCCCGCGTGTCGTCGCACCTTCGCTTGCACGCGGCGGCGCCGACCGGCAACAGGTCGCACGCCGTGCGGCACGCCGACCGGGTCGCGTTGCAGGTGGCCCGGCAGGCGCTTCCGGTCGCGGTGCACGGCGCGCGGCACGCGTTCGCCGTCGTCGTGCACGCCGTGCGGCAGACGTTGCCCGTGTTCGTGCAGCCCGTTCGGCAGGCAGCGCCGGTCCGGGTGCAGACGCCACGGCAGGCAGTCGCGGTCGCGCGACACGCGTCGCGACATCCCTTGCCGGCAGTGACGCAGACGTCACGGCACTCATCGCCCACGACCCGGCAGCCCCCGAGGCACGCATCGGCCGGGTCGTTGCAATCGAGGTTGCACCGATCGGCGATCTCCTCGCAGCCGTCGCGGCAGAGGTCGGCCGCGGCGATACACGCGCCGCGGCAGGCGTCACCCCCGGTGGTGCAGACATCCCGGCAGGTTCTCGCACCGTCGGTGCAGAGGTCGCGGCAGGTCGCGCCGGCGTCGGTGCAGAGATCGACGCATGGCTCCTGCGCGGCGACGGGGAAACACCAAAGGAGCAAGACAGAGACAGCCAAAACATGATTGTGTGAGCTCAACGCTCTTCCTCCGCCTCGCCGTGGATGGTGATCTGCCGCCGGGACCCTGCCAAGAGGAGGCGCTGCGGGAAGCGCGTCTCTCGACCCAACACGCCCCATGGTATCCGATCTCCGTCGCGGCGCAGAGCAAAAACGCAGCGCTCTTCTCAGCCGCGCGACTTCGAGTCCTCCTCGTCGTCCTCGTCCTCGCTCTCCTCCTCGTCCTCGTCCTCGTCCTCGCTTTCCTGCTCCTCGTCGCCTTCCCGCTCGTCCTCGCCTTCCTCCTCCTCCACGCTCTCGTCCTCGACCTCGTCCTCGGCCTCCCCCACGCTCTCGTCCACGCTCTCGTCCTCGGTCTCGGTATCGCTGTCGCTTTCCCCCTCGTCCCGGGCCTCCTCCTCGGCCTCGTCCCTGGCGTCGCCGGTCGAATCCATCAGCGCGGCGCCGAGAATGCCCCCGCCACCGCCCGCCCCCTCGACCCCGGCATCTCCGGTCGACGCGCCGGTGGCAGCGATGGCCCCGCCTCCGGCGCCACCGAGGACCACGCCACCGCGATCGCCAGCCGGCGACGCGACCTTCCGGCGTCCATACCACACCGCGGCGATCGACAGCGTCACGGCGCAGACGAGGAAGATCCACGCCGACGGTGTTCTCCCGGTCGGCTCGCGCCAGGGCCAGGGGAACTCGAAGAAGGCGAAGTTGAGGCAGAAGTAGAACCACGTCGCCAGCAGCAACGCCCAGCGGCTGAACGAGCGACCGGTCTGGCCGCGCTCGCCGCGCCGCCAGAGGACGAGCGCCGCCGCCAGCATGATCAGCATCGGGATGACCACGAAGACGATCCAGCCGGTGGTGCGGTCGATCTGATCGGTGCGATACGACATCTGCCGCAACGTCTTGCCGGCGATCGGCAGCGCGACCACCGGCAGCGCGACCATGTACGGCCAGAGGCGCCCGCCGATGACGCCGATCAGGGGCACGAGTCCCATGGTCACCGCGACGTCGGCGACCGCGTCGAACCAGGGGACCGAGAGGAAATTCCAGACCGAGACGGCGCCGATGTGGAGCGCGAGCAGCCACCACTCGATTGGCAGCGAGAGCTCGGCCGCGTCCGTGCCGCCGTGACCGACACCGCCCGCGGCGCCGTCGTCGCCGGTGATGTGATGCGACGCGATGTGGCGCGCGCTGAGCCACAGTCCGAGCGCCAGCCCGAGCCCGAGCACGGCGCCGAACGTGATCTCCATCATGTTCCACCAGTTCATGTACCGATCGATGCCGGCGAGCCAGCTCGTGCTGAACCACTCTCTGTTCCAGGCGTGGTAGGCCTGCAGCGACTGGCCGAGCGGAAACCCGACGGCGCCCGCGAGGATGCCGCAGATGCCGAGGTTGCGCGACAGCCGGTCGCGCCGGAAGAATCCGGCGTGGACGATCAGGGCGACCAGCGCGAAGAGGAGACCGCCCCAGCGCTCGCGACGCGGGCTGAGGTCCGCCTTGTCGGGCTCCCAGTCCCAGTGGTCGGAGAAGTAGATCGCCGGCAGCTTCCGGTTCGCCGGATCGAACGGCTCGTTGAGCAGGTACACGCCGAGGAAGAGGAGGCCGATCATCGAGATCACCAGGAGCGCCACCTCGAGCGCCCGGTACCGCGTGCCGCCGAGCGCCATGCCGAGAAGCGCGCCCGCGAACCCGACCCAGATGCCGCCCTTGAGCGCGAGGCCGAGAAGCCCCCAGCCGAGCGCCTCCCAGTTGCCGAGCAACTCGTTGTCGTGCGTCAGGCCGACCGTCTGACCGTACGTCATCGAGCCGCCGAAGGAGATGCCGATCGCCACCAGCGCCACCGTGCGCGCCGCACCGAGTGACGTGATCCGCGGGCAGAAGAGGAGGACGGCCACCAGCCCGACGAGCACGCCGGCGATCATCGCGCCGGTCTCGTGGCCGTACTGACCGCGGATGCCCCACCCCATGCCGCCGGCCATCGCCGCGAGGAGCAGCGCCAGCCAGAGCGGAGGGCGCGCCACGGACGGCCGCGGCTCGTTCGTCCCGTCGGTCATGCGCCCGTCTTCTCATACCGGCCGCCTCGCATCAAGGCATCGGTCGGCCGGGCGCAAAAAAAGCCGGATTCATGCATTCAGTTTCGACCCGTACAACCTTCATAATCGGAGGGTTCGGGGATTCCCATGGAGTGCGACATCACGACACGAGACGGTTTCATGCGCCGGCTGGCGCCGCTGGCCGACCAGGTGGTCGGCGTGGCCCGGCGGATGGTCGACGCGTCCGACGACGCCGACGACGTCATCCAGTCCGCGCTCGCCGCCGCCTGGGCGCACCGCCTGCGCTACGTCGAGGGCACCAACTTCCGCGCGTGGATCTTTCGTTTCGTCGTCCACGAGGCGTGGAACGCGAACCGGCGCCGCTCCCGCTCGCGGGTGCGCCGGATCGAGGACGACGACGTCCCCGACGGCAGCTTCTGGGCGCGGCTCGACGCGGATCTCGCGTATCGCGAGCTCCTCGAGGATCCGGCGGCGCTCTACGAGCGGCTCGACCAGCGTCTCTCGGGCGCCATCCGTCGGATCGGCGACGAGGAGCGCGCCGTGTTGCTCCTCAGGGCGGTGGCCGGGCTGACCTGCGCGGAGATCGCGGCCGCGCTCGAGGTGCCGAAGGGCACGGTGATGGCGCGCCTCTTCCGCGCGCGCATCAAGATCCGCGAGCGCCTCGCCGCGGTCGCCGATGACGCACCGATCGGGAGGGCCGGGCGATGAGGTGCCAGGAAGCGCGCCAGTTCATCTGGCCGTACCTCGACTCGGACCTCGACGACCGCACCATCTTCCTGATCACGCGGCACCTCGAGGACTGCCCGTCGTGCGCTGCCTTCTTCGCGCGGGAGGGAGCGCTCGAGCGCGAGATCGGCGCGCGGTTGCGCGCCACCGGCGGTGACGAGGACGCGGCGCTTGCCCGCGCCCTCGCTCGTGCGGTCTCGCCGCCGGGGCGCTGGCGTCGTCGTCTCGCGGTGACCGTCGCGGTCGCGGCGGCGATCGTCGCCCTCGTGGCGACGCTGGTGTTCCTCCCGGACCGGCAAGGGGACTCCCCGCTGCCGGATCTCGTCGCCGTCGCCGCGGCGGACTACCGGAAGCTCATCGCGGGAGCGATGGGGCCCGAGGTCGGCGGCGACGAGCCCGCCGCCGTGTCCGACTTCTTCAGGCAGCGTCTCGGCATCGACGTCGCGCTCGAGCCGCTCGCGGCCGACGGCACGGCGTGGCAGGTGGACGGGGCGCGGCTCTGCCATCTCGGCCGCGCGCGGGTCGGTCTGCTGATCCTGCGCCACGGCGGCGCTCCGGTGTCGCTCTTCCTCGTGCCCGTGGCCGAGGTCGTGAAGTTTCCGGGGGCACGCGCGGTCGCCGCCGGCAGACCGCGTTTCGAGGTGCCGGGCGGCCATGGCGTCATCGGGTTCGGCGACGACGGCCGGCTGCACTGCGCCATCGGCGACGTTTCGCCGGAGACGCTCGAGGGGTTACTGGTGGCGATGAATTGACCAGACGACTTGACGGGATGAATTGACGCGGGACCGATCGACGGAGGGGGAGAGTTCTCCATGCAACTCGTGCGAGCGGCGCTTCGCAATCCCTATCTGGTCTCGGTCCTCGTCCTCATCCTGCTCGTCCTCGGGACGGTGTCGGTGCTCGAGCTGCCGGCCGACCTGCTGCCGATCTACAAGACGCCCGCGATCCAGATCCTCACGCTCTACCCCGGCATGCCTCCCGAGGTGGTCGAGCGTGACATGACGTCGCGTCTCGAGCGCTGGACCGGGCAGTCCGTCGGCATCGAGCACCAGGAGGCGACGTCGATGCTCGGCGTCAGCATCGTCCGCGATTTCTTCCGCGAGGACATCGATCCGGACACCGCGATGGCGCAGGTGACGTCGCTGGCGGTGTCGGACATGTTCTACCTGCCGCCGGGCACGCTGCCGCCGATGGTGATGCCGTTCGATCCGACGGCGTCGGTGCCGCTCTGCCTGCTGAGCGTCCACTCGCCGACGCTGACGGAGAAGGAGCTCTACGACGTCGCGTACTACGAGATGCGCAACCGGCTGCAGTCGATCTCGGGCGTCATCGCGCCGGCGGTCTACGGCGGCGTCCTCCGGCGCATCCTCGCCTACGTCGATCGCGACCGCCTCGAATCGCGCAACCTCTCGCCGATGGACGTGGTCGAGGCGATCCAGCGCTCGAATCCGTTCGTGCCGATCGGCAGCATGCGCATGGGGGACTACGAGTACTTCGTCGTCTCGAACGCGATGGTCAAGGAGGTCGCGGAGCTGAACGACATCCCGATCCGCGTCGACGAGGGCGCGCCGGTCTTCATCCGCGATGTCGGCGAGGCGCGGGACACGCACCAGATCCAGACCAACATCGTGCGCATCAACGGCCGGCGACAGGTCTACATCCCGATCTACCGCCAGCCGGGCGCCAACACCCTCGAGGTCGTCGACGAGGTGAAGGAGCGCAGCGACCTGATCCTGCAGCGCATCAAGGAGTTCAATCCGAAGGCCGCCGACCTCGGCATGGACGTCGTCATGGACCAGTCCGCGTACGTCCGCGGGTCGATCAACTCGCTGCTGTGGAGCGCGATCGTCGGCGGACTGCTCGTCACGCTGGTGGTCTTCTGGTTCCTCAGGAGCGCGGGCGCCACCGCGCTGGTCGTCGTCACGGTGCCGCTCGCCCTCTTCGGCGCCTTCATCGGGCTCTTCTACACCGGTGACACGATCAACGCGATGACGCTCGGCGGACTGTCGCTGTCGATCGGCATCCTCGTCGACCAGGCGATCGTCGTCGTCGAGAACATCCGCAGGCACCTCGCCATGGGCAAGTCGCGGATGCAGGCGGCGCTCGACGGTGGCCGTGAGGTCGCGACGCCGGTGGTCATCGCGACGGTGACGTTCATCGTCGTCTTCTATCCGGTGGTCTTCCTCTCGGGCATGGCTCGCTTTCTCTTTACCCCGCTGGCGCTCGCCGTCTCGTTCGCTGCGGTCGTGTCGTGCCTCCTCGCGCTGACCTTCATCCCGGCGATGGCGTCGCGCTTCTTCTCTGAGACGTCCGGCGAGGGGCCGCGCGAGTCGGGGGAGGTCGGCGAGCTGGCCTCGCGGTACGGCGAGTGGGTGCGGGGCTCGCTCGCCAAACGAACCGCCATCATCGGCATTGCGGGACTGCTCTTCCTGGTCGCGCTCGTCGGCACGCCGCTGCTCGGCACGGAGCTCTTCCCGCCGGTCGACGCGGGGCAGTTCACCGTGCTGATGCGGGCGCCGCTCGGCACCAGTCTCGAGGCCAACGAGCGGCTCGTCGAGCGTGTCGAGACCAGGATCCAGGAGGTCATCGGCGCGGCGGATCCGGACCTCGACGATCCCGAGTCGGAGCTGCGGCTGCTGATCTCGAACATCGGTGTTCTCTACGACTGGCCAGCCGCGTACACGCCGAACACCGGACCGATGGACGCGTTCATCCTCGTGCAGCTGAAGGACAATCGCAGCCGATCGGCCCAGGACCGGGCGCGTGAGCTGCGCGCCGCGCTGTCCGAGACCTTCCCCGACGTCGACTTCGCGTTCGACACCGGCGGCATGCTCACCGCGGCGCTCAACTTCGGACTGCCCTCGCCGATCGACATCCAGGTGCAGGGTTCCGATCTGAAGAGCCTCCACCGGATCGCCGCCGCGATCGCCGAGGAGGCGCGCGGCGTTCCCGGCGCCGTGGACGTGCGGGTGGGCCAGCCGCTCGATTTCCCCGCCATCGAGCTGCAGGTCGACCGCACCAGGGCGGCCTACCTCGGCCTCACGCAGCAGGAGATCATCGAGAACGTCGCGGCGGCGATCAATTCGTCGGTGAACTTCTCGCCGTCGTTCTGGATCGCGCCGAACGGCAACCACTACCTGATCGGCGCACAGTACGCCGAGGAGAAGATCGAGACGCTCGAGACGCTCGAGAACATCCCGATCACCGGCAAGGATACCGTGCGGACGGTGCTGCTGAAGGACATCGCCCGGCTGCGCTGGACCGAGGAACCCGCGGTCGTCACGCACAGGAACATCACCAGGACGGTCGACGTCTTCGTCAATGTCGACGGACGCGACGTCGGCTCGGTCGCGGCGGAGATCGAGGGCCGCCTCGAGAGCTCGCCCCGCATGGAGCGGATCATGGAGGGCGAGGAGGGCCTCGCGTCGAAGGGGTACACGATCACCATGCGTGGCGAGGTGAAGAGCATGCGCGATTCGCTCGGGCAGTTCGCCTTCGGGCTGCTGATCGCGGCGGTGCTGGTCTACCTCGTCATGGTGGCGCAGTTCCGGTCGTTCGCGCTGCCGTTCGTGGTGATTCTCACGGTGCCGCTCGCCTTCTTCGGCGTCGTGGCGGTGATGCTCCTCACCGGCACCAACCTCGGGATCCCGTCCTTCATGGGGCTCATTCTGATGACCGGCATCGTCGTCGAGTACTCGATCCTCCTCGTCGAGTTCGCGGCGCGGCGACAGCGAGAGGGTGCGGCGATCGAGGACGCAGTTGTCAGTGCGGCGCGTGCGCGGTTCCGTCCGGTGATCATGACCGCGCTGACGACGGCGCTCGCGTTGCTGCCGCTCGCCCTCGGGATCGGGCGCGGGAGCGAGGCGAACGTGCCGCTCGCCCGCGCGATCATCGGCGCGGTGATCGGCGGCGCGGCGCTGACGCTCCTGGTGACGCCGTCGCTCTACATGGCGATCGCTCGCAAGCTCCGCCTCGAGAGATCACCGGAGACAGCATGAGACACACTTCACTGGAGGCAATCATGAGACGCGTGCGACGAGCGGACAGGCCGCGTGGCCCGACGCGACTTCGACGGGTGGCGGCGTGCGCGATCCTCGTCCTCGGCGCCCTCGCGGTCGCCGGCGCCGAGGGCTCCGACGGGGAGCGGACGGCGCGGCGCGTGAAGACCACGACGCCCCGCCGCGAGAACCTCAGGCGAGTTCTGCGGTATCCGGGAACGGTGCTCGCCTACCAGCGGGCCGACCTCGCGGCGATGGTCCAGGGACAGCTGGCGGAGGTCGCGGTCTTCGAGGGAGACGTCGTCGGCCGCGAGAAGGTGCTGGCGCGGATCGCCGCTCCCGACCTCGAGGCCGAGCGCAACCGCGCCGGGGCCGCCGTGCGCACGGCTGCCGCTCGCATCGCCCAGGCGGAGGCCACGGGCCAGATCGCGCGCGCGACGCTCCGGGAGAAGGAGGCGACCGTGCGGGTCTGGAAGGCCGATGTCGACGTCAAGGAGAAGATCGCCGCCCGGCGCCTGGCGCTGGTGGAGCGCCAGGCCGCGACCACCGAGGAGGCACAGGAGGCCGAGGCCCAGGCGGTCGTCGCGAAGGCGCGCGGCGAGGCGGCCCTCGCGTCCGCGGACCTGGCGAGAGCGGGCGTGCAGGACGCCGACGCGGCGCTCGAGATCGCCAGGGCGCGAAACGAGGCCGCCAGGGCCGAGCTGCTCCGTCTCGAGACGCTGCTCGGATTCACCCAGATCCGCTCGCCGTACTCCGAGGCCGTCGTGACGCGCCGATTCGTCGACGCCGGCGCGCTCGTCCAGGTCGACGGCTCGCCGATCCTCACGGTGATGGACGTCTCGCGAGTCCGCATCCTCGTGCACGTTCCCGAGCGCGATGTGCGGCAGGTCGCCAGGAACCAGCCGGTCGAGATCCGCCTCGACGCCGATCCCGACACGCCGATCGACGCCAGGCTGACGCGGCTCGCCGGCGCGCTCGACCCGCGGACGCACACGATGCGGTGCGAGATCGAGCTCGCCAACCCGGACGGAGTCTTCGTGCCGGGGATGTATTGCGACGTGCGCATCACGGTGAGCGATCGCGCCAACGCGCTGATGCTGCCGGCCTCGGCCGTCATCAGGAAAGGAGCGAAGCGCTACGTCTTCGTCAACCGCGATGGCGTTGCGCGCCGCGTCGAGATCGAGACCGGCTTCGACGATGGCATCCGCATCGAGGTCGTCTCGGGGATCGGGGAGGACGATCAGGTCATCGACGGCAAGCCGGACCTCGAGGACGGCGACCCGGTGGTGGCGCAGCCCGGAGGAAAGGCATGAGGCCGACGCCACCGGCCCGCGGACGCGCGAGGATCGTCGCCGTGCTGGCCGGGTGGGCGCTGGTCGCCGGCTGCGGCGCGCCCCGCCCGTCGACGCGGACCATCGACGTCTCCGGCTGGTCGCCGGTCGAGGCCGCACGGTCGAGCGACGATTCGACCACGCCGGCGGGGGAGGAGCCCTCGCGCGCCGTCGTCGAGCGGCTCGACGCGCTCGATGCCGGTCCTGTCCCGGGCGCTCCGTTCGCGGTCGACCTGCCGACCGTGCTGCGGTTCCTCGGCGACCGTCGCGAGGCGATCGACGTGCTCATCGCCCGCGAGCGGGCCGCAGCGGCCTCGGCCGCGACGTGGTCCGCGGCCCTCGGAATGGTCCCGGCGGTGAAGCCGAGAGTCTCGTGGTTCCGTCACGAGGGCAAGATCCAGGATACCGGCGGGCAGTTCCTCGACGTCGACAAGCAAAACGCGTTCGGCGGCGTCGGCATCGAGCTCTCGGTGAATCCGGGCGAGTCCGCCCTCGACACGCTCGCGGCGTCGCGACGCGCTCGCGCCCGCGAGGCGGACCTCGCCGCCGCGACGCAGGAGTCGCTTCGCGAGGCGGCGCACCGCTACTACGACCTCCTGCTCGCGACGCTCGAGCAGCGCATCCACGAGCAGGCGCAGCGCCGCGCCGAGGAGCTCGTGCGCGTCGAGGACGCTCGCGTCGAGCAGGGCATCGGGCTCCGTTTCGACGCCCTCCGCGCGCGCGCCCGACTCGCCGAGACGCGGGGCGACGTCGCCCGGGCGCGGGGCGACGTCGGGGTCGCGTCCGCCCGACTCGTCGAGCTGCTGCGCCTCGACGAGCGCGTCGTGCTGACGCCGCTCAGCGAGCAGCTCGCCCCGGTGGAGTTCCTCGAGGCCGACGCGGGAACGAGCGACCTCGTCGCCAGGGCGAGGTCGCGACGCCCGGAGCTCTCGAGCGCCGAGAGCACGCGACGCGCCTTCGAGGCGGTGGCGCGCCGCGAGGGTCTCGGCTGGCTGATGCCGACCGTGCGTGGCGGCGTCAGCTATGGAGAGTTCGGCGAGACGCTCTCGGGACGCGACACCGACGATCAGGAGATCTACTACCTCGCGCTCGAGCTCGAGCTCGAGGCCGGCCGCATCTCGCGCTGGCGCGAGGCGTCCCACCGGCACCGCGAGGCCGAGCTCACGCGCTCCGCGCTCGAAAACCGCATCGTCGCCGAGGTGGTCGAGTCGCACGAGACCGTGCGGGCGGCGCGCGAGCGCGTCGAGGCCGCACGGCAGCAAGCGGAGTCCGCCGGCGAGGCGGTGTCGATCTCCGAGGCGCGCCGCGAGGCCGGAACCGGCCTGCTGATCGACGTCCTCGACGCCCAGGAGGCCCTGGTGCGAGCGCGCACGGCGCTGACGGAGGCGCTGGTGACGCACAATCGCGGGCAGTATGACTTGCTGCGGGCGGTGGGGGGGCCCTGAGCGCCGATCTCCTCCCGGTCCCGGTCCCGGACCCGGTCCCGAAAGCTCCCGACGCCAGTTCAGCAGTCAACGTCGGGGCCGAGCTGGTGGAGTCCGAGACAGAGACCGGAGACCAGAGACCGGAGACCGATTCCGATTCCGATACCGATACCGATACCGACACCGATACCGACACCGATTCCGACTCGGACTCCGATTCCGATTCCGACTTCCGATACCGACACCGAGTCCGATTCCAATGCGGGTCGAGGACGAGACCGAGGACGAGACCCAGATGGTGGGGGCGTGGACCGGCGGCGTGGTATCATTCCGTCGCAATGTACCTTGCCGCTGCGGTTCAGATGACGTCGACCGCGGATGAGGGCGCGAACCTCGAGGTCGCGGAGGGGCTCATTCGCCGGGCGGCGAGTCGCGGTGCGCGGCTCGTGGCCACGCCCGAGAACACCAACTTTCTCGGTCCGCAGGCCGACAAGGTGCGCCGTGCCGAGCCGCTCGAGGGGTCGCTGATCGCACGCTTCGCCGCGCTCGCGCGGGAGCTCGGGATCTGGCTGCTGCTCGGATCGTTCAACGAGCGCGGCGATGAGCAGCGCTGCCGGAACACGAGTGTCCTCTTCTCGCCGGACGGTGAGCGCGCAGCCGTCTACCGCAAGATCCACCTCTTCGATGTCGACGTGTCGCTGGAGGTCCGCTTCCAGGAGTCGGCGACCGTCGCGTCCGGAGAAGACATCGTGGTGGCCGCGACGCCGCTCGGCGCCATCGGGATGACGATCTGCTACGACCTCCGCTTCCCGGAGCTCTACCGCGCGCTCGTCGACCGCGGCGCCCAGCTGATCACCGTCCCGTCCGCGTTCACGCTCACCACGGGACGCGCCCACTGGCACACGCTGCTCCGGGCACGCGCGATCGAGTGCCAGTGCTACGTCATCGCGCCGGCCCAGATCGGACACCACGACGATGATGGCATCCGCCACAGCTTCGGCCACTCGCTGATCATCGACCCGTGGGGCCAGGAGATCGCCATGGCCCCCGATGGCCCGGGCCTGGCCCTGGCGGAGATCGACCTCGCCCGCGTCGACGAAATCCGCCGCAAGATCCCCACCGCCAAACATCGCCGGCTGGAGCCCCCGGGAACGCCGCGCGTCTGATCGGAGTCGGTATCGGTCATCGGAGTCGGAATCGGAATCGGCATCGGCCATCGGTATCGGAGTCGGTCATCGGACTCCGATACCAGAGCCCTCGAGGACGGGAACGGGCACGGGCACGGGAACGGGAACGGGTACGTTTAACGATGGCGACGGAGTCGGCATCGGCATCGGTCATCGGACTCGAACTCGGCCCTCCGATCTCCGATCTCCGATCTCCGTCTCCGTCTCGGACTCCGACCCCGATCGCCCGGCCCCGACGTCGCACACGGAAAAGACGACGAGGGCCTTCGGGCACGGGACCGGGCACGGGACCGGGTCCGGGATCGGGACCGAGGACGAGGACGACGCGCTGCGCGCGTCATTCGTGCGCGTCGGCCGTGCGCCCGCCCGCAAAAGCCCCGCGCACGGCATCCACCACCCCCGGCTCCGCCAGCGCGCGCACCGTGTCGCCGACCTCGAGTATGTCCTTGCCGTGGAGAAGCTGCTGCACGGCGCCGCGCCGGCGTGTGGTCAGCAGGACGCCGGGGGGCAGCTCGAGGTCGCGGACGCGCTGGCCGGCGACCTCGGAGCCGGCCTCGACGACGAGCTCGAGCGGCTCGGTGCCGGTGCCGGTGCTGAGGTGCCGCTGCGTGCTCCGCTCGCGGAGTTCCTGCCGGCCGATGAGGCCGCGCTGGTAGGCGCGCGCGAGGTCGGGGCGTCGGATGAGGCCGACGAGTCGCTTCGGGTTCTCGCGGTCGACGACGGGGAGGCGGCCGACGTCGCGGGCGGCCATGCGGCCGAGGGCGGCGCCCATCGTCTCGTCGGGGTACGCGGTCAGCAGCGTGCGGATCATCACGTCGCCGACGGCGCCGTCCTCCCAGTCCGCCTCGCTCTTCGCCTGCGCGAGGTCCTGCAGCGTGACGATGCCGACCAGGTCGCCGGCGTCGTCGACGACCACGACACCGTGACGGTGGTTCGCGATGAAGTAATGCTCGAGCTCGCCGAGTGTCATCGTCGGCGGCACGGTCGGGGGTCGCCGGTTCATGATGTCGCGGACGAGCACGCTGTCCATGACGTCGACGTCGCGCCCCTTGAGCAGGCGGATGCCGCGGCGGACCAGCTTGAGGCTGTAGATCGACTCCGGGTGCAGCCGACTCGCGAGCATCGTGGCGGCGATCGTCGTCGCCATCAACGGCAGGATGACGGCGTAGTCGTGGCTCATCTCGAAGGCGATCAGGATCGCGGTCAGCGGCGCGCGGGCGGCGGCGGAGAAGACCGCCGCCATGCCGGCGAGCGCGTAGGCGCCCGGGTGGGGGGCGAGCTCGGGGAAGAGGGCGTTGACGCCGACGCCGAAGAGGCCTCCGGTCATGGCGCCCATGAAGAGCGACGGCGCGAAGACGCCGCCCGAGTTGCCCGATCCGAGGGTCAGCGACGTCGCGACCATCTTCAACACGATCAGCGCCGCGAGCAGCGCCCACGGCTGCGGGCCGCCGAGCGCCTGCTCGATGGTCGAGAACCCCGAACCGAAGACGTGGGGGATGTTCTCGATCAGCGGCAGGGCGGACCTCGCCTGATCCGCGCCGACGTCCGGCGCGTGCTGGAGCGCCATCGGATAGACGAACGCCACCAGGCCGAGGAGGAGCCCGCCGATCGCCGGCTTCAGCCACAGCGGCACTCCCCGCCAGTTGTCGAAGAGGTCCTCGGAGCGGTAGAGAACGCGGATGAAGGCGACGCCGACGAGCGCGGCGAGGCCTCCGAGCACGGCGTAGAAGAGGATCTCGACGGGGCTGTTCAGGTCGTAGGCCGGCATGCGGAACGCGTGCTCGTCGCCGAGGAAGTGCTGGCTGACGATGCTCGCCGTCACCGATGACAGGACGACGTTCGACAGGATGCCGAGTCCGAGGTCACCGGCGAGGACCTCCATCGCGAAGGCGACGCCGGCGATCGGCGCGTTGAACGTCGCCGCCACGCCCGCCGCGGCGCCGCAGGCGACCAGGTTGCGAACGCGCTCCTCCGACAGGCGGAGCAACTGGCCGATCGTCGATCCGAGCGTCGAGCCGACCTGGACGATCGGTCCCTCGCGACCGGCCGAGCCGCCGGTGCCGATGCAGAACGACGACGCGACGATCTTCGCCACCGCGACGCGCGGCCGGATGACGCCACGATTGAGCGCCAGCGCCTGCATCACCTCCGGAACGCCGTGACCCTTCGCCTCGCGCGCGAAGCGGGCGATGATCGGCCCTGCGACCAGCCCCCCGAGCGCCGGCACGACGATGAGCCACCAGCGGCCGGTCGCGGGGAGGAGCTCCGGAATCCAGCCGAAGCCGACCACCGTGATCCCGTCGATCAGCTGGATGAAGAGAATCGCCGCGAGGCCGGTGACGGCGCCGACGAGGATCGCCGTGAAGAGGAGCGTCGTCGTCTCCGACGGGCGCACGCGGTCGAGGAGGCCGCTGAAGTACCGCGACAGCGCGCGCAGGGGCCGCCGCAGGAGGACGACGCGTTTCGGCACGCTCGTGGTGGTGGTGCTCGGGCTCATACCTACTTCAGGCCATCGGCACGAAGGCGCCTTTTGTCCGGACGAAAAAGTCGCTAATCTAATGACTCGCGGCGCGAGCGGCAAGCCGGTTCTATTTTGGTCACCGCCGCGGTTCCGCCGCGGATGACCGCCTGCGAGCATGGACAGCGCCATGAGCTCCGATCCCGACAGCGCCCCGGGCGACGCCGAGACCTTCGAGGTCGCTGCCATCCAGATGGACGTCCGGCTCGGCGACCGCGAGCGCAACCTCGAACGCGTCGCCGAGTTCGCGCGCGAGGCGAGCGCCGGCGGCGCGCGGCTCCTGGTGTTCCCGGAATGCGTCGTCACCGGCTACTGCTTCGAGTCGCGCGAGGAGGCCGCCGCCCTCGCCGAGCCGGTGCCCGGACCGTCGACGGAGCGGGTCGGGGAGCTGGCGCGCGAGCTCGACGTCACCATCGTCTTCGGGCTCATCGAGTCGAGCGGCGAGCACCTCTTCAACGCGCTCGCGATGGTCTCGCCGGCCGGGCTGGTGGCCGGATATCGAAAGATCCACTTGCCGTGGCTCGGGCTCGATCGCTTCGTGACGCCCGGTGACCGACCGTTCGCGGTGCACGAGCTGCCGTTCTGCCGCGTCGGCATGAACATCTGCTACGACGGCAGTTTTCCGGAATCGGCGCGCGTCATGGCGCTCGCCGGCGCCGACGTCATCGTGCTGCCGACCAACTGGCCTCCGGGCGCCGAGGAGTTCGCGCTGCACGCGATTCCCGCCCGCGGCATGGAGAACGTCGTCTACTACGTCGCCGCCAACCGCGTCGGCGAGGAGCGCGGCTTCCGCTTCATCGGCCTCTCGAGGATCGTCGACGTCAACGGCAGGACGCTCGCCCTCGCCGACGGCGAATCGGAGACCGTTCTCATCGCCGAGATCGACCCGTCGCGGGCCCGGCGCAAGAAGCTCGTCCGCGTGCCGGGCCGCCACAGCATCGACCGCTTCGCCGACCGACGGCCGGAGTTCTACGGCCCGATCACGCGGCCGATCGGCGACGCGTCGCCCGGCCCCGAGGGCGGCTCGGGGCCGGAAAAGCGAGGCGCTTGACGGTTTTCATCGCCGGGGCGATTCTCTACAATACCGCCCCTGTCGGGACCACGAGCGAAGACGAGCAGCGAACGAGAGCGGCGAACACGAGCGATGCCCAAGATCAAGTTCATCCGCGAGAACCGAGAGGTCGAGTGCAAGCCCGGCGAGAACCTCCGTCAGGTGGCTCTCCGCGAGGGTATCGATCTCTACCCGGGCATTCACAAGTACCTGAACTGCCACGGGTTCGCGCAGTGCGGCGAGTGCCGCGTGTACGTCAAGGAGGGGATGGAGCACACCAGCAAGCCCGGCCTGCTCGAGCGCCTGCGGTGCCGCTTCAGCTTCTTCCGCATCGGCCACGAGGACGAGGTCCGGCTGGCCTGCCAGACCAGCGTCAACGGCGACATCGAGGTGTACACGCGGCCGGAGTTCAACTGGTGCGGCCAGGCGAAGAAGTAGCCGCGCGCCGACCCGCCCCGGACCGACCGCCGGCGCAATGCGACTGAAGGAGACCCGCACTCTCCTCGGCGAGCTCGCCGTTCTCCTCGAGAGCGGCGTCTCGGTCCACCAGGCCCTCGAATCCTTCTCCCGTCTCGGTCGAGGAACCCTCTCGCGCTACGCCGACCGCGTCGCCGCCCGGCTGGGTGCCGGCGACACGCTCGCCGATGCGATGCGACGCGTCCACGGCGGCCCGTCGCTCGCCGTCATCGCCGTGGTCGACGCCGGCGAGCGCTCCGGGAAGCTCCCCGAGATGCTGCGCCGCGTCGAGGCCGAGGTCGAGCGCCAGCTCGCGCTCCGCGCCCGTCTGGCGCAGCGACTCGCCTACCCGGCGCTGTGCGCGGTCGTCGCGGTCGCCGGTCTGCCGCTCTTCCTCGTCTTCCAGGGGCGGGTCGCCGCGTATCTGACCATACAGGCTCTCGTCTTCGGTCCGGCCGTGCTTCTCGCCGTCTTCGCCATGCGCGCCATGACGACGCGCGGCAGCAGCGCGGAGACGTCATCGGGTCGCTGGGTCGAGGGCATCGTCGATCGGGTGCCGGTGATCGGTCGAGCCCTCCGGCAATCGTCGCTCGGGAGCGCGCTCCGCCTCCTCGGGTTGCTCGTCGGCGCCGGCGTCGATCTCGCCACGGCGATCCCGCTCGTCGCCCGCACCGCGCCGAGCGCGCGAGTTCGCGACGTGCTCTCCACACTCGCGGACAGCGTCGGCCGCGGCAGGACGCTCACCGAAGGCCTCGAGCGCGTCGAGGACATCCCCGACGACGTGCGCATCTCCGTCCACACCGGCGAGCAGTCCGGGACCCTCGAGCGCGCGCTCGAGCAGAGCGGCACCCGCGTCATCGACCAGACATGGCGCCGGCTCGACGTCGTGGTCCAGCTCCTGCCGGTGGCGCTGACCCTGCTGCTCGGCGTCGTGGCGCTGCTCGCGGCGCTGGCGGTGATGGGGAAGTTGGGGAGGTTTTTGTGAGCGTGCTTCCCGGTCCCGGCCCCGAATCGTCCTCGTCCTCGTCCTCGTCCTCGATGAATGGGCGCAAGATTGAGAGTCCGAGACCGAGGCGGACGCAGAGGACCGAGACAGAGGACAGAGGGCGGAGGCAGACACCGAGACAGAGTCCGACACCGACTCCGATGCCGACACCGACACCGAGGCCGACACCGACTCCGACACCGACACCGAGGCCGACTCCGACTCCGACTCCGATTCCGATTCCGACACCGACACCGACGCCGACTCCGATTCCGAGTCGGACGCCGAGTCCGATGCGGCCGGGATCTCCTCTCTGCGTCAATCTGCGTCATCTGCGTAATCTGTGTTCCCGTCCTCGTCGCTCGTCGGCTGGACTTTCGCTGTGTGGTGTTTCGTGCCTTCCTTTCTTTCTTTTCCTGCCTTCCTGCCTTCCTTGCCGTGCTTTCATGACGTCAGGATCCCGCGGGCGACGTCGAGCGGCTTTTTCGGGAACGGGCACGGGCACGGGAACGGGAACGGGGACGGGGACGGGGACGGGGACGACGCGATGTCCGACAGCGTTTCTCGCCTGTCTCGTGCTTCTCTCCGTTTCCTGCCACGAGATTCCGCCGCGCATTCCCGACGGGTACGTCGGCGGTGTTCCCGAGGGGCCGGCTCCGATTGCGGTGTATCATGCCGATCCCTTTCACCCCGCCAATTTTCTCTTTCACCGACTGTTCATCGTCGAGCTCGCCGCGCGCTCGGGGAGCGACGATGCGCCGGGAGATCGGCCGATCTCTCCGCGGACCTCGTTCGACGAGGTCGATCGCGCGGAGGTCGAGGTGCTCGGCGATACGCTCGGGTCCGGAGCGGGGGGGCCGCTGCCGCCTCGCGGGCGGCGGATGCTGCTCGATGACCTGCGGATCGAGTCGGCGCGGCTGCGTGAGCGCGGCGCTGCGGGTGACGTCGAGATGGCGGCGATCCTCGAGCGGATCCTCGCCGCGCTCGACGAGGCGGACGGTTCATCCGGCCCGCTTCCGGCGCGGCCTCGACCGCCGACCGGCGCGCGGACGGCGGCGCAGCCCGGCGGGCTCGCGCGGGTCGAGGGGCATCCGCCTCCCCCGCCCGGCGGCCTCGAGGCGTGGGAGCTCGCGCCCGATGGAGGGGCGCGCGTCGTCCAGTTCCGGCGCACGCGGTGGCTGCGCGGCGAGTCGCCGTGGGTGACGCTCGAGGGCGAAGACCGATTGCGAGAGGGGACCGTCGCGTCCGCCTGCGGCGGCTGTCACGACGTCGGGGCGACGAGGAAGCCCAGCGCGTCGGCGAGCGCATCGTCCGACGGGTAGGCGTGGCCGCGATGCTGGCGAAAGCCCTCGCCCGAATCGAACCCGGCGAGCCGGCCGCGCTCGACGCTCCAGCGCCTCGCCGATTCGAGATACTCGTCGAGGCCGTGGTGCGCCCGCAGCCACTCGCGCTGCGACGCGTGCTTCGCGAGCATCGAGAGCTTCGTCTCGATGACGCTCGAGATGTCGACGACGATCGACGGCCGCACCTCGGCGCCGAGCGGATCGACACCCTCGATCGGATCGGCGTAGTAGAGGTGGGGGATGTGCTCCACCGGCGGGCACTCCTCGGTCACCGGCGCGTTCGGGATCGGCGCGTTGAAGCAGGCCGCCCTGGCCATCCGCGAGGTCTCCTCGTGATCGAGCATGTAGTCGCTCGGGCTGTGCGTGATGACGACGTCGGGTCGGACGCGCCGCAGGAGCGTGGTCGCGCGGCGCACGCCGTCCTCGTCGTAGAAGATCCGCAGGTCGCGGCGCTCGAGGCAGTGAAAGGTCGCGCCGATGACGGCGGCGGCGTCGGCGCCCTCGCGCCGACGGATGGCGGCGATGTCGTCGGGAGCCCTGTCCGGCGAGCCGCAATCACCGGGCGACGCGGAGGCGATGTGGACCGTCCAGCCGCGCTTCGAGAGCAGCGCCAGCGTCCCACCGCAGAGAATCTCGGCGTCGTCGGGGTGCGCCATCAGAGTCAGCACGGTCGGCATCGTCGCAGAAGGACGCGGAAGGCAGGAAGGTCCGTTCGACGGCTCGAACGAAGCTCACGAAGCTGAACCCGTTTCGTCTATCCGTTTCCTGCTTTCCGCGGTTTCCTTCCTTCCTTGTAAGTCGTCTCTTCGGTATCCCGTGGTTTCTCGAAGCAGGGACCACTCGAGGTCCCCGCGTCCTCAAAACCGCGCCCGCCGCGGCGAGGCGCTCTCCGGCCGGGACTTCGACCCGGCGCCGGCCGGTCGCTTCCCGGTCGCGCCGTCGCGCATGTCCCACGCCACCAGCCACTCCTGACGGACCTTCTCGAAGCCGCTCTCGAGCAGCCGCTTCTCGAGGTCCTGCATGTGACCGGCGCCGTAGAAGATGCCGATCTCCTTCTTGCCCTTGCCGATGGTCTCCCCGAGCACGCGGATCGCGACCTTGTTGCGCTCGCTGAGGATCACCGATCCGTTCGGCCCCTCGATGCCGGCGAGCGCGTCCTCGATCTCGTTGAACTGGCGCCCGAGCACGAGCTTCCAGGCGCGCGCCTGGTCCTTGCTCGTGAAGATGCGGATCAGATCGAAGAGCGTGATCTGCGCGACGGTCTCGCCGCGCGCCTGCCGCTCGAGGTCGTGCTTGATCGAGCGCAGAATCAGCGTGAAGAGCGACTCCCCGCGCTCTTTCTGGAGCGCGAAGAACGTCTCGATGTCGAGGTCGGCGTGGACGAAGTTGTCGCGCGTGTAGTCGACGGCGTCGAGCTGGAACTCGAGCTCGAGGGTGTCCTTCAACCAGCGCTGCAGCATGCCGATCATGTTGAGGCCGCCGCCGCCGCTCTTCCGTTGCGCGCGGCGCAGATCCTCGATCGAGGCGTCCTTCGGCTTGACCAGCTCGTAGAGCAGCGCGTCGTACTTCTCGAAGAGCGTGTCGAGGCGCCGGTAGTAGGCGCCGTCGCCGATGTGGACCGCGCCCACGAGGTGGACAGTGACCTTGTCGTCACCCTTGCCGCGACTGTAGGAGACCACGGCGGTCTCCAGCGTCGGACCACCGTCCTTCTCGTCGACGAATCGCAGGAACGCGCTCGACTCGCGGTCGGGCTGCTTCTTCCCGTCCTCGAGGGCGGCCGCGCGCGATCCGACGAGCAACGCGGCGGCCAGCGCGAGGACGGCGCGGAGGCAGTGGCGCCGCGCGGCGGCGATTCGAGCGTCGTTGACGCGGTGCAGGAATCTCACGGCTTTCTCCCGCGGCTGCGCTGCCGCTTCTCGTCGGCGATCGATTCGGGGTGCTCCTCCGGAATCCGGTGTCCGAGCTTGTCGCGCTTGGTCCGGAGGTAGCCGCTCCGATTCGGGTCGTGCGGCGCGATGATCGGCAACTGGTCGACGACCTCGAGGTCGTATCCGTAGTAGATGAACGCGTCGATCTTCTTCGGGTTGTTGGTCAGCAG
>JBFFXF010000107.1:0-21827 GCA_041569895.1 Planctomycetota bacterium | reverse complement strand
GTCGTCGCCGTCGCCGTAGCCGAAGCCCGCGCGCCCCTGGTCCCAGCCGCGGTCGTCGAAGTCGGGCTCGCGCCAGGCCGTGGGAGGATCGGAGAACGGCGCCGTGCCCTTGCGGAAGCGCCACGACGCGCCGCGGGGGAGCAAGTCCTCGTCGATGAACCGCGTCTCGCCGTCGGGGAAGTTCGGCTGGCCCGGCGTGCCGCCGAGCTCGAGGCTCGCCGCCCAGCTCTCGGGCTCGGACGAGTCGAGGTGGACGCCGCGGATCGACAGCGTGTGCCCGGTGCCGTCCGGCGCCGCCGGCCACTTCCCCTCGTCGCGGAAGCGCAGGCTCTGGACGACGGCGCCGGCGTGATTGACGAGCGTCAGCCGCTCGCCGCCGGCGTCCAGCCGGCCCTCGAAGTTGCCGAGCGCGTTGTCGATGTCGTGGCGCGCCGTGAAGGCGTCGACATCCGCGCAGACGACGATGGCGCCGCGACCCGGAAGGATGGTGCCCCGCGGAAAGACGAACCGGACCCCCTCGACGAACGAGTACCCCGAGAGGTCCTGGGGAGTCGAGGAGTCATTGGCCAGCTCGACGAACTCGAGCGCCTCGTCACCGGGAGGCGGGTTGTAGTGGATCTCGGAAATCACCACCGCGGAGAGCGGGGACGTCGCAGCGGCGACAACCAGAAGCGCCATCGCGATGCTCGTCCCCGTCCCCGTTCCCATTCCCGTCCCCGTTCCCGAACTCATCCTCGATTCAAACACCACCGTCGACATCTCCAACCGCGCGTCCGCACCCCCCCGCAACCAGGAGAACCAAGCGACCGCGAGTGTACGAACCCCAAAAGACCGCCGTCAATAACCGTTTGACCGGGTCCCGGCGGCGCGATACGCTGAAGCTCTGCGTTGGAGGGGCGGCTCTCACGTCCGGGTCTCCGGGTCGAACACACGGGTCGAACGCCGCCTCGACGGAAAAAGGGTTTCAGGGACTTCCCACGGACAACCGGGACGCTCCAGCAGGCGCTCCACTCGCCGTTCGGGACAGGAGGACTCCATGCGCGCACACCGCGATCAGACAGCTTTGCTCCTACTCGCCGGTCTCGCTTGCTTCATTCCGACGGCCCGCGTCGACGCCCAGGCGTTCGACACCCCGCTCCACATCAACATGGGTGGTCCCGAGATCACCGACTCGCTCGGCCGCGTCTGGCTGGGGGACGTCGCCGAGGGCGACAATGATCCCCTCGGTCTCCGTCCGAACGACGGCGGCGGCGCCAACGTGCTCGGCTCGGGTCAGTGGTGCGGCCCGCAGTCGGACGAGGTCCTGGAGGCGCTGGGCTTCACCGCCGGGACGGACGACGGCGAGATCCTCCGCAGCATCCGCTGGGACATCGGCGGCGACACCATCCCGTACACGCTCGAGATTCCCGTCGATCCCGGCGCCTATGACGTGACGCTCTACTTCTGCGAGTCGTGCTGCGCCAACCGGCACTCGAAGGTGCTGATGCAGGAGACGGTGGTCTTTCCCGACGTCCACCCGGGCACCTTCGCCGGAGGCGCGGTGGGCGTCGCGGGCGCCCTGACGGCCAAGGGCATCTACGTCGGCGAGAGCGGCGAGCTCGACATCACCCTGCTCGGCTGCCTCGATCCGGAGTGCCCGGACGGCGGCGACCCCAACCCGATCCTGGCGGCGCTCTCGGTCGAGCCCAGCGAGGTCGATCCGTGCGAGGGCGGCGTGCGGATCTGCCCGTTCAACTTCCGCTGCGAGATCGATCTCGAGAGCGACACGGTCAAGGGCTCCTGGGACGGACCGGCCTGCTTCGAGGTGACCGGCTACGAGGTCTACCAGAACGATGTGCTGATCGACACGCTGGCGGCGAATGCCTCGAGCTTCAGCGCCGTCCAGGCAGAGCGCGAGGCGAGCTACCGCGTCGTGCCGCTCGTCGCCGATGGCGAGGAGCCGTGCGCGGAGCTCTCCTGCGGCATCGTCAACCGCAACGTCACGCTCGACACGCCGCTCTATGTCAACTCCGGCGGGCCGGAGGTGGTCGACCAGTTCGGCCGCACCTGGCTCGGCGACGAGGGCGCCAACGCCGATCCGCTCAACCTCAGACCGAACGACGTCGGCGGCGGCAACGTCATCACCGCCTGGTGCCCCGCAGGCGCCGACACGAGCACGCTCCCGGGCGTGCCGCCGTCGCAAGTGATCGAGAGCATCCGCTGGGATGGCGGCGCCGACGGCATCGACTACGCGTTCGAGCTGCCGCTCGACGAGGGCACCTACGACGTGCGCTTCTACTTCTGCGAGTCCTGCTGCCCGCAGCGTCACTTCAAGATCGACGTGCAGGGAGAGACCCTCTTCCCCGACGTGCACGTCGGCTCCTACGCGAACGGCGTCACCGGCGCCGCCGGCGCGCTCGAGGCGCAGGACATCGTCGTCGGAGCGGATCAGATCCTCGACATCCGCCTGCTGCCGTGTCCCGATCCCGAGTGTCCGGGGGGCACCGACATCAACGCCATCCTGAACGGTCTCGCCATCCTTCCGTCCGACTTCGACGAGTGCACCCTGCCTGGCTTCGGAAGGTGCCCGGGCAACCTGCAGTGCTCGGTCACCGGAGCGGGCGAGGTCGTCGCCTCCTTCGACGCGCCGCTCTGCTTCGACGTCTCGGGCTACGAGGTCTTCCGCGATGGAGAGAAGGTCCTCGAGCTCCCGGCTGACGCGACGGGCTTCACCGATACCCTCGCCGGCAGCCGGTTCGGCCGCTACGAGGTCGTGCCGCTGACGGCCGATGGCGCGGAAGGGTGCGGGGCGTTCTCCTGCGCCGTCGAGTGTCCGTGTCCCTCCGGACTGTCGCTCGCCTACAACGAGGAGACGGACGAGGTCACGGGCATCTGGACCGCGCCGGGCTGCTCCGGTCAGGTCGAGTCGTACGACGTGCTCAGGAACGGCAACCTCGTGGAGAGCCTCCCCGGCGACGCCACGGAGTTCACCGAC
Organism: Planctomycetota bacterium; assembly: GCA_041569895.1. Classification (GTDB taxonomy): domain Bacteria; phylum Planctomycetota; class UBA8108; order UBA8108; family JACQVS01; genus JBFFXF01. The sequence continues at coordinate 18,853 of JBFFXF010000107.1, read as the reverse complement.
ACGTTCGATACGCGCGTCGGCGTCTACGAGGTCGTCCCGGTGCTGGCCGAGGGGCTCGAGCAGTGTCCGACGCTTTCGGGCACGGTCGTCGATGAGACCAAGGATTTCGAGGTGCCCCTCCGCATCAACATGGGCGGCGTCTCGACGCGGGACTCGCTCGGCCGCCTCTGGATCGGCGACCAGCCGAGCCCGGGCGATGCCCTGGGCATTCGACCCGACGACGCCGGCGGCACCAACTTCATCCAGAACTGGTGCGTCGCGTCGAGCCTCGTCAACGCCGACTCGCTCGAGTCGCTCGGTCTCGACGCGTTCTCCGCCACAAACCAGCGTGTGTTCAACACCATCCGCTGGGACGTCGGCGACGACGACGGCGATGGCCTGGCCGGCCAGCGCAACGATCCGGACGGCGGAGACACCGACTTCCTGATCCAGCTCCCGGTGCCGAACGCCATGTACCAGGTGAATCTCTACTTCACCGAGTGCTGTTGCCCCAACCGGCACTTCAGCGTCGAGCTGCAGGGGCAGACTGTGGCCGAGGACGTCAGTGCCGCAGCGTACTCGCGCAGCGGCCGACTCGGACGCACGGGGCGTCTCTCCTTCGACGACGTCGAGGTCCGGAACGGTCGCCTCCAGGTCGGCTTGCGCCCGTGCGTCGATCCGACGTGTCCGGGCGGCACCGATCCGAACGCCATCATCGACGCCATCGAGGTCCTTCCGGCGGGCGCACCCTTCAGTCAGTGTCCCAACGACCTCGTGGTCACCCTCAACGAGGACGGCAGCGCCACCGGCGTCTGGACGGGCGGTACCGACGTCTCCGTCGCCGGCTACGAGCTCTACCTGAACTTCGTCAAGGTCCAGGACCTCCCCGGCGACGCCACGGAGTTCACGCACGAAGCCGGCTGCGTCCGCGTGCAGCGATACGACCTGCTGCCGGTGCACACCGACGAGAGCGAGGGGCTCTGCCCGCGGCTTTTGATGACCTCCGCGGTGGTCAATCCCGACTGCGCGTTCGATACACCGCTACGCATAAACATGGGCGGCCCCGAGCTCATCGACTCGCAGGGCAGGCACTGGCTGGGCGACCGGCGGATCGACGCGCCGGAAGCGGACGACCCGCTCCTCATCCGTCCGGACGACGCCGGCGCGGCGCGCTCGCTGATCAACTGGTGTCCACCGGACGCCGACTCGGTGGACGCGCTGGGCTTCGACTCGACGGATCCCGCGGACAACTCCATCCTGTCGACCATCCGCTGGGACGACGCCGCCTCACCCGGCGACTACCTGCTCGAGATCCCGCTCGATGAGGGCGAGTACCAGGTCGACATGTACTTCAACGAGTGCTGCTGCACCAACCGGCACTTCTCGATCGCCATCCAGGGCGAGGTCGTCGACGACGACGTCAGCTACCTCGACTACGACCCGGTCGAGCCCGCGCTCAGGAAACCCGGGCGGCTGAGCTTCGAGGGCAACCTGGTCGCCGAGACCCTCGACATCCTCCTCGTCGGCTGTCCAGCGGCCGTCTGTCCGGGAGGCGGCGACATCAACCCGATCCTCAACGCGCTCGACATCACCCGCACGGGGGACCTGCCGAACAAGCGGCCGACGGCGGTGATCGTCGCCTCGGCGACCGAGGTCGAGCTGCGCCGCGGCGAGGCGCAGGTGAACCTCGACGGCTCGCAGTCGGACGACGGCGAGGGCGGCGCGCAGGGGCTCACCTACGAGTGGAGCCTCGCCGCGTTCGAGCTGGACGACGTGAACGGCGACGGCGAGCCGGGCGTCACCATCGCGAGCCCCGATCAGGCGGTGACCGACGTGACCTTCACGAAGGCGGGGAGCTTCACGTTCCAGCTCCTCGTCGACGACGGCCAGTCGATCGTCAACATCGGCACGGCGAGCGTCTCGATCGACGTCCTGCCCGAATCGGGGCCGCTCTTCGCTCGCGGCGACAGCGACTCGAGCGGCGAGGTCAATCTCTCGGACGGCGTCAAGGTCCTCAACTTCCTGTTCCTCGGCCTCGAGGAGCCCGAGTGCATCGATGCGGCCGACGCCAACGACGACGGAAGCCTGGATCTCTCGGACGCCGTCAGGATCTTCGGATGGCTCTTCCTCGGCGACCCCGCGCCGCCGGACCCGACGCCGAGCGCGACGGTGTACGTCTCCGAGGATTGCGCCATCGACCCGACCGAGGACCCGCTCGGCTGTGCGGTGACGGCGGAGAAGTGCCAGTAGAAGGTCCCGGAGGAGCCGACGCTGCTCAGGGAGAGTACGGGAGAGTACGGGAGAGTACGGGAACGAGGCTCGATCCGGAAACGGAGCGCCATGCGGGACGCAAAGCGTGAGCCGTCCGCGGCGGCGCTCCCGATGAAAGTGAGGTTGCGATGCGCAGGGTTCGCAAGGTCTCGGTGGTGGCGTTTTGTGTTCTCGGGCTCGCGGCGTCGCGCGCCGACGCGCAGCTCTTTCCGATCCCGCTGCGGATCAACATGGGCGGGCAGGAGCTCAGGGACTCGCTCGGGCGACTGTGGCTCGGCGACGGCGCCCAGGCCGGCGATCAGCTGAACATACGCCCCGATGACGGCGGCGGGACCAACTTCATCGAGAACTGGTGCGTCGCCGACTCGCAGTTCCAGTCCGACTCGCTCGAGAATCTCCTCTTCGACGCGTTCGACGTCAACGATCAGTTGATCTTCAACACCATCCGCTGGGACCTCGGCACGGACGCCGTCGACTTCCGCCTCGAGATCCCGATCCCCAACGGGTCGTACACGGTAAACTGCTACTTCACCGAGTGCTGCTGCGTGAACCGGCACTTCAAGATCGAGATCCAGGGAGAGATCGTCGACGACGACGTCAGCTATCTCGATTACGACCCCGACTTCCCGGCCCTCGGCCGCACGGGGCGGCTGAGCTTCGAGGACATCGTCGTCGACAACGAGGTCCTCGCCATCGGCTTTCTCCCCTGTCCCGAGTGTCCGGGCGCGACCGACACGAACGCCATCATCGATGCCATCGAGGTGATCAGCTCTTCCGACTGCGATCAATTCGGCCTCGACTTCAACTGCGAGTTCGACGCGGCCAACGACGCCGTCACCGGGAGCTGGAACGGAATCGACGGGGCGGATGGGTACCGCGTGCTCAAGAACGGCGAGCCCCTCGGCGGCCCGCTCGGCCCGAACGCGACGTTCTTCGAGGACGAGGAGCCGCGGAGCGGCGGCACGCGCCCCGAGTACCGTCTCGAGGCGCTTTCCGGCGGCAACGTCATCTCGTCGTGTCTGTGCTCCGTCAACGCCTTCTCGTGTCACCGGAATCTGGAATGCACGGTGGTCGAGGGCTCGACCGAGGTGGCGCTCAGCTGGGACCCCGCCGGCGGCATCGAGGTGGTCGCCACCGAGATCTGGCGAAACGACGAGATGCTCCAGACGTTGCCGGGCGACGCGACGACCTTCGAGGACGAGCCCGACGTGCGCGGCGTCGAGTACCGCGTCGTGCTGATCACGGATCCGCCCGGCCAGTGCGCCGACCTCGTCTGCAACGTCGTCGTCAAGAGTCTGCGGTTCGACACGCCGCTGCGAATCAACATGGGCGGCCCGGAGCTCGTCGACTCCCGCGGTCGCCTCTGGCTCGGCGACCGCAATGTGGGCGACCCCGAGGCGGCGGACCCGCTCGGCATCCGCGTCGATCCGCTCGGCGGCACGCAGTCGCTGATCAACTGGTGCGCCGTCGAGCCCAACTCGCTGGCCAAGATCGGCCTCGACCCGGCGGACCCGAACGACCAGTCGATCATGGGGACGATCCGGTGGGACCAGGGAGCCGACGGCATCGACTTCGAGATGGAGCTCCCGATCCTGAACGACACCTACCTCGTCAACCTCTACTTCAACGAGTGCTGCTGCACCAACCGGCGCTTCCAGATCGAGCTCGAGGGCGAGCTCGTCGATGAAGACGTCGGCTACCTCGATTACGACAGCGTGCCGGCGCTCACCAAGGTCGGCCGCCTGTCGTTCTCCGACATCATCGTCGAGGACGACTCGCTGTCGATCGCGCTGCGACCGTGCTTCGATTGCGTCCTCCCCGGCGGCGGCGGCATCGATGGCAACGCCATCCTCAACGCCATCGAGGTGCTGTCGGAGACGAACCTCTGCGAGGACCCGGAGTTCTCCCAGTGCCCGGGCAACATCAGCTGCTCGGTCAGCGCGACGCGCGAGGCGACGCTCTCCTGGGCTCCTCCGCTCTGCATCGACGTCACCGGCTTCACGGTGCTCCGGAACGGTGAGGAGATCGCCATTCTGCCGGCGAACGCGACGACGTTCGAGGACGAGACCCCGACACGCGTCACGACGTACGAGGTGGTGACGAACTCGGCCGCGGGTGAGCCGCAGTGCCCGCCGCTGACCTGCACGGTGACGTGCGCGTGTCCGTCGAACATCTTCTGCGAGACGGACGGGTTCGGCAGCGCCATGCTCTCGTGGGACCCTCCGGGCTGCGAGGGCATCCTCGAGGGATACGAGGTGCGTCGCAACGGAGAGCTGGTGGCGACGCTCGCGGGTGACGCGATCGATTTCGAGGACAGCTTCGAGGGCCGCGTCGCCTCGTACGAGGTCGTGCCGCTGGTCGCCGAGGGACAGGCGCCCTGCGGCGCGCTCCGCTGCGACCTGCTGAACCCGGGCGAGCCGTTCGACATCCCGCTGCGGATCAACATGGGCGGCGTCACCGCCGTCGACTCGCGCGGCCAGCTCTGGTTCGGCGACCAGCCCGACCCGGGAGATTTCCTCGAGATCCGCGTCGACGACTTCGGCGGCACCAACTTCATCCAGAACTGGTGCGTGGTGTCGAGCCAGGCGAACGCGGACGCGATGCAGTCCCTCGGCCTCGATCCGTTCAACGCCAGCGACCAGCTCATCTACAACACCATCCGGTGGGACGTCGGCGACGACGACGGGGACTTCATCGCGGGCGAGGTGGCCGACATCGATGGCGGCGACATCGACTTCGTCATGCAGATCCCGGTTCCGGAGGGGAACTACCTGGTCAACATGTTCTTCACGGAGTGCTGCTGCCCGAACCGGCATTTCCAGATCGAGATCCAGGGCGAGCTCGTCGCCGACGACGTCAGCTCGGCGAGCTACTCCGCCATCGACTCCCTCGGTCGCACCGGGCGGCTGAGCTTCGACGACATCGCGGTCGGCGGCGACGAGATCCTCGAGATCGCCCTGAGGCCGTGCTTCCTCGATTGCCCGGACGCCACCGACTTCAACGCCATCGTCGACGCCATCGAGGTGGTGCCGGCAGGAACGGACGTCCAGACGTGTCCGCGCGACCTGGTCTGCACGATCGACAACGGCACGGTGACCGGGACGTGGTCGCCGCCGGAGAACGTCACGGTGACCGGATACGAGCTCTTCCGGGACGGCGACAAGATCCGGGATCTTCCCGCCGGCGCCACGACCTTCTCCGACCCGATCGTCGGATGCCAGCGACTGACGTTCTACGAGCTCAGACCGATCTTTCCCGCGGGCGAGGAGTTCTGTCCGGAGGCGCTGCGCCTGAGGTGCCGCCTGCTCGACCCGGAGTGCCCGTTCACCTCGCCGCTGCGGATCAACCTCGGCGGCCCCGAGATCGTCGACTCCCGTGGCGACGTCTGGCTGGCCGATCGACTGCCGGGTGACCCGGAGGCGGCCGACCCGCTCGACATCCGCCCGGACGACAACGGCGGCTCCAGATCGCTGATCAACTGGTGCGCGCCGGCGCCGGACACGGTCGAGAAGCTCGGCTTCGATCCGACGAACGCGGCCGACCTATCGCTGCTCGGGACCATCCGCTGGGACGTCGGCGGCGACGGCGTCGACTTCCTCCTCGAGATCCCCATCGAGGACAACGTCTACGACGTCAACCTCTACTTCAACGAGTGCTGCTGCACCAACCGCCACTTCAAGATCTCGCTCGAGGACGAGATCGTGGACGACGACGTCAGCTACCTCGACTACGACGACAGCCCGGCGCTGACGCGGGCAGGACGGCTGAGCTTCGAGGACATCGAGGTCGCCGATGGCTTCCTGTCGGTCGGGTTTCTGCCGTGTCCCGAGTGCCCCGGCGCCGCCGACACGAATGCGATCGTCAACGCCATCGAGGTCATCGCGACGGACGAGCCGCCGCCGCCGCCACAGCGCTTCGTGCGTGGCGACGTCGACGCCAGCGGCGCGATCAACATCGCCGATGCCATCCGCATCTTCGGCTTCCTGTTCCTCGGCGATCCGGATCTGCCGTGCTTCGACGCTGCCGACCCGAACGACGACGGCTCGATCAACCTCACCGACGGAGTGTACGTCCTGCTGTGGCTCTTCCAGAGCGGCAACCCGCCGAGAGAGCCCGGTCCGACGGAGTCCAACTGGCTGGCGGCCGGCGGCAAGGCGGACTGCGGCGTCGACCCGTCACCGGACGCTGGTGGCGTCGACCTCACCTGCCTGAGCTTCCCGGCCTGCGACGACTGAGCCGGAGCCGATCGGTGTGAGCCGGACGGTCCGCGCGCCGAGAAGCGCGCGCGGACCGCCCGCGCTCTGCCGGTCGTCGACGAATCTCGTTGCCGCCCCGGGTCTCGGTGAGTGCCTGAAACCCCGACCGTCGGCCTCGCAGTCACCTTCGGTGCGGGGCTGACGGGGTCGGTCGGATTCTTATCCCACGATCTTTTCGAACTCTCCGGACTCGAAAGCCTGCAACGTCTCCGTCCTCACGTTGCCATGGGAGACGAGCTCCGTCAGCCAGTGGAGCGCATCGCGCTCGCTCTTGGCCTCGATGATGAGCACGCCGTCGTACGAGCCGATCGTCCAGTACTGGCCGACCACCTTGATCCCGGCCTTCTCGACTGCATCGTCGAAGGCCCGAGCTCGCTTGGTGGAGTCCTTGATGTGTTCCGCGCCCTTCTGGGTGAAGCGGATGAGACTGATGTACCGTGCCATGGAATCTCCTTTCGAGAAAGTGCTGCGGGTCGTGCCCGAGATGTTCGCCGGAGTATGCTCCTGGCGGGCCTACTGTACAAGAGCACGACGCCCTCGGGAACAGGGAGAAGCGAGTCGGCTTTCAGTACATCTGTGAGGACGCGCCCAGCGTCCTCGAGGAGAGACGGCCGCGCGGTGCCGGTCGTCGAGCTATCCAGACGCCCGCGTTCGCCCCGTCAGCCCCGCGACGGCTCGGGAGGGAACTCGACGATGCGCCAGCAATGGTCGAGCATGTCGATCAGCGCCGTCTGTCGATGCTCCCCGGACGGAGCCACATTCCCGTGCTCAGGACCACGAATCCGATCGAGGTGTGCACGGCCATGCGAGTCAGCTGGCCCCAGCCGTACGCGGTGCTCATGCCACCGACGTAGCCGAAGAAGGCGACCGCCCCGAGCGCGAAGACGACGGAGCACAGGAGGCTCGCGGTCTGCAGCGACCACCCCGACGACAGGGGCCTCCAGCCGAGAAACCAGCCCGTCACACCGGAGAGCAAGAAGCAGAGAGCGGTGTTCGGCGCCATGCGACCCGGGTGCGAGGTCTTGACCGTGATGGAGTGCTCCATGAAGAGCTGATCGATGCCGAGATCGACGTCGAGAGTGTGCACGCCCGCATGCCTCTGTCCCCGACAGGCCCGGTCGGGACAGAGCGTGGACGGTTCATCTCGTCGCCTCCCTCGCGGCCGCGCCGGGACGGCTGTGCCCCGCGGTCTTGATCGCCTCGAGGCGAGCCAGCATCGCCTTCAGGCGCTCTGGCTCCTTCTCGGCCAGGTTGGTGTGCTCGCCGGGATCCGTGGCGAGATTGTAGAGCTCGTGGCGGCCGGGCCCCTTCTCGTAGGTCAGCGCCTTGATCGGCTTGTCGCTCGCGTAGGAGAGCACCTTCCAGTCGCCAACTCGCAGCGCCAGCGTGGGACCGCGGTTCGGCTGCTGGACCAGGTGATCGCGACCCCTCGCGCCCCGCTCGCCGAGCAACGCGGGCAGCACGTTGAAGCTGTCGCGGCACGCGTCGGGAGGCAGCGTCTGTCCGGTCAACGCGGCCAGGCTCGCCGCGAGGTCCACGGTGCAGACGATCCGATGGGAGACTCCCGGGCGGATTCTCCCCGGCCACGAGGTGATGAACGGCGTCCGCGTGCCGCCCTCGTAGATGCTGTACTTGCCACCGCGGTAGGGGCCGGAGGGCGTGTGAGACCCCAGCTTTTCCCTGGCGCCGTCCTTGTAGCCGTCGTCGAGAACCGGGCCGTTGTCGCTGCAGAAGATCACCAGTGTCTTCTTGCGGAGCGCGAGTCGTTCGAGCGTCTTGACGAGCTCGCCGACGCACCAGTCGAGCTGCACGATGGCGTCGCCCCGGAAGCCGAGCTCGGTCTTCCCCTGGAAGCGCTCGTGCGGCATGCGCGGGACGTGGATGTCGTGCGAGGAGAAGAACAGGAAGAACGGCTCGTCCCGGTGCTCCTCGATCCACTCGACCAACTGCTTCACCCACTCGTCGGCGAGATCCTCATCCCGCCAGCGTGCCGCGTGTCCGCCGGTGAAGAAGCCGATGCGGCCGATGCCGTTGTGCACCGTGCTGTTGTGGCCGTGGCTCCAGTCCATCTTGAGCGTCTTGCGCACCTCGGGGTCCTTGCCCACGGGGTGGTCCGGGCCCGGCCGCTTTCTCCCCACCCACAGGGGATCCGCCGGGTCGAGGTTGCGGACGCGGTGATTCTCGACGTAGACGCTGGGCACGCGATCGTTGGTGGTCGGCAGCAGGAAGCAACGGTCGAAGCCGATCTCCAGCGGTCCGGGCTTGATCTCGCCGTTCCAGTCGGGTTTCGGCTTGCTCCCGAGACCGAGGTGCCACTTGCCGACGACCGCGGTGGCGTAGCCGGCCCGCTCGAGGATCGACGCGATGGTCTCGGTGCCCGGCTGGATCAACGCGGTGGCGTTCGGCCCGGCGATGCCGGCGCCGGGCTGGCGAAAGGCGTAGGTCCCCGTCATGAACGAGTAGCGCGTCGGCGTGCAGGTCGACGCCGAGCAGTACCCCTGCGTGAACCGCAGCCCCTCGGCGGCCAGCCGGTCGATGTTCGGCGTCCGGAGCGCCGTGGCGCCATAGCAGCCGACGTCGCCGTAACCGAGGTCGTCCGCCATGACGACGATGATGTTCGGCGTCTCGGCGGCCCCGGCGCCGCCGGAGAACGCGACCAGACAGAGAGACACGAGCGACGCGTGGATCCGCATGGGTAGTGTGCTCCTTCGGGGAATCGAGTGACCCTCGAGCTTGCCACAGCGAGCGCGGCCAGTAAAGGGCGCGACGGAACGCACGCCGGACCCGGTCTCGTCCCCGTCCCGTCCCCGTTCCCGTTCCCGTTCCCGTTCCCGTGCCCGTTCCCGTTCCCGTGCCCGTTCCGAAGTCGCCCCGCGAAGCCCTTCGGTCCGCGGCGCGGACCGGGTCACGAACCGTTCGCCACGACGGCCTGACCGTCCCACCCCGATTCCGTCCTCGTCGCCAACACGATGCCAGTGCCCATCCCGTCGAGCCGCGCGACCAGTTCCCCGCTCAACGCCTCTGCAAACTGAGATCGAGGCTCTCGTCGGGTTTTCAGGGCTGCGGAGAAGTCTCCGACGGAGCGCATGCAAGAAGTCGTACCGAAGAACCCCGGACTCGCCACGCTCGCCCTCGCGGTCGGGCTCGTTCTGTTGGTCCTCGTCTCCCTTCTGTGGATCCAGGTACTGCGCGTTCGTCGGGCGGAGCGCGGCCGGATGGGGTCCCTTTCTCGAGCGGTGCCGGGAGACGGTCGAGTCGGAGTGGGGCGTTTCGGGGGTAGGATGACGTGCTGTGGCCTCGGGAGGGGAGTGAGCCGGAGCCCTACTTCATGGCCGGTGGCGTCGGCAAGTGCATGGCCCCCTGTCCTGGCCGTCGGCACCCGGGGACCAGGGACCACGAGAGCCCTTGACAATGTAGCTACCAGGAGCTACCTTTGAGATATGAGGTGCGTTGGCGTCAAGGTGCTCAAGAACAAGCTCAGCGAGTACCTCCGGCTCGTGGCCGCAGGCGAGACGGTACTGGTCACGGACCGGGAGCGGGTGATCGCAGAGCTGACACCCCCGCGAGAAGGCCGTGGTCCGCTGGCGTCGGACGCCGTACTCGCCGACGCGGTTCGCCGGGGCTGGATCACGCCGGCGGCCTTGCGCCACAAGTCGGCGCCGCCCCGAATTCCGGTGGCTCGGCTCGAGGAGATTCTCGATGAGCTGGAGGCCGATCGCGCGGAGCGGTGATGATTTACGTCGACACGTCGGTCGCCCTTGCGCACCTCCTCGCCGAGGATCGCGGTCCGCCGGAAGCTCTCTGGGAAGAGGACCTCATCTCGAGCCGCCTCCTGGTGTACGAGACCTGGGTAAGAATCCACGCGCGGAATCTCCGTGAGTCTCACGGGGAAGCCGTGAGCGAGCTTCTGGCACGGGTTTCGTTTCTCGAGCTCACTCCAGAAGTCCTCGCCAGAATCCTCGAGCCTTTCCCGCGTCCCGTCCGCACGCTGGATGCGCTTCACCTGGCGAGCGTGGAGTTTCTGCGCGGTCTTCGTCAGAACGTCGAGCTCGCCAGCTACGATCGGCGCCAGCGCGAGGCGGCCGAAGCGCTGGGTATTCCTTTGTGCCCCTTGGTGTAAACGTCGTTGCAAGCAGCTCACTCATTCCTGCGTTTCGTTTCCTCCGCCTCACGGATCAGCCTCTCCAGGGCGGCGTCGATGGTCTTCCCGCCGGGATGGCCGATCCACTTGTGGCGAATCACGCCCTTGTGGTCGATGACGTAGAAGGCCGGCGTTGGAGGCGAGTTCCACTTGCGCTGGATGGCGCCGTCGTCGGCGAACGATCGCCAGTTGAGATTCTCCTTCCGCATGACCTCCTTGAGCGTTTCTGGCTCCCGGGGCATGGCGTTGACGCCGATCAGGGCGAATGGCTCCTTCTTCAGCTTCTCGACGAGCGACCGCTCGTGGGGCCAATGGACCCGTCAGGTCGGTCAGAACTCGAGCCAGAAATAGAGCAGGACGACCTTGCCCCGATATTCGCTCAGTTTGAACTGCTTGCCGTCCTGGTCCTTGCCTTCGATGTCGGGGGCCGGCTTGCCGGGCGAGAGGTGGCGGAGCTCGTACAATTCCGACCTGGCTTTCTCCGCGACCGTGCCCGCGAAAGGAATGTTCTGCACATCGCGATATTCGGTGGCTCGCTCGTACAGCCTTTCGATCCTCCCGGCGAGCGTCGATCGCCCCGGTCGTCGTATTGCCTGAACGTATCCCTCGCCGAAGATGAAGTCGTATCGCGTAATCAACTCCGGGCGGTCTTTCGCCAGGTCGATCATCCTCAAGTGATTGTGCAGCAACTGGGCGAGAGCCAGACAGGCCAGTCCCTGGACGTCTCTGTGCGGATTGGTCTGCAGAGCCGCGCTCAAGAACTCCTCGAACTCTTTGCGAGCTCCCCACCGCATGCGATCGCAGATGGGCCCGAGCTTGTTGCTCTTGATGTGGTCACGGAGCAGCAGCTTGACGATTCGGCTGGCCGACTCGCCCCGACTGCCGGTCGGGAACGCGTCGCGATTCATCTCCGCGGAGTGCTGCGCAAGAGAGTCCACCGAGATCACCGCCTGCACCGCCTGGCGCAACGCCTTCAGTGCGACGGGATCCGCGAGATTCCTGTCGGCGAGGTCCAGAAACTTCTGCGGAAACTCGTCGAGTCGCTCAACGGCCGCTTTTCGGTCAATGTCCGTCGTGGCCTTTCGAAAGTCCCCGCTCGCCGCACGGTATTCATCGAGCAGCGCGCTGTACTGTTCCGCCGGCGTCGCCGGTTCGTTCCGGGCTTCACTCGCGACGATCGACAGGACCGCCGCGAAAGCCGGGATGACTCCGACCATGAGGTTCATGGCAATACTCCCCGCGGGAGACGGTCACACGGCGCCAGGGAAGCGCCCGCGCAGCAGGGCGCCGATTCCGCCGGAGTACGTGCCCACTGCAGCGTCTCGGTGGCGTTTCCGCCAATTGTAGCTGGTCGCGGGCCGGAGTGTCATGAGGATGGCCGCCAGGTCCGGGGGCGGTTCGACTGGAGGCGGCGCGCGAGCGATCGGAGGAGGGCGCGACCGCACGCAAATCTTCTTTCTGGGCGTCGACCTCGCTGAGATCCGCCGGAGTCAGATAGCGAACGACCGGTTTCCGTAAACTGACTTTCGCGGTGGCTCTTACGAGCACCAGGAAAACCGCCGGACGAGTGGACTCTCGCGCTCGAAGCGCGAGTCGTCAACGGTCGCCTCGTGGTCGAAGATCCCACCACATTCCCGGGGGAACCGACCGCGACCTGACCGTGACCGACGAGGGTGACGACCTATCCGACGAGGAGCGCGCTGCGCCGGTCGGTAGCCGGAAGCGGCAGGACGGATTCGATCTCGCTATCAGTCTCGGCCAACAAGAACGGGCCTGGCTCCGAAAACCAGGCCCGTTTCGAACCAGCCTTTCCGGGGTGGATTCACTGCGTGCAGCTTCCAGGTGGTATCTCGCACCCGAGGTCGTCGTCGGTCGGATCCACGCCGCACTCGTTCCTGCCGGGCGCGGGAATCTCACCGTTTCCCAGGAACAACACGCCCAGCGTCGCGACCGCGTCCGAGAGGTCCACCTCACCGTCGTCGTTGGCGTCGGCGGCGTCGCGACAGATGAGGCCGGCGTCCCCGAGGAAGAGGAACCCGAGGGTCCGGATCGCGTCCGAGAGGTCCACCTCGCCGTCCGTGTTGGCGTCGCCGCGACGGAAGATCGGGTCGGGACGAGGCGGCTCCTCGACGATGACAGCGCCGATCGCGCGGCCCCGAAGCTGCCCGTGGACCTCGCCGCTTCGGGCCCGGCCCTCGCTGTATCGGGCGAGCGCGCGTGCGCAGGATGCCTCCTCCTCATAGAGCACGTAGAGGGTGTGCTCCCCGGGCTCAACGGGTGCGGTGATCGTCACCTCGACACGGCGTGTGCCGGTCGTCGCGGCCCCGTCGTGGATGCACTCGAGCGCGCTCGCCCCGAGCCCGAGGACGAGCTGCGGTGGCCTCAGGAAACACGGAGTCGCGACCGCGAATTCGATCTCCGCCGTCACGCTCGCCCCCGGCTCGACACGGAAGGTCGTGTTCGGACCGAGAAGCGCCGCCTCGAAGAGCGCCGGCGGCGTTGCGTCGCACTCATCGGGCACGTCGTTCTGATTACAGTCCGCGCTCGCGCCGCTCGAGATCGCGCAGCCGTCCGGTATGCCGTCTGCGTCGCAGTCGGCGCTCTCACCGCTCGAGATCTCGCAGTCGTCCGGCGTACCGTCCCCGTCGCAGTCGGCCTCGCATTCATCGGGCACACCGTTGCCGTTGCAGTCCTCGCTCGTCTCGCTCGCGACGTCCTCGGCATCGCTGATGCCGTTCTCATTGCAGTCCCTCGGGGTGATCACGACGTAGCTCGCATCGGCGCCCGGAGCGCCGATGATGAAGTCGTCGAGGCCGTCGCCGTTGACGTCACCGGCTCCGGAGACGCTCGAGCCCAGGCGATTGCCCGCGAAACTCCCCCGGATCGCGAAGCCGCCCTCGTCCGCCCGGATGTCGTCCAGCTCGACCGACGCACCGTCCGCCTTTCCGAACACGATGTAGCTCTCCCCGGCGGAGTCTGAGGCCCTCGGCGCTCCGACGATGACGTCGGCGAGGCCGTCGCCGTCGACATCCCCCGCTCCCGAGACACTCGCGCCGTTTGCGCGGCCTCCCCGTACCGCGAAGCCGCCCCGGCCGGCGGCAATGTCGGCGAGATCCACCGGAGTCCTGTCTGACTTTCCGAAGACGACGTAGCTCTCCCCTGCCCCGTGTGCTGCGCCCGGGGCACCGACGATGACGTCGTCGAGACCGTCACCGTTGACGTCCCCGGCTCCCGAGACACTCGCGCCCGCCCGGTCGTTTGCGCGGCCTCCCCGTACCGCGAAGCCGCCCCGGCCGGCGGCAATGTCGGCGAGATCCACCGGAGCCCTGTCTGACTTTCCGAAGACGACGTAGCTCTCCCCGGCGTCGTCCGCTGCGCCCGGGGCACCGACGATGACGTCGTCGAGACCGTCGCCGTTGACGTCGCCCGCGCCCGAGACGCTCCGTCCAGCAGAGTCGCCTTCGCTGATCCCGCTCATCACGAAGCCACCCGACCCGGCGACGTCCTCGAGCTCGACGGGGAAGCCGTGGCGCTGGCCGAAGACGACGTAGCTCTCGCCGGTGCGGGTGCCGAGGCGAGAGAAGTCTTCGGGGTCGTAGCGGGTACCGGCACCCGGCGCGCCGACGATGACGTCGTCGAGCCCGTCACCGTTGACGTCGCCCGCGCCCGAGACGCTCCATCCAGCAGAGTCGCCTGCGCTGATCCCGAACATCACGAAGCCACCGTCCCGGCGGGCTACGGCCCCGAGGTCGACGGGGGCGCCATCGCGCTTGCCGAAGACGACGTAGCTGTAGCCCGCGCGTATCCTGAGAAGGCTGTGAAGGAAACCGGCAGACGGCGCGCCGACAATGACGTCGTCGAACCCGTCACCGTTGACGTCGCCCGCACCCGAGACGCTAAAGCCGGCGCGGCCGCCATCGCACTGTTTGCCATAGTTGTCGTTGTCGCAGAAAAGCGTTCCCCGAATCACGAAGCCGCCGTCCCCGGCGGCCACGGCCGCAAGTTCGACGGGAGCGTCATCGCTCTTGCCGAAGACGATGTAGCTTTCCCCGACGCCGCTGTATCCCTCGGAGGCCGCGTCGTCATTGCCGACGACGAAGTCCGGGATGCCGTCGCCGTTGACGTCACCCGCTCCCGACACACTCGAGCCGGCACCCCGGATCAAGAACCCGTCCAGGACGACGTCCTCATGCGCCGCAACCTGGATCGTGCCGATCGCCTGGCCCTGCCTCCCGCGAGCCCGTTCCTCGGTGTAGAGCGCCAGGGCGTCGTCGCAGGAAGCCTCCTCCTCGTGGAGCACGTAGAGCGTATATTCGCCCGGCTCCTCGGGTGCGGTGAAGGTCACCTCGACGCGGCCCGCAGCGGGCTCGTCGAGAGGCGCAGGGGCGTCGTGTATGCAGTCGAGCGCGATCTCACCGAGGCCGAGAACGAGCTGGATCTGACCGCGGTCCAGAAAGCACGCCGCGGGGATCGTGAACGCGATCTCCCTCGTCACGCTTTCTCCGGGCTCCAAAGGGATCGTCATGCCCAAACCGAGAAGACGTGCCTCTGCTGGCGTCGCCTCGCATTCATCGGGCAGACCGTTCTGATTGCAGTCCGCGCTCGCGCCGCTCGAGATCTCGCAGTCGTCCGGGACGCCGTCGGCGTCGCAATCGGCCTCGCAGTCGTCGGGCAGACCGTTCTGATTGCAGTCCGCGCTCGTACCGCTCGCCAGGTCCTCGGCGTCGGGGATGCCGTTGCGGTTACAGTCGCGCAGGCCGCTCAAGACGACGTAGCTCGCGGGTACACTCGGCGCACCGATGATGATGTCAGCGAGCCCGTCGCCGTCGACGTCGCCGGCACCCGAGACCGCCTCTCCCGCTCCAGAGATCACGAAGTTGTCCTCGTAGAACCCGAGCCGCACGGGCTTTCCGTCTACCTTGCCGAAGACGACGTAGCTCTCCGCGTAGCGCGGGACGCCGACGACGACGTCGTCGAAGCCGTCACCGTCGACATCGCCCGCGCCCGAGACGCTCCAGCCCGAATAACCACCGTAGTATCCGCGAATCACGAAGCCGCCCTCGCCGGCCGCGATGTCGGCCAACTCCACGGCAGTTCCATCGGCTTTCCCGAAAACGACGGCACTCCTCCCGGGGACGTACCCGTCGTACCCGTAGAACGGGGCGCCGACGATGACGTCATCGAGTCCGTCGCCGTTGACGTCTCCGGCTCCCGAGACGCTGAAGCCGGCGCCGTCGCCGCAGTACGGTTCCCTTCCGAAGATTGCGCAGCTGTAATAACTCCCGCGAACGACGAAGCCGCCGTCACCGGCGGCGACCTCGGCGAGCTCCACGGGCGTTCCATCCGCCTTTCCGAAGACGACGTAGCTCGCCCCGACGGAAGGGACCGCGTCACCGTTCTCGGTGGCGTCGTCGACAAATGGCGCCCCCACGATCACATCGGCGAGCCCGTCACCGTTGACGTCGCCGGCTCCCGCGACGCTCCAGCCCGATCCGTCGCCGCCGTGGACGCCCCGCATCACGAAGCCGCCGTCACCGGCGGCGATCGCGGCGAGCTCCACCGCTTGGCCGCCTGCCTTACCGAAGACGACGTAGCTCGCGCCGGCCCCTTCGCGGCCAGCCGGATCCGCGCTGGGCGCGCCGACGACGAGATCCGGGGTCCCGTCGCCGTCGACGTCGCCCGCTTCCGACACGCTGAAGCCCGACCCGTCCCCGGGGCGCGCTCCCGCCACCATGAACCCGCCCGTGCCCGCCTCGACGTCGGCGAGCTCGACGGGCGTGCCGTCCGCCTTGCCGAAGACGACGTAGCTCGCCCCGGCGTCCTCTCGACCTTGCGGATCCGCACCGGGTGCGCCGATGAAGACGTCGGCGAGCCCGTCGCCGTCGACGTCACCGGCTCCCGAAACGCTCGTACCGGCGCGATCGCCCGCGCCGGAACCGCGGATGACGAAGCCGCCCTCGCCGGCCTCGACGGCCGCCCGAGTCACCGGGGCTCCGTCCGCCTTGCCGAAGACGACGTAGCTCTGCCCCGCGTCCTCCCTGCCGTCGAGGTCCTCGCGCGGAGCGCCGATGATGAAGTCGGGCACGCCGTCGCCGTTGACGTCTCCGGCACCCGAGACCGCTTCTCCCGCTCCCTCGATCACGAAGCCGCCGTCGCCAGCCGCGACGTCCGCGAGATCGATCGCCTGCGCCGCGGCCGTGCCGCCGCCGAGAAGAGATCCGGCCACTGCGAGCGCGAAGGCGCCATCGCGCAGTACGCGCAGCAGGAAACCCCGCTTCCGGCAACGGAGAAACTCCCGTACCCGGCGGCGCACGGTAGTGCGTATGCCACGGGCGCGCGTGCTGACGAGGCTCCAGATTCGTTTCCGAGCCGCGCGGCAGAGACTCTGCCGGGTCGGAGGTCGCGAGACTGGCTGGTTCTTCGAGCGATAGCCGGTCGTCTTCATGACGTCTGGTCCCCTCTCACCGTGTTTCGTCGGGGTTTTCTTTTGGATGGCTTCAGACGATCTCTGTGGAGACCCGCCGGTCGTGCTACTCAGCAAACGACAGGTAGCGGCGGATCTCATCCGACTGAAAGCCGATCGCCAGGGGACGCTTGATGCCGGGAATCACCCCGACGTCGTAAAGCTCCTTGACCACGCCTTCGAAGCGCACCCAGTGCGGCGTGTCGAACGTCTTGAGGTCGACGATCAGGAGTCCACAGCGGGTCTCGGTGTCGCGGGCTTTCAGGTTCTCACCGAGTTCGAGGTCCTGAAAGGTGCGGCTCTTGCGGCGATCGGAGAGTCCGACCACGGCGTAGTCGCCGACGAAGCTGAGGCCCCGCGCGAAGCCCGGGCAGAACACCAGTGGCTCGAACTCACGCTTCTCGAGATCGACGCGCCCGAAGAAGCCGGTCCCCGAATTGATCAGCCACAGCTGGCCGTCGTGCCAGCGTGGTGAATGCGGCATCGAGAGTCCCTCGCAGACCACCTCGTTCGTCTCGACGTCGACCACCACGCCGCTCGTACGCCGCTTGTCGCGCCAGCCGTCGTTGACGTCGGAGCGGCTCACCGCCGTCGCATAGCGCGGCTTGCCGTCACGGAGCGCCACGCCGTTCAAATGGCAGCGATCCTCGGGAACGAGCTTCGAGATCCATGGCGGCTGCCAGAGGGGACGGAAGTTGTGCTCGCGGTCGGTGGTTGCCACGCAGTTGAAGAGCGTGTTCGAGAAAACGATACTCCCCTCGTCGTCGACGGCGATGTCGTGCACGTCGAGGTCGCCCGTAATCCGTGACTCCCGCGGGATGTAGACGGCGTCATGGCCGTTGAAGGTCTGGCCCTGCTCGAGGACATTCCTGAAACGCCAGAGCTGATAGAGCGTGGCGACGTAGAGCTCCGAGGAGGACACGCAGAGGCCCATGACGCGCGGCAATGTGCGTTCGGACAGCGACAGCCGCCCGTCGGGACCGACACCCATGAGGAAGATCTTCCCCGCCTGGTAGGTCGTGAAGGCGATGCTCGCCCCGAGGCTCGCAAGCCAGCGGGGGAACATGCGCGAGGTCGACATGCGAAACGACGACTCGGAAGCTTCGGGCTTCTGGACTTTCGCGGGCGGTGCTTGCAGGGCGGATCCGGGCATGAGAAGGCTCCTCTCGTTGTCAGCCGTAGCGATGGATCACTCCGATCGAGGCTCTCGCCTCCATCGGTCCATCTGCAATCGCGCTCGCGATCCCATCACGGATTGTGCGACTCGTGGCGCCTGACCGATGGAAACGGGTACGATCTCCTCCGACAGCGGGAGTTACCTCAGCCCGAGAATCTCATGAAGGATGCGAAGTCCGAGTTCCTCGCACGTACCATCCCGGCGATCGACTCCGGCGACGACCGGTACATCGACTCCAGAAGTGTCGTGTCACAACTCGAAGTGAGCGATGCAGATAGAATGATAGAATGGTATCCCCGAGAGGACTCGAACCTCTGACCTGCGGTTTAGGAAACCGCCGCTCTATCCTACTGAGCTACGGGGACGCGGTGGGAATCGGAAGTGTAGTCGACGCCGAGAGAGGAAGCAACGCCGCCGCGCCGGTTTCTCGATTTCACCCCCCCCGCCCCCCTGAGGGGGGAGCGCCGCTCTATCCTGCTGAGCTACGGGGACGTGGTGGGAAACGGAAGTGGAGTCGACACCGACAGAGGAAGCAACGCCCCCGCGCCGGTTTCTGGATCTCACCC
>JBFFXF010000106.1:0-22087 GCA_041569895.1 Planctomycetota bacterium | reverse complement strand
GCGAACCGGGGTCGGGCGAACCGGGGTCGGGCGAACCGGGCGAACCTGACCCCGGGTCGGGCGAACCGGAAGCGGGTGACCCTGGGTCGGGGGAGTGGGGCGAGGAACTCGACTTGCTCAAGGTCGAGCCGCTCACCGGTCGCCCCGCCTGCGACGCTTGCGACGGCAGCGGCACCACCACGTGCTTCCACTGCAAGGGCGCCGGCCGGTTGTCGGTGCGCTGCGCCGAGTGCGCCGGGCGCCGGCGGGTCGATTGCTCGGCCGACGGCTGCGACCGCGGGCTCAAGACCTGTCGTACGTGCTCGGGAACGGGCCAGCTCAAGTCCACCGTGCTGTCGATCCAGGGCGGCACCATCACCAAGTTCAAGACCTGCGGCACGTGCAGGGGAAACGGCGTCGTCAGCTGCCGTGACTGCAGCCAGGGCAAATCACCCTGCCGCACCTGCAACGGCGGCAAGAAGAAGTTCACCGAGCGCTGCGAGGTGTGCCGCGGCGCGAAGACCACCGCCTGCAAACGCTGCGAGGGCGCCGGCACCATCGATCCGCCACCCCTCGACTCGCGCGTCGTCGACGGATTCCGCCAGGTCCAGAGCAGCGTGCAGAAGATCGCCAAGGCCGTGACCGCCGCCGCAACGGAGGTCAACACCCACGCGCAGACCTACGCCGCCGCGATCACCAGACTCAAGGACCTGGAGCCGCAAGTCGAGCAGCTGCGCACCGTCGGCGGCTCTGACCTCAGCCAGTACCTGACGCGGTTTCGCGAGCTCGTCCACCGCGACTACGCCCAGCAGGTCGCGACCCACCAGAAGAGCACTCAACTGATCGACGAGATCGACACGGTGCGCCAGAAGCTCGCCGACCAGCTCGAATTCACCAGGGCGGCCGGGCGAGAGATCGAGCGCATCCTGGCGAGCTACGACGGCCGGCTCGACCGACAGGTGCGCGAGGCGCTGCCCCCCTTCCGCCGCGTCGTCCGCAATCACAGCGCCGCGGTCGATGCCCTCGAGCTCGACGTCTTCCGCGCCGGCGGCACGGTGCGCAAGGCCGAACGGGACATCGAGGCGATCGCCGAGAGCGTCGAGCGATTCAACGAGAAACTCGCGCTGCACCGGGAGCACGTCGCCGAGGAACGGAGACGACGCGCGCTCGAGGAGCAGCGCGAGCCGCAGGACGAGGCAATCCGCGACGCCGTCCGCGCAGTCAACCTCGAAACAGGCCTGCCGCAGATCAAGATCCGCAACACGTCGAAGGAGCTCGACGAGACGCCGGTCGAGCTCAAGCTGGAATACCTCGACAGCAACTCGAAGCCGCTGCACGGCGAGTATCACGCGCTCGACGAGGACTGGCTCGCCAGGATCCCCGCGGTCGTCACCACGCTCTTCGACCAGCGCGAGGAGATCGTCTCGATCTCCTTCCGCATCCGCGCGCGCGTCGAGGTCGAGAGCGCGACCGAGACCGTCGCGCACGATTACCCGATCGTCCAGAGGTTCCGCTTCGTGCGCGAGCTCTGGAAGCAGACCCCCGCAAGCGCGACGTGGAGAGAACGCCTCGCCCGCAGCAGCCCCTCTCCCGAGTTCCCGGCGCCCGAGCCGGGCAGCGGATCGCTGGCGCTCATCGTCCTCGCCATCGCCGCGATTCTCCTCGCCGCGGTCGGCGTCACCGCGATCTTCATCTCACGACGACAATCGATCGACGCGCTGCTCGACGACCCGAACGCCTTCGAGGGCGTCCCCGAGGAAGCGCAGAAGGATCCGCTCGATCTTGCCGATCTCAGCGACGTCCCCGACATTCGCGATCTCTCCGGTCGCAATACGTGATCCCAACGCGTCAGAACTCGCCTCATAACGCGTGATCACGGCGCGTCGAGAAACCGCACCTCGTTGCGCAGCTCGTCGACATCGTCCGCCTCGATCGGGAAGTGACGCGCGAGGAGCTCGCCGCACTTCCGGATCCCCGCCTCGAGACCATCGGCCGGCTTCCCCGTCCGGATGCCACCGAGTATGACGTCACGCACCCCGTTCCAGTCCTCCTGCGCGAGCTTCTCGCCGATCGCATCGTCGCCCCGCACGACCACCGCGTGCTCGAAGATCGAGATGAAGATGAGCACGCCGGTCGCCCCCACCGTCGTCGCGACGCGAAACTCCGAGAACGCCTCCGCCGCACGACGCTCGACCTCCGCTTCCATCTCCGAGCGCGGGATGAAGGGCAGCCGCAGGGCCGGGAAGTACGTCGCGAGCACCGCGCCCAGCGCGAACCCGGCGAGCACGATCAGCGCCACCCACCAGTAACCGAGCGCCACCGTCGGCCCGGCCGACCATTCCCCGCCACCGGGGTCGACTCCCTGGAAGAGGTACCAGAAGACGCCCAGCGTGCCGAGCGAGACAACCACGCCGACGAGGTCCTCCGCGCGATCGTAGCGGCCCGACGCGACGCACACGACGGGCACGATCTCGCCCGACGTCCGGCGCTCCGCGTCCCCGAGCGCCTCGGTGACGCGCTCGCGACCTCCGGGTCCGAGGAATCGATTCGGGTCCATGCGCGCAGGACTCCCTGTCAGTAGCCCGAGTCACTGAATACAGCCCGAGTCACCACCACCCGGTCGATCCGGCCGCGCGTGGCCGGGCGCCGCGCAGCCGTTCGATGCCGGTCGACGCCGAGTGGATCAGCCACCGGATCGCCACACCCGCGAAGACGAGCACACTCCAGCCCCAGCCGGCCCTCCTCGACCGAAAGAGCGACACGATCATGCCCATGACGAAGAGGAACGAGACGGCGATCAGACCCGTGTACCAGAGCGGCGCATCCCGCCGCGGGATCTCGCGTCCGCGAGCCAGCGCATCGACGCCGCGCACGCCGAGCACGATCCCCTCGGAGAACTCGCCCCGCCGGAAATGCGGCAGCACGAGATGCTCGAGTATGACGCGCACCGAGGCGTCACGCGCCACGTCCGAATCGGCGCCGAACACGATACGCACCTGCCGGTCCTCGCGAGACACCATCAGGAGGATGCCGTGATTCCACACGCCGGTCGTCGACCAGGCGTCGAGCACCTCGTCCGCGTACGCGTCGATGCCCCGCTCGAGCGCACCCTTGCCGCGCAACGACTCGATGACGACCACCGCGAGGCCGATGTTCTTGTCGGTGAGCAACCGACCGCCGATCCGGTCAATCGCGGCACGCGCGCCGTCGTCGATGAGCCCGGCCTCGTCGACGACGTGCCCGCGTTCCGGTATTCCGGGAATCGTCCGCCCCGCGACCGTCTCGCCCGCCCCGACAATCGCGACAATCCCGACAATCGCGACGATGCCGACGATGCCGACGACGAGAACGAGCCCACCCGGACAAAGCGCCGCGCTCCAGCGAGTCGCCCGAGGTGTCACCATCCCCCTCCCTTGCCGGCCCCCGGTCCCGGCCCCGAGATCTCGGCCCGAAATCCTCGGCTCCATGTCGCCTCGACGATCCCCGTCATCGTCTTCGGGTGACGGCCACCGGCCAACATGACCCCGCATTACGGGACCTCTCCGGCGAGTCGCGACGGCTCATTCTATGCCCGAATCCGCCGCAGGTTCCATAGTGTATCTTGAGTTGAACGCGCGATCAGTCGATGAACGAGGAGGAAGGCATCATGCGCCGGGCGCCGGCGTTCGCCGCCGGGGTCTGTCCCGGCGACGTCGAGGCCGGCGCCGAGAAAGATGCAGCAGTCGAAGCCGAACGCCGAAATGCGCCGCGCACCGCCCAAGAAGGAAGCTCCGCAATCGGACAAGAAGAAGGTCAAGCGCGATCCGCTGATCGGCAAGGTCGTCGGCGGGTGCGAGATCATCTCCCTTCTCGGCAGCGGCTCGATGGGCGCCGTCTACAAGGCGAGACAGCTCAGCCTCGACCGCGTCGTCGCCATCAAGACGATCCGCGAGGGGCTGCTCAAGGAAGAACAGCTCTTCCACCGCTTCCGCCAGGAGGCGCGCACGGTCAGCCAGTTCAGCACGCCGCACGTCGTGCAGGTGCACGAGGTCGGGCTCGATCAGGGCATTCACTTCCTGGTCATGGAGTACGTCAGCGGCGGCAACCTGCTCACGCTCGCGAGGAAGCAGCCCGAGAATCGACTCGGCGCTCGTGATGCGCTCCGCTACATGACGCACGCCGCGGTCGGTCTCCTGGAGGCCGAGAAGCTCCGGGTGATCCACCGCGACATCAAGCCGGAGAACCTCCTGCTCGACTCGGGCGGACGCGTCAAGATCGCAGACTTCGGCATCGCGAAGCTGGCGAGGCCGAACCACAGCGCCACCGCAGACACTGCGATCCTCGGCACGCCGCTCTACATGAGTCCCGAGCAGGCGCAGGCGAAGTCGGTCAGCCACAAGAGCGACATGTACTCGCTCGGCGCGACGTTCTTCCGGCTGCTGACCGGCAGGCCGCCGGTATCGGGAAAGTCGACCTACGACATCCTCTTTCAGCGTATCCACACGAAGTATCTCAGCCCGGCCCGGGTGGTCCCCGACGGCTCGATTCACCCTGGCCTCAGCGAGCTGATCGAGAGGATGACGGCGCGGGACTCGCGGGATCGCCCCGCCTCGTTCAACGAGGTCCTGGACCATCTCAACGGCCTGCACGACCGCCGCGCGAGGTCGACACGCTGGCGCCCCGTGACCAAGCGAGGCCGAACGAGCGCGGGACGTCGCGCCGCCGTCGTCCTCGGATCCCTCGTGGCGACGCTGGTCGCGGCCGTGGCGGTCGCCCTCGCGCTGACCCAGCCGCACGGATTCCGGTTCGAGCAGCCGGACGGGCCGCCGGTGGTCGATGCGCAGACCCCGGACGGCGGCGACGGCTCCGTGGTCACCGATCCGCAACTCGTCGACCCTCCGATCGTGACCGACACGCCACCCGACCCCGTTCCCGATCCCGTTCCCGTTCCGCCCATCGTCGAGGACGACCCGACGATTACGGATGACCTGCGCCCTCGCGTCGAGGCGTTGCGACGTCGCATCGCCTCGGGACCCGACGCCGCGACGGCGGCGGAGGTGCGGACGCTGATCGAGACCACCACCACGAGCGGCGCCGGTTCCGACGGGATCGCGCTCGAGCTCGAGGCGCTGCTCGCCGACTGCGAGGCCGGCCTCGAGGTGGCGCGCCGACTCGGCGAGCTGCCGTCCCCGGCCGA
Source organism: Planctomycetota bacterium (assembly GCA_041569895.1). Taxonomy (GTDB): domain Bacteria; phylum Planctomycetota; class UBA8108; order UBA8108; family JACQVS01; genus JBFFXF01. Next base: position 16,932 of record JBFFXF010000106.1, on the reverse strand, counting down.
GCTCGACCTCGAGCCTCCCTTCGACGCGTTGCCGGAACATCGACGCCGGCTGGAGGCCGCGTTCGCCGCGGCCGACGAGCACCCGACCGGACCCGAGATCCGCGGCTGGCTCGACTCGCGCCGCCAGGAGCTGGCGTCCCAGCTCGTCGGGTCGATGCGCGAATCGCTCAGGAGCCTGCTGGTCGACGCCCGCAACACGATGCGACGATTCCAGCGACGCGAGGCGACGGTCGAGGAGGCGCACGCCATGGTCGAGTCCCTCCGCAGAACCCAGCGGAACGTCCTCGAGACCTTCCCGCGCCTGCTCGAGGGTCGTGACAACGGCCGCCCCGGCCTGCCCGAGGCGATCTCCACGTTCGAGCGCGCCATCGAGCGGCGCCGCGAGCTCGACCATCGCATCGCGCGCATCGAGGAGGAGGCACGCACCCTGCACGCGATGATGATGGGTGTCGCCAGCTCGGCCGAGTGGAGCGCAGACCTCGAGCGCCGCGTCCTCGACGAGGCGCGGAATCTCGAGGACCGCATCCGGCGCCTCGGCCGCGCCGACAGATCGGTGCCCACCGACTCCGTCGAGAAAACGCTCTCCGAGGTCATCGACCGGGTGCACGCGTGGCGCCGGCACGTGAAGCTGATCGGAGAGACCGCCGCGCTGCTCGCGGATCAGCGACTCGAGGCGGCCGCGGTGAGAATCATCGAGCTCGGGCGCCTCGGACTGACCGATCCGACGCGTGATCGACTGGCCGAGGGTCACGGCAAGCTGGTCGAGGCGTTCGCGGCGATCGACGACCTGAAGCTCGAGACGGCGCGCGATCACTTCCGCGAGGCCGCGAAGGCCCTCGCCGTCTTCGACGGCGCCGCCCGGTACGCCCGCAGCTGTGCCGACCGCGTCGAGGAGCTGATCGAGAGGACCGCGGAGATGGCTCCGGTGCCGCCCGGCAAGGTGCAGATTCCGGGCTCGCAGGAGCCGATCAGCGTCGCCGGCTTCTTCATCGACCGCCACGAGACGAGCGTCGGCCAGTTCCTCGAGTTCGTCGAGGAGCAGAAAGCGGTGTCCTCCTTCGACGAGGTCCGCCACCTGTGGCCGGACGAGGCCGCCTTCCGCGCCGGACGCGAGCCCCCGCATTACATCGACGAGGGCCGATACATCAATCGCGCGTGGCCGATCGAGGAGGTCAACTACCACCAGGCTCTGGCGTACCTGCGCTCGCGCGGCCGCGACCTGCCGACACTCGAGGAGTGGTGGCTGGCCGCGAAGGGGCCCCTGGTCCGCGGCAAGCATCGCTACCGCCATCCGGTCTACCCCGAGGACATCCGCCGGGGCGACGTCAAGCCGGCGCCGGTCGATCGCGGCGGCCAGTCACGCGCGCTCGCCGGCGCGAGAACCGTGCACCACATCGTGGGCAACGTCGCGGAGTGGCTCAAGGCCTCGTCGAACGATGGCGTCAGGGCCCAGGTCGTCGGCGGCCGCTACCTCGACTCGCGAGAGGAGTACTTCACCGGCGAGCTGCGCGACACCATGGAGCAGCACGACACCCGCAGGGGCTACGGCTTCCGTGGGATCGTGCGACCCGCGCAGGTGCTGGCGGAGCTGATGCCGGTGCGGGAGTGAGCTCCAGATCGTGGGGACGCGCCGCGCCGCTCGTCTTCGTCGCGGCCCATTCGCCGTCGCTCGCCGGCGCGTCGCGCCTACTCGACGAAGCTGTTGTTGCGGCGCAGGATGAAGAGCTGTCGCGCGGCGTCGTCGCGGCGGATGGTGCGAGTGTCCTCCACGTACCGCATCTCCTCGCCCTGCACGCCGCGCATGATGATGCCGTCCGGGTCGACCTCGACGGGGCGCACGCCGAGCTTGACGCCGCCGCGATCGCGCCGTGACCTCGATCTCGGCAGGAAGTCGACGGTGACGACGTTCGGCGTCAGCAGCGGCACGTTGTCATCGCCGAGGACCAGCCGGTCCTCGAGCAGGATCGCGCACGGGACCTGCTCCTCCTTGCCGTTGATCGCATCGACGTAGAACTCCATCGTCCTCAGCGTCTCGCAGGAGCTGCAGAGGAGGAGAGGCAGAGCGATGGCGAGGGCCGTCAACGCCCTGGCCCGCCATGTGGTCCCGGATCCGATCGACGTCATCGCTTACTCAACCTCCAGCATGAAGATCTTCTCGTCGGGAACCTCGCCGCGAGACCAGAATTGAAAGATCGGCCGGTACCGTGGCTTGTTCAGCTGGATCAGCACTCTCGGAGAGTCCTTGAATTCGAGCTTCAGCCGCGCGGCGCGGGTGACGCCCTTCTTCTCGCCGTTGACGTACACGGTCGCCCCGCTCGGCTTGCTGTCGAGATCGACGTAGCGAATGTGCGATCGACACCCGGCGACGGCGAGCAGCACCGGCAAGAGGACGAGTGCTCCGAATCTCCTACTCGTTCGCATCATTGCGCCCAAACTCCAGCATCTCGACTCGTTGTGCCATGCGGTCCAGCGACCGCTGCAGGTCGCGGAGCTCCTCGAGGATGGTCTCGTTCTTCGGCGACTCCTCGAGGAAGAAGACCATCTGCTTCGGCGAGCTCTTCCTGAGGACGCCGCCGCCCGGCTGAAAACCATCCTTCTCGACCCGCACGGTGACGTATTTCTTCCCGCTGAAGTCGACACCCAGCTTCTCGAACTTCGTCTGCCCGCGCGGCTCGTCATCGATGAAGATCACGGCGCCCTCGGGGTACGAGTCGATCGTGAAGTACTGCCGCGAGCAACCGGCGAGCCCGGCGACCAGCAGCGCGGCCACGAGCGCGAAGCGGAGCGACGTCAGCGTGACGACTCTCATCACCGTTTTCCTTCCCGGATACCTCACTCCGGGGACCCACCCCGGGAGTGTGACCTCAACCACTTATCGGTTGACGGACCAGGTCTGTTCAGGGAAACCGGCGACGGCGGGTTATTGTCACTCGCGGGGCGTCAGCGGGCCTCGACGGTGACCTCGTACGAGCCCTCGGTGCGGTAATACGTGTAGCGGAAGGGAACGATGCCGAGGTAGAGCGTGCCGCTGCGCGCGGCCTTCGCGTCGTACTTCTCGCCGACCAGGAAGGTCTCGCCGCGTTCGCCGATCTTGCCGACAAGCGCGAGCTCGCTCATGCCGGCGTGCGTCCTGCTCGAGCGACCCCCGCCCCGCGGGCCGCTGACGTAGCCGTAATCGGGAACGCGCATCTGGCCGCTCGCCCCGAGGATGACCTTCTGGCCGCGGCGCAGGTCGACACCCGTGCGCACCCAGCCGCCCGGAATCGAAGCGGTCGCCGGCACGACGATCTGCACCCGCTGCGGTCCGGCGTCGCGGAAGTGGATGCGCACGACCTCGCCCCGCGGCACGGCGAGCTCGCCGTAGGGCGTCGTGACGACGAACTCCGGCGCGGTGACGACGGCCTCGAACGAGAAGTCGGCCGTGGTGATCCGATCGCGCCCGTCGACGAGCGGCACGCTGTCGCCGGAATTCTCGGCCATCTGCTCGAGCGTGCCGAGGAGACGCTCGGCGCGACGACGGACCTCCTCGTCACCGGAGCGGAGCGCGACACGGAGCGCCGGGATGGCATCGATGCCGATGGTGCGCAGCTCCGTGGTGGCCGCCTCGCGCGCCTCGAAATCGTCGGCGCCGAGGCGCTTCAGCGCATCGTCGATGCGCGCCTGCACGGCGGGGTCGATGCGCAGGCAGAAGTGGATCTCGATCAGCTTCTCGGTCGGAAACTCGAGAAGTCCGTAGGGCGTCTCGACGGGGATGGCGCCCGACCGCAGGCGTCCGCGCAACACGTTGCCGTTCCTCAGGTGCACGCGCGGCTCGCGCTCGGCTCGGGGGCGCTTCGACGCCGCGTCGGCGGCCGCCTCCTCCTCGGCGGCGACGCGCTCTCGCGCGATGCGCAGCACCTCGGCGGGGTCGGGGATGTCGCGCAGGATCTCGATGATGCGCTCGACGTCGATGCCGGGCGCGCGCCGTCCCTCCTCCTCCGAGAAGACGTCCGCGCACGGCACGAGCGCGAGCACGACGGTCGCGGCGAGAGCCACGGATCGGGCAAAGGTCGATTGCAACAAGCGGTTCATGGGACTCGAAGAGCTTTTGTCTCCAACGAGTCTACCGGAGGGGACGGGACGACGAAAGGGAGATCGTGGGGCGCGCTGCGCGCAGGGACTCGGCGGACAGCGCGGTCCGCGTCGTTCAGAGGCCCTCGATCGGCGTCACCTCGAACTCGACGCCGTGGCGCACGAGCAGCTCGGCGACGATCTCCGCCACCACGGCGGCGATGTTGGTGCAGAATGACTGGCGCGCCGGGCCGTGGAAGTCGCCGAGGGGGGCGGTGAGATGATTGCAGATGATGTCGACCTCGGTCGGGGCCGCGCCCGCGCCGGCGGGACCGCGGTCGACGCGACCGATCCACTCGGTGCGGTAGCGGGTCATCGCGCTGCGGAGCTCGTCGGTGACCGCGCCGGCGGGGTCGGGATCGCCGAGGTAGTAGCCGAGGATGAGCTCGCCCGCCTTGATCGCGCCGCACTCGCCCTCGCCGGTGATGCCGCCGCGACGCAGGCACTGGAACGGGCGGCTCGGCACGTTGAACGTCTCGGCGAGCGCGATGCCGCAGCTGCGGTGCGGCACGCGTTTCCCCTCGTAGAGGATGAACGCCTTCTCGCGCGCCGCGGCGATTTTGCGCAGATCCTCCGGCCCGGGCTCCTGCCCGGGGGCCGTCCCGGCTGGTCCGTCCTTCGCTGCTGTCATCGGTATTCCCCGCGCCGCCTCGTGCCGTCGTTGACTGGCCCCCGGGCAGGGCTATAATCCCGGCGATGGCCGCATGCGCGACAGCTTCCCGGAGCGCGGCCCCGGGAGCCCCGGGGGGTGTCCCCCGTCTGCTCGAACCCGTTTCACGGCTTCACATGTCACCTGATCCGCCGGCGTCCAACTTCGACGCGACGACAGCGGCCGACTCCGCGTACCCCCTTCCCGACAAGCTCGACCGCGTCGACCTCATCGGCAAGATCGTGCGCCTCTCCGACGGGCGCTCCGGCACCATCATCCACGTCGAATACGACGCGCCCGAACGGGTGGCGCTCGTGCAGACCTATCCGGAGGCGCCGTCGCCGCTGACCCGGGCCGCCGTCGACCGGCTGAGCCCGGCGCACCTGCCGACGATCGAAGAGATTATCGGTGACGCGAAGAAGAAAAAGTAGACGGAAGCGCCGCAAGAAGGGCAAGGGCCGCGCCGGCAGTGGCGGTGCAGGTGGCGGCGGCGCGGGTCACGGCGGTGCAGGCTCTGGCGGTGCAGGTCACGGCGGCGGAGTCCAGCACGGCCCCGGCGGGGAGACCTCCGGCGCCGCAACCGTCGATTCGACCCCCGCCGCCCTCGACGCGTCCGTGGGGTGGGACGACGACGAGAGCCCCACCGAGAGAATCGACCTCGACACGGGAGACGACGACGAGAGCCCCACCGAGAAGATCGACTTCGACGTGGGCGGGGACGACTTGCCGGCCATCCCGTCGGACGCCGCGCCGGCGCGCTCGGGCTCGATCGCCTGGCGTCTCGCCACCGTCGTCGTCGCGCACCTTATCCTCATCGCCAGCGTCCTCGCCGTGGCGGCGCGCTTCAGCCCCCGTGGCGTGCTGACGGTCCACGACGTGCTGGCGCTGCCCGAAGCGACCATCGAGCTCACGGCGCGGATCACGCGTCGCGGCCCGAACTTCACCTTTCCCCTCGGCTTTCTCTCGCGCGACGTCGCGGGCATCGAGGTGGACTTCGCGCGCGCCGACGGCACGGTGATCGCCACGGGCGTCACCGATGAGCTCGGCTTCGCCGCGGCGACCATCCTCGCGCCCGCCGATTCCGGCGCCCATGTCTTCACGGCCCGCGCGACCGGCGGGGACCTCCCGGCCGATCGACGCGAGGCGCAGCTCGTCGTCTCGGTCACTCCCCCCGACCATCCGATCATCCTCGCCCGCATCGACAACACGCTCTACCGGCCGCGCGACACGTTCGCGCTCGAGGACGTCGAGCCGTTCGAGTCCGCCGCGTCGGTGCTCGCCGCGAGAGCGATCACGCATCGCATCGTCTACCTGACGTCGCGCGATTCGTCGCTCGGTCCCGCGACGCGACGCTGGCTCGACGCCAACGGCTTCCCGCCCGGTCCGATATTCTTCCGTGACGCATGGGCGGGAAAATCACGACGGGAGTTCATTGCGGCGGCGATCAAGTCGAAATGGAAGAAGGTACCCTGGGGTATCGCCGGCGGCGAGAGCGACATCGCCGCCTTCCTGGGGAACGGCATCCAGCCGATCGTCGTCTCGCCGGACGCGGAATCCGGCACCGTGACGCCCGGAACGCGTCGCGTCACCGACTGGGTGGCGGTCGGCAAGCTGCTCGAGGAATCGTCATGAGCCGGTCGTTCGCCTCCGTGATCTCGCTGCCGCTCATCGCGGTCGCCGGCGCGGTCGTCAGCGGCGGTCTGCTCTCGATTCACGTCAGCAACGAGAGCGTCTTCGCCGCGGCGTGCGGCGACGGCGGCTCCGGCTGCGATCGCGTGCTCGGCAGCCGCTGGAGCGTCTTGCCCCCCGCGCCGGAGGGGAGCGCCCCGCACGGCGCGCAGTCGCCATCGCGGAAGGGCGCCGACGAGGAGAGCGCGTCGGACGACGACGAGCCGTCGGTGCCGAGGGTCCCGGTGGCCGCCGTCGGACTTATCTACTTCTCGACCTTCGCGGTCTGGTTCACGGCGATCGGCGTGCCGGGCTGGCGCCGCCGGTGGCTCCACTGGCTCGTGTTCCTCGCCTGCATGCTCGGGTGCTTCGGATCGGCCGCGTACATCGTCATCATGTTCCAGATGATCGGCTCGGCGTGCTGGTTCTGCCTCGCGGCGCACGGGGTCAACTTCATCCTCCTCTTCGCGTTGCTCGTCGTGCGCCCGCAACCGGGGGCCGCCGAGGTCGAGGCGCTCTTCCACCCGGGGCCGCGGCTCGTGCTGGTGACGCTGGCGCTCGCGGCGACGGTCGGCGTGGCGGAGATGGCGTTCTACCAGTCGGCGCTCCACGCGCGCCACGCGGAGGAGCTCGCCGAGCAACTGGACGTGCTCGATCCGGACGAGGAGATCCTGCGGGTGATCTACCTCAATCAGAAGAGAGTCGACCTGAAGATCGAGGACAGCGATCCGATGGTCCGGAACGAGAAGCAGCCGCGCATGACGCTGGCGTACTTCAGCAACGCCGAGTGCCCGAGCTGTGCGAAGTTCGAGAAGTTCCTCTTCGAGGAGATCAAGCCGCTCTTCAACGGGCACCTGCGCATCGTCTACAAGCACCTGCCGCTCGAGAAAACGCTCCCGAACTCGTACCGCGCCGCGACCGCCCTCCAGGCCGCCCATGCGCAGGGCAAGTTCTGGGAGGCGCACGACTATCTGGTCGCCAGGAGGACGCAACTCGCGAATCTCAACTACTCCGTGATGGCCGAGGAGTTCGACTTGAACAAGTCGCACTTCGAGACCGACATGCGCTCGACGGACACTGAAAAGCGCATCCGCAAGGACATGGAGCTGGCGCGCTCGCTCGGGATCACCTCCACGCCGACGGTGTACCTCAACGGCCGCCCCGTCAACAGGGCGCTCCGCGCGTACCTCGGATTCTGGAAGGAACGCGCCGAGTCCCTCAAGCGCTACGCCGAGGACAAGGGCCTCACCTGGTGAGCCCGCCGACGACCCGCTCGAAGTTCGCCCGGTTCCTCTCGAGGTGGTACGCGAGCTCCTCGAGGAAGATCTCCTCCGGCGCCTCCGCACCGCTCGAGCGGTAGCCGATGCGCTGGATCAGCGAACGCAGCCGCTCCTGATCGAGCCCGCTGATCGACTCCTCCGGCGTCAGCAAGAGACTGAAGCGCGTCTCGAGCCATCGCAGGAACTGGTACGCGCTGAGCAGCTCGCCGGCGACCTGCGAGTCGAGCAACCCGCGTCCGGTCAGCCGGCGGATCCCCGTCACCGTGTTCGGCGCGATGACGTCGGCGTGCTCGCGGCCGTGACGGAGCTGGAGCGCCTGGACGATGAACTCGACGTCGACGATGCCGCCGTGGCCGCGCTTGATGTCGCCGGCGGGGACGCTCTCCTCGAGACGCCGCCGCATGTCGACGATCTCGGCGAACACCGCGTCCGCGTCCTCATCCGGACGCAGCGGTCCGTTCTCCATCACGAACTGGAGGACATCGTCGCCGAGGCGGGCGTCTCCCGCGACGCGCCGCACGCGCAGGAACGCCTGCCGCTCCCACGTCCTCGCCGTTCCCTTCTCGAAGTAGCCGCGCCACGTGTCGAACGAGACGGCGAGCACGTTCTTGCTGCCCATCGGTCGCAGGCGCGCGTCGGCATCCCAGAGCACGCCGAGCGGGCCGCGCTTGCCGAGCGTCCCGAAGAGCTCCTGGGCGAGCTCGGTGAAGTACTCCGGCGCCGAGTAGCCGCCCGAGGTCTTGCCGTTGCCGCGGTAGAGGAAGACGAGGTCGAGGTCGCTGCGGTAGTTCATCTCCTCGCCGCCGAGCTTGCCGAGGGCCAGGACGACATAGCCGGGATCGCCCTCGAGGCTCGACGGGTCGCCGAATCGCGCCTGCACGGCGGGCTCGGCGAGTCGTAACGCGCCCTCGAGCACGACCTCGGCGACGCGCGAGATGTTGAGCATCGTCGTCGTCAGGTTGTCGTGGCGCTCGAGGTCGCGAAACGCGGCGACCAGGACGTGCAGGTACTTGAACTCGAAGAGCGGCGTCAGCGAGTCGAGCCGCCGGCACTCCTCGATCGTCCGCGCGAGCGGCTCGAGCAACGCGTCACGCTCGAGCGAGTATCCGATGCGCAGGCAGTCGATCACCTCGTCGAAGAGCCCCGGGTAGCCGCGCAGCACGTCGACGAGGTAGCGCGAGTGGCCGCAGATCTCGACCATCTTGCGCAGCGCCTCGCGCGACTCGTGGAGGAGCTCGAAGAAGATCGATCGCGCGCCGAGCGTGCCGACCGCGTCGCAGAAGTTCGCCAGCGTCCGGTCCGGGTCGGGGAACTGCGAGACCTCCCTGAGCAGCGGCAGCGCGATCCTCCGGAACATCTTCACGGCGTGAGCTTGGTCGAGGAGCGCCGTCCTCTCCCCGCTCGCGCGACGCAGCAGGTCGAACGCCGCCGCCGGGTCCTCGAATCCGTACTGCTCGAGGAACTCCTGTCCGCGTTCGCGCACCGCGTCGTGCGGCAACTCGAGGATGGCGGCGAGGGTCGTCTCGCGCGACTCGTCGGTCTCGGCGCCCTCGAAGAGCCGACGGAAGACGGTGCGGATCTCGGACTGCGCCTCGGCGAGCGCGGCGCGGAACCGCTCGACTGTCTCGTAACCGAGACCGCGCGCGATGCGGCGCAGATCGGAGTGGCTCTCGGGCAGGACGTGCTCCTGCAGCCGGTGCTTGATCTGGATGCGGTTCTCGACCTGTCGCAGCAGCCGGTAACCGATGCCGAGGCTGTCGGCCTCCTCGGCGTTGAGCACGCCGCGGCGCGCCAGCGACTCGAGGACCTCGAAGACGTTGGCGTGCTTCACCTCGGGGTACGATGCGCCGTAGAGCAACTGCAGGTACTGGACGATGAACTCGACGTCGCGGATGCCGCCGCGGCCGATCTTGACGTGTCTCGACGAGTGCCCGCGAGACGAGGCGAGGCTCTCGATCTGCGCCTTGAGGTTCTTGAGGTCGTTGAGCGCGTCCTCGGTGAGCAGCTTGCGGAAGATGAACGGATCGAGTCGGTCGCGGTACCGCCGGCCGAGCTCGAGGTCTCCCGCGATCGGGCGCAGCCGGATCAGCGCCTGGCGCTCCCACGTCCGGCCGACCGACTCGTAATAGTTGAGCGACGTGCTCACCGTCCAGACGAGGTGACCGCGGGACCCCTCGGGACGGAGACGCGTGTCGACGCGGAAGAGCGGCGGCCCGCCGGCGTACTTCGAGAGCAGGTGGATGGTCTGCTCGGCGACGCGCGTGAAGAAGAGGGCGCGATCGTGCAGCGCGTTCACCGCCGGTGGGGAATCGCCGGGCGGGGGCGCGTCGTCCATGACGAAGGTGAGGTCGATGTCGCTCGAGTAGTTGAGCTCGAGACCGCCGAGCTTGCCGAGCGCGAGGATGACCAGGCCGCCGGCGGACGGCTCGACGCGGAACTGCCGGGCGACCTCGGCGAGCGCTCGATCGAGGCAGCCCTGCACGATGACATCGGCGAGCCAGGAGATCTGCCGCGTCACCTGCTCGGCCGGGACGCGGAGGTACTCGTCGAGGAAGATGATGCGCACCTCCTCGGCGCGCCAGAAGCGTTTCAGCGTCGCCAGGAACTCGTCCTCGCCGGGGTCGGCGCCCTGCGCCTCGACGAAGCGCTCGACGCGACGCGCCATGCTGTCGCGCGTCTCCCATCCGGCGCGCCAGTTCTCGGGATCGAAGCGGCTCCAGTCGCGCAGGAGGTCCTCGCCGACGGCGGGGCTGACGCCGAGGACGAGAAGCAGCGCGTCGCGGAAGATCGGGCTGGTGTCCCAGCGCGCCAGGAACGCATCGAGCCCGGCGTCGCCGTCGTCTCCGCGGAGCGAGCCGAGCTGCCTCGAGAGCTGCAGCAGCGAGAGGTCCGGATCGGCCGAGCGCGAGAGCACCTCCCACGTGCGCTCGAGGTGGCGGGCGAAGCGCTCGTCGCGGCCGGCGAGCTCGAGCAGCGTGCCCCACTCGCGTTCCGCCGTCTCGGGCTCCTGGAAACCGGCGCTGCGCAGCGCCACGATCGTGTCGTCACGCGACGTTCCGTCGCGAGGACACGGGCGCAGGTCCCTCGGTGGACGCTCGAGTGCCATGACTGTGGAGCCGGTCCGGGTCGGATGCGGTCGGCAGGGACGGGGTCGACGGGGCGCGCCGCGAGGCGAGTCACTCCTCGTCGACGAGCACCACGCCGTACTGCTCGAGGAGCGTGCCGACCGCTCGCTCGTACGACGCCTTGAACTTCTCGAAGTTCGTCTTCGCCCGATTCTCCTGCGCCTGTTTGATGATCAGGTCATTCTCGATCTGCGAGACGGTGTAGGCAATGGACCTCCCGACGCGCAGCTTGGCGCGCTCCGCCTCGAGCAACGCCTGCTGCAGCTCGACCTCGTGCTCGAGGTTGCGGACGGTGCGGAAGGACTCGCGCAGGTCGCGGATCGCCTGATCGACCTCGAGGACGATGGTGTTCTCGAGGCCCTGCTTCTGGATCACCAGCTTCGCATGCTCGTCGCGGGCGTTGCGATACTCGCCGAGCGGTCCGCGGTAGGTCAGCGGCACCTCGAGCGTCAGCCCGACCTGCCAGTCGTAGAAGCGGCCGGACTCGACGCTGTCGATCGAGCCGCGGAAGTTCTCGTCGAGGCCGAGCTGCGTCCAGGTCGCCGAGAGATCGAGCGCGGGCAGCAGCCGGTTCCTGGCGACGTCGACGAGGATGTCCTGGTTCTCGATCTGGTAATCGAGCCGGCGGTACTCCTCGCGAAAACGAAACGCCTTGGTCAGCGACTCGTTGCGGTCGTAGACCAGCAGCGCGGTCTCCGGATCGTCGGTCGGCAGGATGAGGATGTTCTCGAAGGGGCTCTTCTCGTCGCGCCGCTCCCAGAGCCGCTTGAGCGACTCGCGGCCGGTGTAGTTCATCGCCACCAGGATGGTGTCGCGCGTGTTCTCGAAGAGGGTGATCGCCTGGTCGAACTCCGTCTTGCGCGCGGCGAGCTGGCTCTCGGGGTTGATGAGGTCGATCTTCGCGATGGCGCCGACCCGCTCGCGCTGCCGATCGATGCGGAGCTGGTCGATCGCAAGCTGGAGGGCGCTCGCCGCCGACTTGTAGTTCTCGTGGGCGAAGACGAGGTCCCAGTATGCGCTGACGACGTTGTATATAATATCAGTCGCGATGAGCTTGAACTGGCTCTCGCTGATCCAGAGGTTGTTCCTGGCGATGCGGATGTTGGCCGAGTTGGTCTCGTACCAGGCGCCGCGCATGAGGGGCTGCGTGACGGTCACCTCGAGACGCGTGGAGTAACGCGGGTTGAGGGCGAAGAGCGACGCCTCTGGAGAATCGAAGCGACTCTCGACCGCGGAGATCTGGTAACTGGTGCCGAGCAGCGTCGTGCCCCGGAGACCGGTGCGGAAGGTGCCCACCTCGAACGGGTTGACGCGCACGCCGAGGACGGGGTTGAGCGGATCGAAGTCGAGCGGGCTGACCGTCGGCTCGCGATTGTCCGCGTATGTGAAGGACATGTTGAAGAACGGATCGAATATCGCCTGCTCGATGATCACCTGGCGCCGGGCGATGTTGCGGTTGAGCTCCTCGACCTGGATGTCGAGGTTGTTGCGCAGCGCGATGCGAACCGCGTCCTCGAGCGACAGGGGCAGGCGGATCTTCTTGTCCTCGAAGCCGGGAAACTCGCCGAGCCCCTTTTCGGGAAGCACGGCCGGCGTGTACTTGATGGTGCGCGGGGCGTCCGTCGTCCGGGGCGGCGTCTCGGGGGTGGTCTGGGCGGGGTCGGTCGGTCGCTCGGCGGGCGTCTCCGGCGTGTCGGGCGTCTCGGGCTCGGTCTCGAGTGGGCGCCGGGTCGGCTCCTCCTGGGGAGGGGGCGGTGAGGCGTCCTCCTGCGTCGGGGCCTGCGCGTCGAGGGAGCCGGGGAAACAGGCAAGCGCGACGACGACGGCGCCACCCGCGAGCAGGCGCGCCAGACCCGACCGACCCGTCGGAACGGCGCGTGCGCCGGCGCGACCCGCAACCGCGCGCGCCTGTCCGAGTCCGGAGGTTCTTCGAAACGTCATCGCAACGGAGCTCCCACTCGGCGTCCCCCGGAGGTCGATGGGAGCCGCGGCGCGAGGCACGGGACCAAAAAGGCCGTTTATTGTAGTTGGCGCTGCATCGAACGCAAGCACTGCGTCTCGACCCCGCCAGCCATCCCACGGGCCCGTAATATCGCCCCACGACACGCGTTCCCGCCCCCCGCCCCCCGACCCAGGGTCAGCCCGCGCCCCGACCCAGGGTCAGGGAGGCCGACGCCCGGACCCAGGGTCAGCGGAGGTTGACCCGACCCAGGTTGACCCGACCCAGGGTCACGCAGCTCGAGGTTGACCCGACCCAGGGTCACGCAGCTCGTGGTGACCCCGACCCTGGTGACCCCGACCCAGGGTCAGCGGTGGTGACTCCGACCCAGGGTCACGCAGCTCGAGGTTGACCCGCCCAGGTTGACCCGACCCAGGGTCGGGGACAGGCCCGGCCCGGTGGTCGCTCCGACCCCGGCTCAGAAGTTGGCCTGAGGTTGGGCCTGCGCCCGACCCAGAATCAGGGACACGCGTGACCCAGGGTCAGGGACAGGCCCCGTGACCCTGGGACAGGGGACCGACAGGGAACGGAGACAGGCAACGGACACGAGGGTATGAAGATGGGTAACCCTGGGTCGGGGGACGGGAACCTGGGTCGGGGGACGGGGGTCGGGGGACGGGGCGGGGTCAGACCGAGTGGGAGTGCGCGAACTTCCTGGCCTCGCGGTCATCCTCGAGGTGGGCCGCGGTCCGCTGGCCCCAGAGCGCGAAGAGGCGTCGCAGGAGGCGCCCGACGATGTGGGCGCAGACCGTCCAGCCGAGGAGCGTCACAAAGAGCGAGTAGACGCGGAAGTGCTCCGGCAGCACCCAGTAGGTCATGAACCAGCCCTTCGACAGGAACCCGGCCCGCACGCCGAAGTGGTTCGCCGCGAAGGTCACCACGGCGAGGAGGACCACGACGAGGAATCCGCAGCGGACGTGGCGGAAGGCGAGGCCGAAGTAGGGAAAGCAGCCCACGGTCCAGTAGATCAGGAACCAGACCCACGGCGAGCCCCAGTCGGTCTCGGCGAGAAAGGCATCGACTCCCGCCAGGTAGGCGCGGGCGTCGACCTTGACCACGCCGGTCGAGATCACCACCGGATCGACGTGCGGCAGCGTCGTCGCATGCACGGAGAAGCTGTCGATCGACGTCGCCATCAGCATGAAGCAGATGTAGAAGCCGCCGAGCCACATGAGTAGGAAGGCCACCGGTCCGAGGACCGGGATCTGCGTCGTGCCCTCCTCGGCGAACGGCCAGTCGTCCTCGAAGAAGTCGACGCTCTTGACGCGCAGCGACGAGAAGCAGCACGCGGTGAGGCGCAGCAGGCCCTCGAACAGCGCCGAGGGCAGGAAGACCAGCTTGTAGGCCTTTTTGTTCCGGTAATCCCGCGACAGCTCGCCGAGCGCCCACAGGAGAATCGCCTGCGCCGAGATCCAGAAGAGCAGGTTGTACATGGGTCGCCCGACTCGCCGACACACCGCGAGCATGAAGCAAAACAAAGAAGTGTATCACGGGCTCGATCGGGGAACGACTTGCGACGCTTTCCGGAAGGCGGTGCTTCGCGTCGGGGCGGGCCGAACTGGCGGCATCGGCTCTCCCGCCGACGATTCAGGAGGAAATCAGGAAGACGGGGAGAGCAGGACGGTCTGTTCGACGACACGAGCGAAGCTCACGAGGCGAAACCCCATCAGTCCGTCCGCTTCCTGATTTCCTGGGTTTCCTTGCTTCCTTCTGAGTCGTCTCCTCGGTCTCCCGGGCTGTCGAAGGGTGGGTGTGGGCCGGGCTTCAGTGTCCTCCGGCGAGGAGGATCTTTCGGAGGTGCTCGAAGTCGTCCGGACTGTAGAACTCGAGGCGGATCTCCCCGCGTCCCTTCTTTTCCTGGATCGTCACCTTGGTGCCGAGGACCTGCGTCAGCTCCTCCTCGAGGCGGACGACTTCCGGCGACTTCGACGATTTCGATGCTCGCCGGCGGCGGCGCGTTCCGCCCTTGCCACTCCCCCGCCCGGGCGGCGACTCGACGGCCTCGCGCGCGATCTCGAGGTCCCGCACCGAGAGTCGGTCCTCGGCGATCTTCTCGAAGAGCTGCTGCCGCTCCTTCGCCGACGACACCGACAGCAGCACCTTGGCGTGCCCCATCTGGATCTGGCCGCGCGCCAGCGCTCGGCGCATGTTCTCCGGGAGCTCGAGCAGCCGCAGTGTGTTCGAGACCAGCGGCCGGCTGACGCCGAGGTTGCGCGCCAGTTCCTCCTGCGTCCATCCCTTGAGCGACAGCAGCGCCTCGAACGCGCGCGCGGTCTCGATCGGGTTGAGGTCCTCGCGCTGGATGTTCTCGATCAGCGCGAGCTCGAGCATGCGCTCGTCCTCGACGTCGATCAGCACGGCGGGGATGGTCTCGAGGCCGAGCTCCTGCGCGGCGCGGTGCCGCCGCTCTCCGGCGACCAGCTGGTAGCCGTCGCCCCGCCTGCGGACGAGGACCGGCTGCAGGACGCCCTCCCGCGAGATCGACGCCATCAGCGACTCGAGCTCCTTGCGATCGAAGCTCTTCCGCGGCTGCTCGGGGTTCGGATCGATGGCCACGACCGGAAGTTCGAGACTCTCTCCCGCGGTCGGCTCCCCCGGAGTCGCCGGCGACGGCGCCTCGCCGTTATCGGTCCCCGCGTCGGGATCCGGCTCCGCAGTCGCCTCCGCCTCGCCCTTCTCCGGCGCCCCTTTGACGTTGCGGGCCTTCTCGAGCAGGACGTCGAGTCCCCTACCGAGTTTTCGCGGTTTCATCTCCGAATACCTCTCGAACCAGCTCCAGGTAGCTCCACGAGCCGCGCGACCTGAAGTCGTAGTAGAGAACCGGCAGCCCGTGGCTCGCCGCCTCGGCGAGCGTCACGTCACGCGGGATCACCGAATCGAACACCAGATCCGGGAAGTACGCGTGGATCTCCCCGAGCACCTCCCGCGAGAGATCGACCTCGTGGTCGAACATCGTCAGCAACAGCCCACCCACCCGCAGCGCCTCGTTCCGCGACGCCCGCAGCTCGTCGACGACCGGCAGGATCTGGCTCAGACCCTCCATGGCGTAGAACTCGCACTGCACCGGAATGATCACCACCTCGCTCACCGACAGCGCGAGGTTCGGGATGCCGCCGAGCGACGGCGGGCAGTCGATGAGGATCAGGTCGAAGCGGCGCTTGAGCTCGTGGAGCGTGGATTTCCAATAGTCAAATTGTGTACTATTGAGCCTGTGGATCGTCTCCAGGTCGGAGAGTTCGCGGAAGGACGGAAAGAGCCAGAGGTTCTCGAAGACGGTCTCGCGAACGGCGCCCGAGAAGCGCTCGACGTCCTCGACCAGGTCGAGGATCCCGCCCCCACCCCGCCGGCCGCGACCCAGGGTCACCTTCTCCTCGCCCACTCCGCTGGTCGCGTTCGCCTGGGGATCGAAGTCGATGACGAGCACCTTGCAGCCGGCGAGCCCCGCACCGGCGCCCAGGTTCACCACCGTGGTCGTCTTGCCGACGCCGCCCTTCTGGCTCGCCACCGTGACGCACGTGCCGCGCTCGACCGTCGCCGCGCTGTCGAGCGCGAAGCGCCGCCGCGGGGGATCGCTGTCGAAGATCGGATGCCAGTTTCGATCGGCCACCCGGCTCCTCCGGGAGGGAGTTTCTCTTCACCTGACCTGGACCTGTGATATCGCCGAAGGGGGGCCCGTTTACAAGCAAAAATCGGATGTTCCACGTGGAACATTTTCTAAGCCGAGCCGACGTTCCACGTAGAACATCTCGAGGTGTTCGATGTTCCACGTGGAACATTGCCGCTCTTCGGAAGCCGTGTGTCGATGTTCCACGTGGAACATTCTGACAGGGTGGATTGCATAAGCTACTCGAAAACAAATGCTTGTGGTATCGATGTTCCACGTGGAACATTCCCGGCGCAGGCGAGACCACGATGTTCCACGTGGAACATCTCGTTTTGGGGGACATTGCCGCGATGTTCCACGTGGAACATTCCGGCCCTCCGCACCCTGCCGATGTTCCGCGTGGAACATTTCGATCGGGCGGCGATGTTCCACGTGGAACATTAGAAGAGCACCGGCCCCGCTACCTGCTGGCTCTCCTGGAGCCTGGCGGTGGGGGC
>JBFFXF010000105.1:0-22479 GCA_041569895.1 Planctomycetota bacterium | reverse complement strand
CTCGCCGTCGCGGGTGATCTGCACGCCGTCGGCGGGGTCCGCGAGGCGGAAGCGGATCTCGACGTCTCGCGGCGGCCCGGGCTGAGAGCAGCGCAGATCGCTGACCACGGGCGGATCCGGCGGCGTCGCATCGACCTCCAGGAACCACGACCTTCGCGAGTTCGAGTTGATGACGAAATAGACATCGCGATTGCGGTGCCGTGTGCGGAGGAAGCTGAGCACCGCGGGAAACGAGATCTCGGCGACGCCATCGGTGGAGATCTCGCGTCCGGTCGGAGCGCACGAGGCGACGTCGACCTCGAGGAACCGCCTGGTGACGCCGTCGCGGACGCGACCGCCCGTGAGCTCGAGGCGATCGAAACCGGCGCCGGGAAACGCCGACACCCCCCAGACGAGCGCCTTCAGCCGCGAGCCGGCCGGGGGCGGCTCGGCGGCGTGGTCCGGATGCACGCAGGAATGCAGCAGCCCGCCATCCCGAGCGCGCTCCTGGAGCGTTCCCGACGTGTAGTCGACGTACCAGAACGACCCGGCGCCCCGGTCGCCAGCCGGATCGTGGAGCATCGTCGGCACCAGCGCCGAGTCCACCGCATCACCCGGCACTCCGCTCGGGAACGGCACGCCGACCTGCTGGCCGCCGCCGTCCATTTCGACGACGACATCGCGCGCGGCGTTGTAGACGAAGAACGTCGGGTTGTCCGGAGACGATCGTGGATTGAACGCGATGCCGCTGGTGACGTCGCCCTCGTCCAGGAACGGTCCCGGGAAGAAGAAGAGCAGCTCGAGGTCCTTGGTGTAGACGCCGATCTCGTTGGTCGCGTGGGTCACCCAGAGAAAGCCCTCCGAGTCCTCCGCCAGGTCGACGAGCTGCAGCCCGTCGACGAAGAGCGACGCGATCACCCGTCCCGGGCCGAAGACGACGGAGCACGACACCGTCGCCCGACAATCGCCTCGCCGCGCGACCAGCTCGTACTCCAGCGTGCCGTGCGGCGGCGCTGTATCGTCGAACGACGTCGCGGCGCCCGCGAGCGTCGCGATCCGCCGGCCCTCCCTGTGGATCTCGATGTCGTCGTACGCATCGGTGTTGCGCCACTCGAGCGCGACCTTCTCCGCGGACCCCGAGCAGACGAGGTCGAGCGGGGGACGCAGATCCGGGTCCGCGATGCCGAGCACGTGGAACTCGGAGCTCGACTCGACGGTGACGAAGAACGCCTCGACCGGCTCGGCGGCGCCCGCCGGACGAAATCGGTGCCGCAGGAACCCGCCAGGGTTGCCGCCCACGATGCCGATCTCGTACCGCACGCCGGACGGCACGCCGTCGAGGTCGACGCGCACGATCGAGTCGCGAACGCCGCCGGCGCCGCCGGTGAGCTCGAGCACCGGCTCCTCGCCGTCCAGGAACAGCCCGACGTCGTTGCCGGTCGCGGCCGACCCCCCGCCGGGACAGCCGTCCGGGTCGTCGGGATGACAGAGCGACCGCAGCACGTCGCCGGCGAGCGACACCTCGTAGACCGCCGACATCACCGATTCGACGACCCAGATCGAGCCGTTCCCGCCATCCCCCTCGACGTCGAAGGCGATGCCCTTCGGGAAGGGCTCCGGCACGAGGTTCGGCGGCGGCGGCAGGTTGAGCGTCAGGACGAAGCCGGTGAGGCTGCCGTCCTTCTCGATCTCCCAGATCTCCTTGGTGAACGCCCGGCACACGAACAGCGTGTCCGCGTCGGGGTTGTACGCGATGCCCGTGAAGTGGTTGCCGAACGGGTTGTCGACCCTCGGGACCTGCCCGGTGACGATCTCGACCGGCTCGAGCCCGGCGTCGAGATGGAGGATGTCATGCGACAGCGCCGAGCTGATCCAGAAGTGCCCATCCGCATCGACGGCGACCCCCTGCGGCGCGTCGAAATCGAGCACGATCGCCGCACGCAGCGGCTCGACCGCCGGCCCGCAGGTCTCCTGGCCGCGAACGGACGGCACGGCGAGCAGAAGGCACGCGACGAGCGCGGCGCGGGTCCCGGTCATTGAAACGCTTCCTGTCGGCAGGCCGATCGAAAGGGCACGGCATTCCCCCGAGAGCGATTTGACCAGATGATGGGCGGGGACGCCACATCGGCACCGTCGGCCCTTGTACGTCGTCGTCCTCGTACCCGTACCCGTTCCCGTTCCCGTGCCCGTCCTCGTCCTCGTCCTCGTCGTCTTCGTCGTCGAAGGCTCCGGTTGGGGAGTTCGGTGACCGACTCCGATACCGATGGCCGACTCCGATTCCGATTCCGATTCCGATGACCGAGTACCGTTACCGATTCCGACTCGGTCTCTGTTCTCTGTTCTCTGTTCTCTGTCCTCTGTCTCTGATCTCTGTCTCGGTCTCCGATCTCTGCCTCGGTCTCCCCCCCGTGCACCAGCGCTCGAGGACGAGGACGAGGACGAGAACGAAGGGACGCAGTCCGAACGGTTCACCCCGCACAACTCCTGTGCACCCCACAGTCGAGCTCGTCCGGGGTCGGGTCCTCGCCGCACGCGTCGCTCGGGGCGGGGATGGCGCCGATGCCCTGGAAGAGGACGTTCAGGATGCGGATGCCGTCGGTGAGGTTGATGGCGCCGTCGTCGGTCGCGTCCGCGGCGTCGTCGCAGGTCGGCTGCAGGCCGATGCCGGTGAACAGGAAGTTGAAGATGATGATGGCGTCGTTGATCGCGAGGCCGCCGCCGCCGTCGACGTCGCCGCGGAGGAAGAGCTCGGCGATGCCCTCGGGCTGGACGGTGATGTCGACGCGGGTGGTGGCGGCGTTGTTCACCGGTTGCCGGTCGTCGACGCGCAACTCGTAGGCGTACGCGCCGGCCTGGGTGAAGGTGACGCGCGTCGAGGGCTGGCCGGGGCTCTCGATCGAGTCTCCGGCGGGGCCCGAGACCTTTCGCCAGCGGAACGCGAGTCCCTGCGCGCCGCCGTCACCGTCGTCGGACGCGGAGCCGTCGAGCGTCACCGAGGCCGTGCCGCCCGCGAGCGTCACGGTCTGGCCGGGTGACACGGCGATCCGAGCCGTCGGCGGATTGTTCGCCGAGGGCTCGCACGGGTCGAGCCGCGGCAGATGGACCCCGGACCTGTACGCGACGAAATCGATCTCGACGTCGGCGTCGTTGGCCGGGTGGGGCACGCCGATCATCAGGTAGTTCCCGACCGGCGCGCCGAGGTCGGCCCCGCCGCCCTGCAGCGGGCTGACGAGCTCGATCAGGGGAAGGCTCTGGCCGTTGACCCAGACGGTCACGGCGTACGACTCGTCGCCGTCGGAGTCCTCGACCGTCGCCCAGATGCTGACGAATCGGTCGGCGTCGACGTCGACCTGCGTCACCGGCGCGGTGCTCAGCTGCAGCGCGTCGCCCGAGTTCAGGGCGAGCGCGAACCCCGCCGGCGCGCCCGCCGTCCCGAGCGAGCCGTCGTCGACGAAATGGAAGCCGATCTGGCCGAGGCCGCCGAGAAGCGGCGCCCCGTCGCCTGCCGCGCTGGCGGCCAGAAAGGCGGGCGGCTGCCGTCCCAGACGCCAGCGCGCGGCGATGGTGACGCCATCGCGCAGCATGTTGGCGCCGGCGACTCCCGTATCGAGCCCGAGCAGGATCCGCCGGTTGTTCGGTTCCGTGTAGGGGTCCGGGAACTCGGTCGACAGGCTGGCGCCGGGAGTGGTCGGATCGCCCGGATCGAGCACTCGCAGCACGCGGATCGGCTCGCCGCACGGACCGCCGTCCTCGATGGTCTCGATGCCGATGCCCCCGGGCGCCGCCCCGTCGGGCGCCTCGCCCGTCTCGAGGGGCGCCGATCCGTCCCACGAGTCGACGCCGATGGCGCGGATCCAGTCGCCGTCGAGGTTCCCGGGCTCGCCGGCGGTCGGGTTGTGCTCGAGCGCCGCCAGCTCCTCGACGTCCAGCGACCCGTTCCAGCCGTCCTCCGGCGGCAGGTAGCGCCCGATTTCGGGAAGCGGGATGGTCACGGAGCAGTCGAGCGGGCCGCAGCCGGCGACGTCCTCGCCGGGCGGCGCGATCGGCGTCAGGGTGTAGGTCACGGCGGTGAAGGGAGGCAGGTCGCCGATCGTGGTGTCGGTGAAGCTGGTGGCATCGCCCGGAAGGCTCGCGAGCAGCTCGGCTCCGAAACCGGTGTCGCGCGAGACGTCGATCGTCTCCCACTCCTTGACGACGTTCTCCCAGGTGAGCTCGGCCTCGGTGTCCACGCCCTCGCCGACCAGACTGCACGCGAGGTTCTCGACGCAGAGCGAGAGCGGGCCGCAGCTCAGCGTGCACGTCGACCCGTCGTCGAAGTTGAACACCACGGTGAAGTCGGTGTCGTCCTCGGGCATGTCCGATTCGACGTCGGGGTCGATAAACGTCGACGCGTCGGGCGCGAGCGTGGTGAGCAGCGCGCCCTCGCGCTCGATGTCGATGCTCGTCACGCCCGGAGGAGTGGTCCAGGAGAGCTCTCCTCGCGTCGCTCCGTCGACCAGCGCGAGCGTGCACGCCAGCAGGTCCGGGTCGCGGTCCTGACAGGGCGAGGTGCAGGTGGTCGCGAAGCACGCCAGCGCGCCGAGCGCCGGCAGGATCTCGTACACCACGTCTCGCTCACCGGGTGCGGCGTCGGTCACGGTGGTGGTGTCGCCGGGGAAGGGCGAGCCGGGAAGCGGCTCGCCGTTTCGCGTCACGGCGATCGACTCGAAGTCGGCGGTCCGGAGCCAGGAGAGGACGACCTCGCCCGTGGTCTCGTCGAACGCGCACGCCACACCGTCGATGGTCGGGCAGGCGTTCTTCAGCAGCCGGGGTATGAACGACAGGTCCGAGCTGTCGATATCGACGTTGTGGATCTCGACCGCGAGGAGGTTCGGTCCCTCGACGATCGTCTCGAGCGGTATCGAGAACTGCTCGGGCGTGCCCGCCTCGTGTCCACCGCCGGCGGGATCGTCGAACGCGAGCTCTGTGCCCGGGGCGCCCATGTTGGTCGAGCGCGCCACCTCGGTTCCGTTGACGTACGCGACAAACCCGTCGTCGTAGTCGACCTCGAGCACCAGCGTCTGGATCGAGCCGGGATCCGTGATCTCGACCAGCCTGCGCGCGTAGACGGTGAGGTAGTTGCCCTCCATGTCGTCGAGGACGGTCGCGTCGTCCCCGTCGCCGTACCCGATACCGGTCGGTCCGGCCGGCCAGAGCGAGTCGTCGAAACCGGTCTCGCGCCAGGCCGTCGGCGGCTCGGATGGCGCGGCGATCCCGCGCAGGAATCGCCACTCCTCGCCGGCGTCGAGCAGGACGACCGTCGGCGTCGAGCTGCAAGTCAGCACCGGGCAGTCGAAGGCGCCGACCGACGCGACCACCTCGTAGTCATGAATGAAGTCGCCGGGATTTGTGTCCTCGACGCTCGCTGTCGTTCCCGGGAACGGCGAGCCCGGCAGCGGCTGGCCGTCGCGGGTCACCGTGACCGAGTCGTAGCTCGCTCCCGGCGGCGCGGTCCACGTCAGGAGAATCGAAGCGGGCAACGTCTCGCACCCGAGGTCGATCGGACAGGTCGGCGTCGGGTCGTTCAGAGTCAGCCGCGCGTTGAACGAGAAGTCGGAGCTGCCGATTGCCGTGTTCAGTCCCTGAATCGCGATGAGGTTCTCGCCGGCGACGAGATCCAGAACGTCGAGCGGCAGCTCGAAGAGCTCGGGCACACCGGCCTCGTGGTTGACCTCCGCCGTGGCGTCGAACGCCAGGTCGACCCCGGGGCTCCCGGCATTCGCTCGCGCTGCCTCGGTGCCGTTGACGTAGCAGACGAAGCCGTCGTCGTAGTCGACGGCGAGCACCAGGCTCTCCACCGCCCCGACGTCGGCGAGCGTGAAGCGACGCCGCAGGTAGATGGTGGTGTAGCCGTCCTCCATGTCGTCGAGCACGGTGACATCGTCGCCATCGCCGTACCCGATCCCGGTGACGGCCGGCGTCCACGTGCTGTCGTCGAACGCCGCCGTCCGCCATGACGGTGGATTCAGCTCGGCTGGCTCGACGGTGCCCTTGAAGAGCCGCCACTCGGCCCCGAAATCGAACAGCACCTCCTGACCCGCGAGCCGGCCCGCACTGGACGACAGCGCCGTCAGCCCGACGCCGAGACAGACGAAGAACCAGCGCAAGGATCCATGCCGCATGTGGTCTCTCCGGTTTCTGAAGTCGTCCTCGTCCACGGCCGGTGGAGCCCTCGCACGGGCCGATCCGGGCCGCCCTCCGGGTCGTCCGTCCGCGAGCGGGACGGCCCCCGGGTGGGCACATGGTAGGGCAATCCCCGCGCGAACGGAACTCTCAACGGCCCCGGCGAGGGTGCCGGCCTTGTATCGACTACCCCCTTGAGGTTCGGGGCCTGTTTGGACTACACTCGAGAGAGAGAAAAACGCGGCCTCGCGTTCTTCTCGCCCCCCGGGCTCCCCGGGGTGCATCGTCGGGTTGGGATTCCGTGGCGTCCTGGACGCAACGTGGGCTGGCGCCGGGGTGGTGTCGAGCGGATCCGGTGCGGGTCCGCGTGGGACCGGCGTGCCCCCGGCGGGCGCTCCGGAACCGGTGCAGCTCGAACGACGAGGAGAAAGCGAATGGCCAAGGTCGGTTCCCCACACCGGCTCGCCCTGTCCCCGATTTTCCTCCTGATCGTGTGTCTGCTCGCGCCCTCGCCGATCTCCGGCGCCAACGGCGATCTGCTGCGCGTCTCGACCGCGCTCGACGGGACGAGGATCGTCGACATCACGCGGGACACGTCGGACGGCACCTTCTGGGTCCTCGGCGCCGATGCGGGCTCGGCCGACGCGCACCGGATCTATCACCTCGCTCCCGACCTGAACGCGCGTCTCGGCGAGTTCGACAACCCGCACCCGCCCGGCAGCCTGGCGACAGGCGACCTGACCTCGAATCGCGGCATCGCGTACCGCCCTCTGTCGAGGACGCTCTTCGTGCTCTCGCGCGTCGGCGCGCCGGCAGCGAGGCAGTACGTCCTCCGGGAGGTGGCGCGGGACGGCGTCGAGAACCCCGCCGCGACGGTGGCCATCACCGGCGTGGATGCCGCGGCCGATCTCTTCGGCCTCTGCTTCGACCCGCTGACCCGGGAGTTCTGGACGCTCGACGTCGCCGCCGACCGCGCCCTGCGACTCGGGACGTCGGGCGCGGCGACGGCGTCGATCACTCTTCCCGGCAAGACCCGACCGGAGACCGTCATCCGCGGCCACGGCATCGCCCACATGGTGGAGGTGATCGACCAGGTCGCGATCGGCCGGTTCTACGTCCCGTACGGCGACATCTTCCGTCGCGAGCCGGCGCTCGTCGTGCAGATCGGGCAGCCGCCCGCGGGCGACATCGGAGAGCGCACGGGCGTCGAGTTGCCGCTGGAAGCCGTCGGCGGCTCCGAGCTCCGTGGCGTCGAGGTGTTTCGCGTCTCGACCGGGCGGCGGGTGATCATCGTCAGCGGCTCCGGATCGATCTTCACCCTCGACCACGTCGTTTCCGATCCGTTGCCGCCGAGCGTGCTCGCGTGCTCGCTGACCGTCGACAATCAGGTGCGCCTGACGTGGGCGAACAACGGCACGGGAGAGAACCGGACATACTCCGGGGAGATCCAGGTGCTCCGCAACGGCGTGCCGTTCGCCTCGGTCGCCGGCGACACGACGTACTTCCTCGACGAGACGCCGATCGACGGCGAGTCCACCTACTCGCTGCGGGCGTCGGCGCCGGGCGGCGTGCTCGGTCTCCGGAGCTCCCCCTGCCGCATCGTCGTCGGCACGGGCGGTCTCGTCCACTGGGCGCAATCCCCGGCTCGCTCCCTCGGCGACGTCACCCGGGACCCGGGGTCGGGGCTCTTCTACGCCACCGATCCTGCCGGTGGCTCGATCTTCGTGTTCGACGGCGATCTGCATTTCGTCGGCGAGATCGCCAGCCCCTGGTCGGACCCGCTGGGCATCGCGTTCATACCGTCGGTGACGCTCGGCTTCCCGCCGCAGGAGCTCAATGACCTTCTCGTGGTGGCGAGGGAACGCGGCAACCAGGCGCGATTCGTCGACCTCGAGGGCAACGTCAAGACGTCGATCAGCCTCGCCGTGCCCGCCGGAGCGGAGCAGACGCGGATCGCGGCCCTGACGTACGTGCCGGAGAGCCAGCGGCTGGTCGCCGTCGAGGCGGTCTCGGATCGCCTCTTCGCGTTCACGCCGACCGGTTCCCTCATCAGCGACTGCCGTCCGCCCGAGCTCTTTCTCGACGTGCCCCTCGACCACGCAGTGTGCTTCGACCCCATTCAGCAGACCTTCCTGACCGGCTTCAAGGACGGATTCGCGAGGGAGCTCTTCCTCGGCGGCGGCTGCCCGCTGAGCGGCTTCCAGTTCGACCTGCGCAGCCTCGGCGACGGCTGGAACCAGCCGGGCTTCATCGGCGGGTACGAGATCGACGGCAACACCCTGGTGGTCAGCGGGACGCGGACGGCGGCGCTCTACCGAGTGCTCGTCTTCCCGTTCAGCCCCGAGTTCGTGCGCGGCGATTTCGACGCGTCGGGCGTCGTCAACGTCACGGACGCGGTACTCGCGGCGGGGTATCTCTTCCTGGAGGAGGCGGAGCCGCCGCGCTGTCTCGACGCGATCGACGCCAACGACGACGGCTCGCTCGACGTGGCGGATCCGGTCTACCTGCTGTTCTGGCTCTTCATGCCGGCGAGCCCGCCGCCTCCGGCGCCGTATCCCGAGCCCGGGCTCGACCTCACCTTCCGGGACTCGATCGGGTGCGGCGGCTGAGGTCGGTCGAAACGAGATCACTGTGATGAGAGACCTGCTTCGAGGAAAGGAATGAGAAAGGTCAGAATCGCACCGCTCGCCGTCGCCGTCCTGCTGTGCATGGCGGGTGCCCGGGCGGAGAACCGCATCGCCATCGGCTCGGCGGAGGCGGAGCCCGGGGCGCGCACCGTCCCGGTCATCGTCACGGCGGTCAACGACGTCGCCGTCCACGGCTACAGCATCGCGCTGAGCTTCCCGCCGGAGGCGCTCCGCATGACCGAGCTCGGCGTCGATGGCACGCACGTCCACGCGCTCGAGCCCGCGTTCGTGGGACCGAGGATCGACAACGAGCTCGGCGTGGCGTCGCTCGGCGTCATCCTCGAGCTCGACGAGCTCACCGGCGTCGCGCTGCCCCCGTCCGTCGACCAGCCGGCGCCGATCATCATCGCGCGTCTGGTCTTCGACGTCCGGCTCGACGCGCCCGGGGGAGAGTATCCCCTGCGCCTCGTCGACGGCGTCGGCACGCCGGCGGCGTTCAACCGCTTCACCGACAGCGGCACGAGCATCCGGCCGTCGCTCACCAGCGGCACGTTCCGCGTTCTCGGCGGCAACGTGCTCGAGGTCGAGAAGACACGGGCGATTCCCGGCTCGACGTCGTTCCTCTCGGTGACGGCGTTGGCGAGCCACCCGGAGCCGCTCGAGGGCTTCTCGATCGCGCTGGCGTTCGACTGCGGCGATGATCCGGCGTCGCCCATCGTCTCACTCGAGCGAGCCGAGCGGACCGGTACGGACCTCGAGTTCTTCCTGCGCGGCGGCATCGAGGTCTTCGAGAGCGATATCGACGACTCCTTCCGTCCCAAGTGCCGGTCCCGGACCGCCGCCGTCTTCGACTTCTTCGAGCCGTTCGAGGGGCAGTCGCTGCCGGCCTCTGGCGATCGGCCGCAGAGCTTGATGCGGTACACGTTCCGCGTCAGCCCGCGCGCCTCCGCGGAGCGCGAGTTCCAGGACCTCATCCTCGAGGAGCTCGACCTCCCCGGAGCGATCACCAACACGTTTCTGATCAACTCCGCATCGCTGACGCCGCGGCTGATTCACGGCAAGATCTTCTTCTCGCTGGGGAACCTCGAGGGGCGTGTCGTCGAGGCCCTGAGCGGCGATCCCGTGCGCGGAGCCCTCGTGGTCACCGATCCGGACGGCTCCCAGGCGAGGACCGGCGCCGATGGGCGCTTCCGCATCGAGGACGTCATCCCGGGAGCGTACGCCGTGACCATCGCGGGCACGGAGCACTACGCCGCGCGTCACGAGGGCCTCGAGGTCGCCGGACGGGGCGAGACGAGCGACGCCGGCGATCTGGTGGTCTACCGCATTCCGAGCGGCGCGCCGCCCGGCGGCGGCATCACCTTCGTGCGGGGCAACGCGAACATCGACGGCCGCGTCGACCTCTCCGACCCCTTCAGCATCCACAACTGGCTGTTCCGGGGCGAGCGTCCGCCGGTGTGCCGCCAGGCGGCGGACATCAACGACGACAACCGCAACGACATCAGCGACTCGGTCTGGATGCTCAACTGGCTCTTCCTCGGCGGCCCGGCGATCGGCCCGCCCTACCCCGACTGCGGACTCGACCCGGACAGCAGCGACCTGCCGTGCGAGGAGACGAGTAACTGTCCGTGACCCCGCGGGACCGCGGGAGATCGCTGCGAGAATCCACGGTTGCCGCCTTTCGTCCTCGTCCTCGAGCTTCCGGGCACGTAGCAGCGGCCGAGACCGAGACCAGAGGTCCGATACCGATTCCGACTTCCGACTCCGACTTCCGACTTCCGACTCCGATTCCGATGACCGATACCGATTCCGACGACCGAGTCCGCTTCCGACCATCGAACCCGAGCCCTCAATCTGCGTAATCTGCGTCATCTGCGGAAATCTGCGTTCCCGTCCTCGTCGACCGTCACCCGCCCCTTCGATTCTGGTTTCGGCTGGTGTCGATCTGCGGTCACCGCACGATCGTCAGCGCGCGGCCGAGCGCGGATGCCGTGAAGATGGTCGGGTAGAGGCGCTCGAAGTACCAGAGCTTCGCGAAGTAGAAGCCGATCGGTGAGGGCTGGTCGAGCGCGCCGGTGTCGAGCTTCTCGATCAGCCAGGCGACGCCGGCGTCGACCGCGGGGCGCGCGGCGGGCTCCCGTTCGAGGAGCGGACGGTGCGCGAGCGTGTCGACGGCCAGGGCGGTCTCCTCGACGCTCGCGGGGCCGCCGGGCGAGCCGCTCCAGCCGCCCCCGGCGTCCCGGGCCTGGACGAGCCAGGCGACGCCGCGGCGCTCGAGGGCGCGGACGTCGACGCGGGGCGAGTCGCCTGGCGCGAGGAGGCGCAGGGCCGAGAGCACGCGCGCCGTGCCGTAGGTGGGGTTCTCGTGCTCGTCGTGGTGCTGGTTGCCGAACCAGAGCGGCACCCAGCTGCCATCCCCTCGCTGGGCGCCGGCGAGGTACTTGACAGCGTGGGCCACGGCGCGGCGGATGCGTCGGGCGAGCGCGGCCGGCGCCCGGCCACGCCAGCGCAGGAACGCCCGCAGCGCGTGCGCCGTCAGGTCGGGACTGCTGCGATCGAAGGGAAGCCGCTGCCAGCCGCGGCAGAAGGTGGGGATGCCACCGTCGCGATTCTGGATGTCGAGCAGCCACTTCAGACCGGCGCACACGGCCACCGGGACACGGGCGTCGGGACGATCGCCCCTGTCGAGGTGGCCGAGCGCGAGCAGCGCGCCCGAGGTGTCGTCGGCGTCGGGCACGCCGCCGGGCAGGTCGGTCCACGCCCAGCCGCCCGGCGCGGAGCCGGTGTACGGGTGGCGCACGCGGTACTGCTGCTCGATGATCCAGTCGCGGATGGCGGCGCGACCGTCGTCACCCAGCAGGTCGAGACCGTCTGCCGCGGCGAGGGCGTTGACCGACAGTGTCGTCACCCAGGTCGCCAGGTCGGTGTCGATCGGCCAGCTTCCGTCGGCGCGCGCTGACCTGATGAGGAACTCCAG
Source organism: Planctomycetota bacterium (assembly GCA_041569895.1). GTDB lineage: Bacteria > Planctomycetota > UBA8108 > UBA8108 > JACQVS01 > JBFFXF01. The sequence continues at coordinate 10,734 of JBFFXF010000105.1, read as the reverse complement.
CGAGCGGTCGACGACGGGGTGGCGGGCGCGTCCCGCGCCGCAGAGGCTCATGGTCACGAACGACGTCAGCGGCGTTGCCTCCAGGAAGCCGCCGCTCGACGGGTGGATCTCCTCGAGGAGACGCAGCACGCGCCCGGTCGTGATGCGACGGGCGGTTTGCGCGACGGCGTTCGCGCCCGGCGCTCGACGGTGACGGACCAGACCGATGGCGATGAGGGCGGGAAGCGCGTAGCTCACCACCTGGAGGCCGAGCCGCCCGAAGAGGCCCCGCGGCAGCGCGGCGAGCTCGAATGGTAGCTGGGGCACGGCGCGCCACGCCGCGGGCTCCTCGCCGAGACAGCCGGCGAGCGCGCACATCGTCAGGATCGGCGCGGAGAAGGTCCGGTCGGCCCCGTAGACGTCGCGTATCGCGTCCGCGAGCGCGCCGGGCTCGAGCGAGCCGGCGCGCCGGGCGATCCACGCCTCCGCGCGCTCGATCGCCTTTCGCGCCGCATCGTTCTCGCCGCAGCTCCGCAGCGTGGCCCACGCGAGGCACGTCGTGCTCAGGTTGCTGGCGCTGCGAACGGTGTCGCCCCAGCCGCCGTCGTCGTTTGCGTGCTTGCAGAGCCAGGCCACGCCGCCGGCGACCAGTCGGCGCGCGCCGCCATCGTCGTTCGCTGCTCCGGCGCCGTCGGACCGCGCCCGTGACGCGACGTGCAGCGCGAACGTCGCCGTCGCCGTCGACAGCGCGCTCGAGGAGAGCTCGCCTCGCCAGTGGCCGCGCGCGTCGCGCTCGTCGACGAGGCAATTCGCCACGTCACGGCACGCCCGCGCGATCTCCTCCGCGGACACGCTCCGGCGTCGCGCCCCGGCTTCTCGCGCTTGCGGTGTCACAGGCTGAGGTGGCCGATCGCCAGCAGGCCGTAGAAGGTGTACTCGCAGTCGAGCGTCTGCTCGCCCCAGTGCCCGTAGAACGACCCGCGGTTCGTCCAGAGCGTGTCGAGGAAATCGAGACAGCGCTCGCCGATGGTCGCGATCGGAAACTCGAGCCCGTCGAGCGCGTGCAGCGCGACCGCCGTCGAGAGCAGGTCCGGCACGCGGGTGGCGGGCGTCGCGACGAAGCCGCCCTGCTCGTGAAGGCGGCCGATCAGCCACTCGGCGACGCCCGCGCCGGGCGTCCGTCCGGTGTTGCGCAGGAACGACACCGCCGCCGCGGTGGCGGGCGTGGCGCCGGAGCGCATCGAGCGCTCGTTGGCGTAGCCGCCGTCGGGCGTGCGGAGGGACTCGACGAGCGCGCAGGCGCGATCGGCGTCGACGAGATCGCGGCCGAGGTCCTGGTGCGCTCCGAGCGCGAGGAAGCAGCCGTAGACCGTACCGGAGGCGCTCCCCGGCTCGTTCGCCCAGCCGCCGTCGTCGCATCGGAGCGCGTCGAGCCGATCGCGGATCGCGGCGACGACGTCGTCCGGTGGGGGCCGGCCGACCGCGGTCCAGCAGCGCGCCAGACTGGCGACGTGAACGAGATCGAGATCGCTGACGGCGGCGGCGGTGATGGCGTCGAGAAACGGCGCGACGCGCTCGACGGGAACCTCGACCTGCAGCGCGTGCAGCGCGTCGAGGCCGAATACGGTGTAGTAGAGGTCGGAGCTCCCCTCGCGGTCGCGGAACCCGCCGTCGTCGTTGAGCTCGCCGAGGACGAAGTCGCGGACCAGTGCGCTCGAATCACCCAGCAGCCTGGGCGCCAACCTCGCCACCTGGAGCATTTCGAGCCTCGAACTCATTGCACCAGCCCTTGATCTCGAGGTCGTTGAAGATCTTGCCGATGACGCGGCGCAGGAGGCCCTTGACGTTGGGGTTCTCGACGTCCTTGAGCGCGCGGATCGCCTCCTCCTTGCAGGCCTCGAGCACCTCGCGCACGCGCTCGAGGACACCCAGCGAATCGAGGATCGGGTAGAGGGATTCGGCGCTCGCCTCCACCTCGCGGCACCAGACGCGCCGCAGCGTCTCCTTCTGCTCACCGCTGGCCTTCTCGTGCGCCAGCGAGAGCGGCAGGGTCGGGCGAAGCGCCAGGACATCGTTCGAGTCGGATCCGCCCTCGAAGTCGTCGAGGTCGTCACGCACCTGGTAGGCGATGCCGAGCGACTCGCTGTACTTGCGGATCGCCGCCGCGAGCGCATCGTCGCCGCCGGCGTGGATCAGACCGAGTTGCAGCGCGACCTCGAAGGCGGGCGCGGTCTTGCGCCGGAAGATGTCGAGGACGTCGCGCGGCTTGAGCGGTTTCGGGCTCCGCGACCAGCAGAGCTCCGAGCCCTGTCCGAGTGACAGCGTGCGGTGTCCGCGCGACGCGACGAGCAGCATCTCGGCGCGCGCCTCCGGCGGCGCGTCGCACTCGGCGATCATCCGGTAGCCCTCGCCGATCAGGTAATCGCCGACGTTGAGCGCCACCGGCACGCCGTGAGACTCGTGCAGCGTCGCCTCGCCGTAGCGCACCGCGTCCGCGTCCTCGATGTCGTCGTGGATCAGCGACGCCTTGTGGAAGCACTCGACCGCGACGGCGATCTTGCGGAGATCGGCCGGAATCTCGCCGCCTGGCTCATCCGAGAGCGCCCGGTGGATCGCCACCGTCAGGAACGGCCGCCACCTCTTCCCCGCGCGCGCGAGCCAGTCGTGACCGATCTCCTCGGTCTCGCCGGCGGGCTTGCCGAGGATGTCGGCGAGCGACTCTCGGGAGAACCACGTGTCGACCTCCTCCCGGAGCGAGCCGAGGTCGAGCCGCCGCGTGCGATCGTCGCTCGTCAGGTGAATCGCATCCCAGACCCACTCGAGGTCGACGTTGGTGTCGCGGCAGTCATCCTGGAGCAGCGGGATGGCGACGCCGGGGATGGCGGCGGCCTCCATGTACGGGTAGACCTTCTCGAGGACGTTGAGGCAGCTGACGCCGACGATCGCCTCGATCTTGCCGGTCTCGACGATCGCCATGACGATCGGCGATCCCTCGGCGACGAGCACGGCGTAGCCGAGCTTCTCGGCCTCCTCCTGGAGATCCTGGATCGAGCACATGCCGCACTTCTTGCAGAGCAGCCCGAACTCGTCGAACGGCGCCGGGCAGTGGTCCTCGACGCGGAGGCACTTCGGCAGCAGGAGGAGCCGGCGGTTGAAGGGCACCGGCGCGAGCGATTCGCGCCAGATCTCGTTGCTGAGGAGCACGGCGGTGTAGTCGAGGAAGCGCCGGTCGACGCCGCTGGCGTCGAGAAACGCCTCGGCCTCGCGGCGCAGCTCGTCCATCGGCAACGGCGGGACGATGCAGTTGCGCTCGAGATGCGCCCGGAGCCCCTCGAGGATCTTCTCGCGCTCCGCGCGCGTCGGCGGAATGTTCTCCTGCGGCTGGCGGACGGGAAGGTGGTGTCCGGTGCCGAGGATATTGAGGACCGTCCTGTCGCCATCCGTTCTCATTTCAAACTCGCCCTTCCTCGGGACTGCCGTCTCTGGTGGCCGTCTCGCCCGAGCTCTCGTCGTAAGCTCGCGACGCCTTCTCCCGGATCTCGTCGAGGGACGGGAGCGCCATCAAGACCTCCTCCGGAACGTCCAGCTGCTCGCCGAGCTTCTTCAGACACTTGATCCGTTCCTTGAGCGCCCTCGACTCGTCGCGCTCCTTGGCGAACCGCGACTCCGCGCGCTTGTGGCGCTCGCGGAGCATCGAGTAGATATCGCCGCCGAGGAGCGCCGAGATGTCGGTCTTCATCTTCTCGCGCTCGACGTCGCCCGCGTTGACCACGTCACCGTTGATCGGTCCGCTGCCGTACTTCGGAAAGAGAATGGCGACCTCGGGGCACACGCGCGAGCACGCCGGGCAGTTGGTCTTGCACTTCTCGTTGTTGCGCACCTCGATCTGCTGCGCGCCGTCGACGCCGTACACGTCGAAGAGGCAAAAGCTCAGGCACTGCATGCAGTTCGTGCAGCGATCGTAATCGATGACGGGGAACCAGGGCTTCCACGCGCCCGAGGCGTACGCGCCCTTCTGCTCGCGGATCTCATCGGCCAGCGCGACGATCGCCTCGACGTCCAGCTCGCCGATGTCGCGCACGTGAACCCGGCCGTGGCCGATCGCGTCCGGCGCGCCGCCGGCGCCGTTCGAGGAGAGCACCAGAAACTCCTCGTCCGCGGGCGCCGGAGCTTCCCGGGGACCGCACGCGACGCAGTGGCCGCCGCGGAGCAAGGCCTCGACGATCTCGAAGCGACGGGGACCCGTGATCGAGCCGTTGCCGTCGATCACCACGCGGAGGGTCGGAGGGCCCGGAGCGGCGGTCATCGCTCCTCCCCGCCGGCGGGCGCGCCCGAGCCGTCGAGGAGCCCCTCGATGGTCTCGGCCGCGGCGTCCGTGCGCATGTTGAAGATCTCGACGCGCTCCGCGGGCAGCGGCGCCTGCGCGGCGTGGAAGAGCCAGCGCACGGCCCGGGGGAAGCACGCCGCGATGCGGACGCCGCCATCGGCGCCGGCGATCCTCTGCAGCGCCGGATCCCCGCGCGCCGACATCTCGCAGAGGTCGGGCACCGCCTCGAAATCGACTCCCGATTCGACCAGGCCACGCAGGACCTCCGTCTTGACGGCCTTCGGGACGACCTGGGCGTACGCGCAGTTGCAGTAAACGATGCGGGCGCTGCTCATCGGCTCGTCATGCGCTCATGTGGTCATGCGGTGCGTCGGGACCGGTCTCCCTGGCCTGAAACTCTCCACGTGGTCGACATCGAATGCAAGTGACTTCCGTTCCCCGAAGCGGGCGGCCTCCTCGGTGACGACGCGGCGGAGGAGGTCGGGGTCCGCCTCGGCGCGGAGATTGACGATGATCTGGGCGCGCCGCACTGGTTCATCGAGCTCCTGTCCGAGCTCCGGGACGAAGTCGCCGCGCACCAGGCTGACGAGGGCGATCTCGTTGATGCCGCCGGCCGGAGAGAGCGTCATCTTGAGATGCGCGACCTCGGCATCGGCTTCCTGGAGGCGGCCCTGGATGGCCCCCGCGAACTCCGCCAGCAGCGGGCCGGCGTCGACGTCGCGGTCGCTGGCGAGCTCGATCGTGCCGTTCAGCCAGCCGAGGAGCGCCTCGCCCTCGGCATAGACGTCGTAATCGATGTCGAGCGGACGGCCCGCGGCCATCTCCTCGGTGGCGAGTCGCTCGAACCACTCGTCGAGTCCGGCGCCCGCGCGCGCAGAGACCTCGAGGACCTCCGCCGCCGGGTACCGCGTCGCGAGCGCGTCGCGAAGCGTCCGCCGGCGATCGTCGTCGAGGAGATCGCACTTGTTGATGACGATCAGGTCGGCCTCCTCGAGCTGCTTCTCGTAGACGTAGGTGACCTTTGGCGAGAAGCGACGCCCGGACTCGATGCCGAGGACGCGAGCGGCCCGCGCCGGATCGACGAGCACGCTGAGCGGCGCCACGACGAACTCGTCGCCGTAGATCCGCCGCAGCGGATAGCTGACCGTCGCGACCAGGTCCGTGCAGCTGCCGACCGGCTCCGCGAGGAAGACATCGGGGCGGCTCTCCGCCGTCAACCTCGACGCCGCCTCGCGCAGCGAGTTGAAACGGCAGCAGAAGCAGCCGCCGGCGATCTCCTCGACGTCGAAGCCCTGCGAACGGAGAGCGGCCGTGTCGACGAGCCCGGTCCCCTGGTCGTTGGTGATCAGTCCGACACGGTTGCCGCGATCCGTGAGGCGTCGCGCCAGACGCCCCAGCGCGGTCGACTTCCCCGCGCCGAGGAACCCGCCGATCATGATGTATCGCGCCTTCGTGGTCGTCCTCGCGTCCATACCGGTTGTCATCACGCGCTGCCGATTCGTGGTGTCTTCCAGGGCTCGTCGAGCATGGCGTCGATCGTGCGATCGAGGTGTTTCACGTACCCGTCGACGTCGAGTGCGGCGGGGTCCGGGCGGCCCTCGACGGCGTAGAGCCAGCCGTCGGAGTAGGGACGGGAGCTGATCGACGCCGGGTCCTCGAGCGCGGCCTGATTGGGGCCGAGGAAGCGGCCCTCGGCGACGCAGTAGAGGTCGGAGACGGCCTTGAAGCCCTCGATCCACCCGACGACTTCCGCGAGCCGCACCGCGTGGTCCATCTCGATCTCGAAGTCGAGCTCCACGATCTCTCCGAGCATACGCGTCGCGAATTTCGTCAGTCCGACCCGCAGCACTCCCGGCGAGTCCTCGCGGAGCCAGAAATGGGCGCCGGTGTAGAGCCGGTCGGCGGGAAGGCGCGTCGAGAAGCGATTGCGCCTGTAGTGTATCGACTCGCCCGCAGATCCCGAGAGCTCGCGTGCCGTCAAATCAAGTCCTCGAAAGCTGCCTGCGGGCAGTCCCCGCTCCCCGGGTCTCCGTTCGTGAAACTCCGCTCGTCGCGACTGGTGGCGGTGCTTTCGGCTCCCTTCGGGCCGACGTCTCCACGAGCGCCGCCGGCGAGAACGCGCATCGAGCTCGATGCGGTCTGCGGCGCGGACTCGTGAGGCCCGCGCTCGAGGGGCCGAGTCTACGCGGGCGCGGGAAACCTGTCAAGCGGACGGAGTTGCGGAGCTCGACGGCGCCGGAGCGGCGCGACGGAGGCGCTCCCGGGCGATCTCAGGGCCGGCAGCGCCTCGGGCTCGTCCGCCGCACGGCGTCGACGATGCGCGGCCCGGCGGTCTCGATCTCGTCGTCCGAGGTGAACCGTCCGAGGCTGATCCGGATCGAGCCGCCAGCGCGGTCGGCGTCGCCACCGATGGCGCGGATGACGTAGGAGCCGTCGCTCGAGGCCGAGGAGCACGCAGCGCCGGAAGACACCGCGACCGTCTCGAGCCGCTCGATGACGTCGGCGGCGTCGATGCCCGGAAAGGAGACGTTGATGTTGTTCGGCAGGCGGTGCTCGAGCGAGCCGTTGACCATCGCGTCCGGGACCGCCTCCGTGATCATGGCGAGCAATCGGTCGCGCAGCGCGCCGACGCGACGCGAGTCGTCCTCGCGCTCCGAGCGCGCCAGATCGCACGCGCAACCGAGACCGACGATCCCGGACACGTTGATCGTGCCCGACCGCATGCCACGCTCGTGCCCGCCGCCGTCGATCAGCGGCTCGAGGCGCACGCGGGGGGAGCGGCGTCTGACGAACAGCGCCCCCGCGCCCTTCGGCCCGTACATCTTGTGGGCCGAGATCGACAGCAGGTCGACGCAGAGCTCGTCGACGTCGCACGGCAAGTAGGGCAGCGCCTGCACCGCGTCGCAGTGAAAGATGACGCCGCGCGCGCGGCAGATGGCGCCGATCTCGCCGATCGGATTGACCGTGCCGATCTCGTTGTTGGCGTACATGATCGACACCAGCGTGGTGTCATCGCGGATGGCGGCCTCGACGTCAGCGGGTCGCACGCGGCCGTCGGCGCCCGGTCGGACGTGGGTGATCTCGAAGCCCGACCGCTCCAGGCGCTCGCACGGGTCGAGCACGGCGCGGTGCTCGATCGCGCTCGTGACGACGTGCCGGCCTCGCGACACCGGCGAGAGGGACGCGCCCTTGACCGCGAGGTTGTCCGATTCGGTCGCGCCGGAGGTGAAGACGATCTCCGCCGGCCGGCAGCCGATCAGGGCCGCGACCAGCTCGCGGGCCCGCTCGACCAGCTCGCGCGCCGCGGATCCGAAGCGGTGGTGCCGGCTGGCGGCGTTGCCGAACGTGCCCGTGAAGGTGGGCAGCATCGCCTCGACAACTCGCGGATCGCACGGCGTCGTCGCGTGGTAATCGAGATAGATCGGTTGCTCGGTCATCGACGTGGCCGATTGTATCCGGCGTCGGCCACCGGCACACGCTCGCGGCCGTCGAGGTTCCAGCTCGCCAGGGAGTAGCGAGTCGCGACCAGACGCTCGACGCGCGCCGCGGGCCAGCTCTCGAGCGTCCGGTCGGCCTCCCACGCGCGAGCGAGCGCCTGGCGCAGCCGCTCTCCCGGCACCGGGAGCGTCGTCAGGAACTCCGCGTGCGAGCGACCGGCGCGGTAGTCGGGCTGATCGCCGGGTGTCGGCAAGTACCGCGCCACCGGCGCGGCGTCGAGATCGAGAAGGAACGTGCCGTGAACGAGGACCGCGCGCCGCGTGCGCCGCTGCGCGTTGCCGGAGACCTTGCGATCACCGACGGCGAGATCGCTCGTGCCGCGGAGCGAAACGGCGCGCCCGGTGACCGACCCGACCGCGCTGGCATGCCGCTCGAGAATCCACCGATTCGTCCGCGTGACGTCGGCGAGCTCGCGATCGCGATCCAGACGGAGAACGAGCGCGTAGCTCAGACAACCGGGCCCCTGGAGCACCGTGCCCCCGCCGCTCACACGGCGGAGCACCGGCACCCCGTCCGCGCGACACGCCTCGAGATCGACGTCCTCGTCCACACGCCGCGACCGTCCGAGCGCCACGAAACGCGACGGCGACTCCCAGAACCGCAGCGTCTCCGGACCGCCCTCCTCCTCGCACGCCCGCAGCAGCGCCTCGTCGAGAGCGAGATTCTCGGCAGGAGTGCCCAGCGTGCGCTCGAGCAGCCACAGCGGCGCGGCGTGTCTCGGGTGGGTGTCGGGCGCGGTCATGGCTTCTGGGGGCGCGGGCTGACGCGGCGATGATAACGCAGATTCCGCAGATGACGCAGATTCCGCAGATCGAGGAGGGGAGAACGGTCCGCAGAGTACGCAGATTACGCAGATTGAGGGATTCGCATTCGATGATCGGAATCGGACTCGGTCATCGGACTCGGTCATCGGAGTCGGAGATCGGAGTCGGAGATCGGAGTAGGAATCGGTATCGGGTATCGGTGTCGGAGTCGGTCATCGGACTCCGATACCAGAGCCCTCGAGGACGGGAACGGGCACGGGCACGGGAACGGGTACGGGTACGGGTACGTTTTTGCAACGCCGGGGTCGGACTCGGCATCGGACTCGGCCCCTGTCTCCGATCTCGGTCTCGGACCCTGCAGGCTCGGCCGGCGGACGATCGCGGCGAGAACTCCGCCGGCTTTCGGGTCCGGGTCCGGGCCCGGGCCCGGGACCGGGGTTTACGGACACACCGTCACATCCCCATCGCACGGCAACGAATCCTCCGTCGGATCGACGCCGCAGCTCGGAAAGGGTGGGAGGGGCGTCTCGCCGCCGAGGAACTGGTAGGTGATGCCGTACGTCGCGTCGGAGAGGTCGACCTGGCCGTCGTCGTTGCAGTCGGTGGATTTCGGGCAGACCGCGGCGGGGCCGCCGCGGAAGAGCTCGTTGACGATCCAGATCGGGTCGGCGATGTCCGACTTGCCGTCGTTGTTGGGGTCGCACCGCGAGAAGAACGCCTCGACCCGCTGGACGAAGCGGACCTGCGCGCCCTGGCGCTCGCAGAACTCGCGCGTCTGCCCGCTCACCGTGGCGACGACGCGCACCGGCTGACCCGATCCGCGCAGGAACTCGAACCACTCGATCTCGCCGACGATGTCTCCCTCGTCCTGCTCCTCGAGCGCCGTCACGCCCATCGCCAGCACCGTGGCGGTGCCGACGCGACCGAGCGTCACGGGCTGCGTGAACGAGAGCACCACGGCGCTCACCGCGCCGCGACCCTGCGGCTGGCCGGTCTCCGGGTGGATCACCTCGGGGTCGACGAGCTCGGTCTTGTTGAAGCCGCCGTCGAAGAGGAGCTCGGTGGCGGTCCCGGCCACGGTGACGTCGGTGAAGTCGATGTCGCCGCTGATGCCGACAGCGAGCGACCAGCCCTGGACGCCCGACTGCGTGACGTCGAGCTGCGACACGATGCCGGCGTAGACCTTCGTCTCGCCGGTCTCGCCGATCGGCGTCGGCACCTCGATGGTGCGACCCTCCGCCGAGTGGTCGTTGCACGCCGGACGAACGTCTCCGGCGAAGAGGTCCGTCGTCTCCAGGCTGTTCTCCTCCTGGATGATCAGATTGAGCGGCGCCGAGCAGCAGTCCGCCGCGGCGCAGAAGTCCACCGTCGCGACGCCCTTTGTCGGACGGTACGTCTGGCCGCGATAGGTCACCTTGTTGTCCACGGGTTGACCGGAACCGCGGCGCCCGTCGACGAACCCCACGCGAGCCGTCGTGCAGTCGCCCGTCTCGGGCGGTGTCGACGCCTCGATGGTGACGTTGACGATCGGAGCCGGGCTCTGCGCGGACCGCAGGAAGATCGGCTCCGTGAACGCGAGGACGATGGCGCTCACGGCCCCTTCGTTCCCCTCCCCGAGGGTCAGCTCGGTCTTCTCGAAACCGCCCTTTCGCAAGCCCGGGGGATCCGCGTCGACCTCCGCGCCGACGGTGCCTTCGGTGGTGATATCGACGATCGCCGCGTTCTCGGCCGCGAGGCTGAGCGACCAGCCCTGCACGCCATCCTCGACGTCATCGAGCCCGTTGATGACGAGCAGCCCCATGGCCGCGGCCGGCACGGGCGTCGACGGGCTTCCCGAGACGCGCCCGGGCGCGTCCCACACGAGCTCGAAGCTGGGCTCCTGCCCGGGAGCGGTGCGCGCCGACAACAGCGCGCCGACGGCCACGAGCGCGAAAACGCACGACGAGAGCGCCCTGTTCCTGGGGTGCATCTCCTGTCCTCCTCGTTCACACGCGCGCGGCCCGAGATGTCGAGACAGCGGGCCCGCGCGGAGTTTCCAGACCCAATGATTGACCGTGGTGATGGGACAATCCTACCAGCGGGATGCGCGGGAATTCAATCGGGTTTCGCTGCGTTCCGGACTCGGTCCCGTTCCCGAGCCCGTTCCCGTCCTCGTCCTCGTCCTCG
>JBFFXF010000104.1:0-22546 GCA_041569895.1 Planctomycetota bacterium | reverse complement strand
CGAACTGCCTGACCCCGTCGGCGGTCTCGCCGGGGTCGCCGGCGAGCAGCTCGTCGAAGTCGTCGAGCCAGATCCACACCGCGTTCGCGCCGAGGACCTCCATCAGCACGCGGATCTTGCTCGGGACCGACGCGCGCTGGCGCATGACCTCGTCGAGCTCCGGCGCGCCGAGCTGCCTGAGGAATTCGCCGGCGATCGACAGCGCCTCCTCGATGCGGAGCCCCGGCCAGCACGCGATGCGGAGCGCTCCGCTCAGGCGGCTCTCGCGCGCCCGCCGCTCGATCTCGCGCGCGACGAGGGTGCTCGTCCCGCTTCCCGGCTCACCGCGCACCCACGGCACGCCGCGCGCCCCGTCGATCCTCTTCGCGAACCACTCGCGGTTGGCGAACTCGATCTCCGGAAAGGGGGGCGGGGGCACGTCGAGAACGAGCAGCGGCGGACGTCCGCCGGGCGGAATCGGCTTGGTGGTGGGCTCGCGACGGTCGCCGTCCATCGAATCGGGTATCGACCGGCGCGAGAGCAGACTTGATCGGCGTGGGCACGGGCGGCTGGCCGGGCGGCCGGCGGTGCGAGGCGGGCGCGGCGAGACTGGCGTGGCGAGACTGGCGTGGCGAGACTGGCGTGGCGAGAATCGTATCCCGGAAAGGGCGGGCTGTCACTCCCCGGCCGGATCGGGTAGAAAGAAAAAAAAAGGAAAGGGGAGGAGTCAGGATCAGGGGGGCGCACAACTCCAATCCGTTCCTCCCCTCTCTCACATGCCCATTATCGGACCGTCTCGGTCGCGCTCCTCTCCTTCAAGTCATTCAGATAGCTCTTCAGGCTCTCGAGCCGCTTCGCCATCTCCGTGCGATCGATCGTGGTGACCAGGTTCAGCGACAGACTCGGCTGCCGGAAGCAGAAGACCGTCGAGCCGCCCTTGATCTCGAAGCACGACACGCAGGCGTGCAGGTCGTCCGACGGCACGTCGGAGCCGTCCGACGGCAGCGCGAAGATGACGATCTCCGGCCGGCGCTCGCGCTCGTCGCTCTTCGCCAGCGCGTCCTCGTAGGCGAGGCAGACACACGTGCGGTCGAGGAACCGATCCTGGCTCCAGCCGACCAGTCGCGCGCCGGAGATCTCGGGGACCGCATCGAGCTGGATGCCGGTCGCCTCGCGGATCTCTCGAAGCGCCGCCGCGGTGTCGACGACGGGATTGGTGGCGCCCGAGAGCGATTCGTAGCGCCTGACGGCCTCGTGGACGACGGTGGCGTGGGCCAGCGACGGCATCGTCGGGTTCAGCAGCGACAGGAACATCCAGCCGGTGATGAACGCGAGCACGGCCGCGGCCAGCCCGGTCACACCCGTGCGGAACCGGCTCGAGAGGCTCTCCTCGTCGGCGCGGCGAGCGCGCGCCAGGATGCGCGAGGCGAGACCGCCCGGCAGCGGCGGTCGGAACGCCCGGCGCTGCAGGAGGCGTTTCAAGTGCGTGGACTCCCGGTAGACGGCCTCGCACGCGGCGCACCCGTCGAGATGGGCGCGCACCGCGTCGCGGCGGGCGTCATCCAGCTCCGCGTCCACCAGTTCGTCGACAAGATCGAGTACGTCCTCGCAGCGCATCACTCCGATTCCTTCACGTATCCGAGCCCCCGCGCGTACTGATAGAGCTTCTCCTTGAGGAAGCTTCGTGCCCTCGAGATCCGCGACCGCACGGTGCCGATCGGGCAGCCGACGATGTCGCTGATCTCCTGATAGCTGAGTCCATCCAGGTCGCAGAGGAGCAGCGCCACCCGGAACTCGTCCGGCAGCTCCGAGAGGAAGCGGTTGACCTCGTCGCCGAAGAGGTCGTAGCACGAGGCCTCGTTGTCCAGGACTCCCTTGCTGCCGCGGAGCCGGACCTCGGCGTGAATCCGCTCGAGCGCGTCATCGTCCACCTTGACCGGGTAGTGCTGGCTGAGCTCCTCCGGCCCCGGCTCCCGTCGCTTTCTCCGCAGGTGGTCGATATGCAGGTTGCGCAGGATCCGGAAAAGCCACGCCTTGAAGTTGGTTCCCTTCTTGAAGAGGTGCAGCTTGGCGAAGGCCTGCTGGCACGCGTCCTGGAGCAGGTCCTCCGCGTCCGCCTCGTTCCGTGTGAGCTGAAATGCAAATCCGTATGCAGCTTCGAGATGAGGAGAAATGAGACCCTCGAAAAGCTGCGCAGTCGGCTTCCTCAGCATCGCTCGGCGCCCCCGAGTTCGCGAGGCCGGCGGACCGCGCGTCGTCGATCACCGACGACGGGCGGGACAGCGCCTGCGGGCATGACACCCGCTGGAGAGAAACGGACAGGGTGCGGCGGGAGTTCCCGGAAAAAGAGAAACGGTCTGCAACTGCTGGCCGTGGGCGGTGACCGTGACCGTCGACCGTGACCGTGACCGTCGACCGTGACCGTGACCGTCGACCGTGACCGTGACCGGATTTACAGCCGCTTGGCGACGGCGTCCCAGTCGACGACGTTCCAGAAGGCGGCGATGTAGTCCGGGCGGCGGTTCTGGTACTTCAGGTAGTAGGCGTGCTCCCAGACGTCGAGGCCCAGGATGGGGGTCTGCCCCTCCATCAGCGGGCTGTCCTGGTTCGCGGTGCTGATCACCTCGAGCTTCTTGCCGCTCTTGACCAGCCAGGCCCAGCCGGAGCCGAACCTCGTGGCGGCGGCGTTGGCGAAGGCCTCCTTGAACTTGTCGAAGCTCCCGAACGCCCCGTCGATCGCCTGCGCCAGCTTGCCGGAGGGCTTGCCGCCCTTCCCCGGCCCCATGATCGTCCAGAAGAGGCTGTGGTTGGCGTGGCCGCCGCCGTGGTTGCGGACGGCGCCGCGGATCTTCTCCGGCACCGACGAGATCCCCGACACGAGGTCCTCGACCGACTTCTTCTTCAGGTCGGCGTGGCCCTCGATCGCCTCGTTCAGCTTGTTGATGTAGGCCTGGTGATGCTTGGTGTGATGGATCTCCATCGTCTTCGCATCGATGTGGGGCTCGAGGGCGTCGTAGGGATAGGGCAGCTTGGGCAGTTCGTGTGCCATGGCTCTCCTCCGTGGGTCGTTCGTCGTGGGTTGTCGTGAGCGCGCCTCCGGGATTCCCCGCGCCCGGCGCGTGTCGCTCCCCGGCAAAAGACCGCGTATCGTATCAGCGGGGCGGGGAAAAGGGAAGGGGAGGCAGAGCCTCTCGACTCAGTCCGGCCGCGGGAGGACCGAGGAGACGGACTTATCAGGAAAAGGAGGAAACCGAGGAAAGCAGGAAACGGAAAAGCTAAGGGGTTCAGCCTCGTGAGCTTCGCTGTAGCCGTCGAACGGACCTTCCTGCCTTCCGTTTCTTCCTGCGTTCCTACTGAGTCGTCGTCAGGGCCGCGCCTCCGCGCTGTGAAATGCACCTTTCGGGCACGGGCACGGGACCGGGACCGGGGACGGGAACGGGGCTCACGACGCGTCGAGGGCTTCTCGCTCTCACATCTCGGCCTCCTCGGAGGTGATCTCGAGGAAGACGTCCTCGAGGTCGCGGGAGGTCTCGGATTGCAGCTCGCTCACCTGGCCGTCGAAAATCAGCCGCCCGTGGTGCAGGATGCCGATGCGCTCCGCCACCTCCTCGGCGATGTCGAGCGAGTGCGTCGACATGAAGATTGTCGTCCCCTCGCGCGCCCGCTCGCGCAGGAACTCGATGGTGTTGCGGATGTTGCGCGGGTCGAGACCGACCCACGGCTCGTCGATGATCACCACGCTCGGCGTGTGGAGGAAGCACGCCGCGAACGCGAGCCGCTGGCGCATGCCGTGCGAGTAGGTCTCGATCAGCCGGTCGCTGCGCGAGCGCAGGTCGAAGACGTCGATCAGGTGATCGCCCCGCTCGCGGATCTCCGCGGCCGAGAGGCTGTAGAGCCCGCCGATGAAGCGGAGGAACTCCCAGCCGGTCAGCTTGCCGTAGAGGTAGGGGTGATCGGGGATGTAGCCGATGCGCGCCTTGACCTCTTGCGGGTGCTCGCGCACGTCGAGTCCGTCGATCGCCACACTCCCCGCCGTCGGGTGGAGCAGCCCGGCCATCAGCTTCATCGTCGTCGTCTTCCCGGCGCCGTTCGGGCCGAGAAACGTGAAGAACACCCCGTCGCCGATCGTCAGCGTCAGGTCGTCGAGGGCGAGCGTCTCCCCGTAGCGCTTGGTCAGTCCCTTGATCTCGATTCGGCCCATGATCTCACCGCTCGTCGCTGTCGCTCTCCTCGTCTGCCGGCCTCTCGGGCGGCAGATTGATCAGCACGCCGGGGATGCCCCGCACCGCCTCGCGGCGCGTCTCCCGTTTCATCACGAAGTTGTACGGCTCGGGGATCTCCTGGCGAATGACCTCGCCGTCGGGCGTCACCCACGACGTGTACGTGACGCCGCGGAACCGCGTCTTGACGACGAGGCAGTCGACGTTGAGGCCGTTGAGCATCCTGGTGCCGGATTCGATCACCTCGACGCGGGCCATGCTGCGCGTCCCGGAGATCGGATCGAACATCGGCACCTCGTACGACTGCCCGATCTCGTAGCCGGACACTGGCAGCGTCGGGAAGAAGCCGTCGGTCGGCCAGAACTGCTCGATCGGCAGCGGCAGCTCGAGGAGTCGCTGGCCGTTGGTCTTGAAGACGACGACGAAGGCGTCCTCGCGGTGCTCCCCCGAGAGGCGGATCGAGGAATTGTCGAAAGTGAGCTCGATCTCGGCCTCGCGCGGCGCCATCGCGTGGTCGAGGAGGACCGTTCCCCGGGCTCGCACTCGCACTCGCTTCCCCGTGCCGAAGAGGTCAATCTTGCCGAAGAGGTCGATTGTGAACTGGCTGAGATCGATCATGAACAGACTGTCGATCTCGACCTCGTGCAGGATGCCCTCGTCCTCGAACGACTTGGTGAGCACCAGGCCGGTGTAGCCGATCTTGCGGTGCTCGTGATAGATCCCGAGCCAGCGCTCGCGACGCAGATCCTGGCCGAGGAAGTCGACGACCCCCTGACGGTAGAGGTCCAGACTGCGGTACTCCATCTCGCGGCGGAGCAGCATGCCGTTCATCACCAGCCAGAAGGCGGCGATGGCGACGGTGAGGGAGATCCGCAGCGTTCGCACGTCAGAACTCCATGCTCGAGAGTGATCGCCTGCCGGTGCGCAGCGCCGTGGCCGACACCGCTGCCGCGAACGCGAGCGCGCCGGCGTGGGCGGCGAGGCGCGCCGTGGGTGATGGGTCGATCCCGGACACGAAATACGGCGTCGTCTGGATGGCGATCAGAATGATCACCGCGATGGCGCTCGCGAAGAAGTTGAGCGTGCCGCCGAAGCCGACGGCGATGCGCGCCGGGTTGTCCTCGTTCATGTTGGGGAAGGCCGCCCCGAAGCCGACCGCGAGCGCCGTGAGGATCCACGCGGCGAGCGTGATCGTGAAGACGGCCGAGATCGTTTGCTCGAAGTGATAGCCGAGACACAGACACGAGCAGACACCGGCGACGCCGCCGAGCCCGACGATCAGCAGCCGGCCGAAGCGCACCTTCTGATCGACCAGCAGCGCGCGTGGCACCGGCGCCAGGCCGACGATCCAGAACGCCTTCCCCTCGAGGCTGATCAGCGGGAAGAGGAACCTCGACGTGAACGACGAGAGGATCAGCGAGATCGCCGCGATGTTCGAGAAGTAGAGAATGATCCGCCACTTGGCGCTGAAGAGCGTGCTCGGGATCTGCACCAGGCTGAGCACGTAGACCACCGTCAGCAGCAGGAAGAGCACGAACTGGCTGAGCTGCGCCGGATCCCGCGCGAAGGTCAGCAGGTCCTTGCGCACGAGCGAGCCGATCGGGTCGGGATCCTCGAAGCTCGCCCGTCGCTCGACGCGCCGGCCGTCGGCGCGGCCGGTGCCGGCGGCGCCCTCCGAGGTGACCATCCATCGGCGGCTGTAGATCGAGTCGGCGTACCAGCTGAGCAGCGGCGCGAAGATCGCCGTGTTGGCGATCAGGAGCCCGGCGTTGAACAGCACCTCGCGGTGCTCGCCGGTCACCGCGGCGAGGATCCCCGAGGTCGCCCAGGTGCTCGGAAAGAACGACGACTGGAGCGCGGAGAGGCTCATCGTGAAGCGGCTCAGGGCGAGGATGTTCTCCTCGCCGTTGAGCGAGCCGAAGTCGAACGACCGCAGGAATCCCCAGCCGATGAGCAGCGTCAGACCCGAGGCCACGACGGTGATCCTTCGCGGTGTCCAGCGGCGCACCAGGCTCAGGAGAATCGTCGACACACCGGCGCCGGCCACGCCGCAGAAGAGGATGAAGAGAAGCAGGATGGCGGCCGACTCGACGTAATAGCTGGCCGGCGCGTTCCGCACCACCCCGAACGCCGCCAGGATCGGGTAGCAGAGGACGAGCGTCGCCCAGCCGCTGAAGACGATCGACTCGAGCACCTTGGTGGCGAAGATCAGCACCGGTGGCAGCGGGTTCTCGAAGAAGAACCGTGTCTCCCCGGCGATGAAGAGCGACGTGTACGACACGATCGCGTTGGAGAGCGCGACCATGGTGAAGAGCACCAGGAAGAGGAGGCCGAGGAGCCGGGAGTTGAGCTGCACGCCGATCGGGGGGATCGCCTCGATGAACCGGAAGCTGTGCAGCGCAACGAGATAGCCGATGGCCACGACCAGGACGAGACCGCAGGCGATGACCGCGACCTTGGCGACGGAGTCCCGTCGAAAGTCGACGATGACGTTCCGCAGCAGGGAGACGCGGCAGCGCACCAGGGCGTAAAACGGCCTCATCGGGTTCACGACTCGGATACTTCCAGCGAGCTCGAGGACTGCGGGGAGGGAGCCTCCGGGGGCTCCGCGGGGACCGACGCGTCGGGCTCCGCTGGCGCGCCACCGCTCTCCCCGACCACCGCCGTGATTACCGGAATCGGGTCGTCGGACGCCGGCAATCCCTTCAAGAATGCCATCAGTCGGTCGGGCCGACCAGCCATTGCCGCGATCGCCCGCTCGAAGATCGGCACGTGGACGTCGTACTGCCCGCTGGCGAGCACTCGAGCGTTGGAGAGGTTCGAGCGGATCGCGGAGATCACCTCCGGCTCGCTGCGGCCCTCGAGACGGGCGAGCGCCCTGGCGGCCCGATCGAGGATCTGCCCCTTGCGGTCGAGCTTCTCCGCGTCGGCCGCGTTCGAGCGGTAGAGGGCGTCGAGATCGCGCCGCAGCCGTGCGAGCAGGCGCCGGCGCGATTCCTGCCTCGCGAGACCGCGCTCGTACCTGCCGAGCGACTCCGATGCGCCGCCGTGCCGGAGCTCGAGGAAGCGCCGCGCGCCGGCCCGTCCGACCGCCGTCGCGAGGCTCTCGTTGACCGCCGTGCGCCCCCGGAAGTAGACGGTCCGGTGGACGAGTTCGTGGATCAACAGCTCGGCGAGGTCGCCGTCCTCCTCCTCGAGCATCGTCGAGAGCACCGGATCGCGGAACCAGCCGAGCGTGCTGAAGGCCGCCACCGGCACGACGGTGGTGTCCCAGCCCTGCGCGCGCAGCCTGGCCTCCTCGGCGAGCGCGTCGTCGCGGTCGAAGAACCCCTTGTAGGTCACCGTTCCCACGAAGGGGAACGACCACCGGTACGGCACGAGCGCCAGGGGATGCGCCGCCGAGACGGCGTAGGAGACCGGCCGGTCGCCGCTCTCGTAGTAGGTTGTGTAGGCGTCGCCGACGTCGAGCTCGAGCTGGTCGGCGGCGAACCGCTTGACGTCCACGACCAGGTCGAGCTTGCGGACGCGGTCGAGGCCGGCCTCGCCGTCGGCCTTCCAGGAATCGCGCACGCTCTCGAGGTCGGTCGCGCCCCAGATGAGCGCGAGCTCACCGGCGCCCTGGCGCACGAGATAGCCGAACTGGCAGCCGGTGACGGAGAGGGCGGCCAGGGCGATCGCGGCGAGGAGCAGACGTCGTCTTGCGGTCGGGGTCACGCTTCGTCTTCGACAGCTCCGTGTTCGGACGGTCGCGCCGATCGACGCCCGCCCACGTGACGAAGTACCCTCGAATTCGGGAAGAATCAACCGCAATTCGCCCGTCGCCCCGCGTCGTGCCGGTCGCTGGCAAGCTTGTCTTCCGGGGGGCACGTGGTACCGTTTGGACTATGCCCCGAGTCGCCAGCGCTCGAACGATGCCGCCGCTTCCGCCGATTCACACAGTGCGCCGGCGCTCCGAGGCCCGGCCGTTGCTTGCGGCGGCCGTGCTCGGAGCGCTGCTCGGCGTGACGCCGGCCGTGGCCGGTGGCTCACGGTGCGAGCGATGCCTCGTCGGCTCCGTGCGCTGCGGCGAGCCGGTCACCGCGGAGTTCCCCGGCGCGGAGTGCGAGCAGCCGGACGCCACGCGGGTCGAGTACTGGCGCCTCGACGTCGGCGCCGGCGCCGTCGGCACCATCGAGCTGAGCTCCGATCAGTTCGACACCGTCCTGACCCTGACCGATGACCTCTGTCTCGTGCTCGCCGAGAACGACGACTGCCGCGACAGCACAAACTCGTGCACCAGCTACCTCGCGGCGCCGGGGACGTATTACATCGGGGTCAGCAGCTTCTTCCCGCGCCAGAAGGGCACGTACGAGCTCAACGTCCGCTGCCGCCCGTTCGACCTCTGCGGCTGCGACGTCGGGTCCGTGGCGTGCGGCGAGACGATTGTCGCCGGATTTCCGCGCTCCGGGTGCCGCGCGCAGGAGGACATCCCGGTCGACGTGCTGCGATTCGCGCTCCCGCAGCCCGGGCGAGTCTCGATTCGACTCGAGTCGACGCGCTTCGATCCCGTCCTCAGGCTGATCGACGACCGCTGCCGCGTGTTCGCGGAGAACGACGACTGCATCGGGGCGAACTCGTGCCTCGAGATGGAGCTCGACGCCGGCCAGTACGCGATCGGCGTCAGCAGCTTCGATGGAATCGGATCCGGCGGCTTTTCGCTCACCGTCGAATGCCCCGACCTCGACCTCTGCCGCGAGTGCAACCGCGGCGTGGCGAGCTGCGGCGCCGCCCTCGGCGGCGCGCTCACCGACGAGAGCTGCCAGGTCTCCGGCGGCCAGCCGGTCGAGTTCTGGAACGTCGAGGTCGCCGGCGCCGGCCGCGTGCTCCTCGCCGTTGATTCGGACGACTTCGACCCGGTCCTCAGCGTCTTCGACGAGGGCGACACGCTCGTCGCCTCGAACGACGACTGCCCCCTCGGCGGCCTCGGCGCGTGCGTCGACGCGTGGCTCGAGCCGGGCACCTACTGCGTCGCGGTCCGCAGCTTCTTCGCCGAGGGTCGCGGGGCGTACTCGCTCGGCGTCGACTGCCGCGATCGGGGCGGCCAGATCGCGGGGGACTGCAACCAGGACGGCACGGTCGACATCTCCGACGGCATCTGCGTCCTCGGCCACCTCTTCCTCGGCGAGCCCGCCCGCCTCCCGTGCGGCGACGGCTCGACGGCGCACCCCGCCAACCGCGCCCTGCTCGACGTCAACAGGGACGACGAGATCGACCTGACCGACGCGATCGCCGTCTTCGGGTTCCTGTTTCTGGGCGTCGGAGTCGAGGGGATCGATGGGGACTGCCGGGCGATCGTGGAGTGCCAGGAGGCGTGTGCGCGGTAAGCTTCGTCCCCGGTCCCGGTCCCGGTCCCGTGCCCGAACAGCTGCTCGACTCCGCCGGCGAGACTCTGCGACGCATCTATGAGGAAGGCAGGAAGAAGAGGAAGGCAGGAAAAGAGAAAGAGGGGAGAGCAACGCGGGGGAATCGACGAGACCCTGCGCTCTCGGCTGCGTCTGAGGAGCCACTGACGAAGGTCAACCCCATCAATCTTTCCGTTTCCTGCCTTCCTGAGATTCCTGCCTTCCTTATGAATCGTCTGACAGCAAGCCTCCGCAGCCGACTCTCCCTGCCCGAGTTTGGAACGCTCAGCCGCCGAAATACTTCCTCAACATCGCCAGGCTCTTCGGCACGCCCGTTTCCGCGGGTTCGTTGCCCTCGAACTCCAGTGAGATGTAGCCGCGGTAGCCGCGTCGGGCGAGGAGGGTGGCGATGCGCTCGTAGTCGAGGTCGAGCTCGTACCAGCGGCCGCCGCCGTAGTAGGTCTTCGCCTGCACGAGGATCACCGGGGCGGTCGACAGCAGCTCGAGTTGCTCGTGGGTGTTGTCGAGGAAGTTGCCGGTGTCGAGGGTCACCTGCAGCCACGGGGACTTGATGGCGTTGACGATGCGGAGGACGCCCTCGGCGGTGCGTCCCAGGCCCCAGTGGTTTTCGAGTCCGAGCACGACGCCGCACTCCTCCGCCGTCGGTAGCAGCTTCTCGATCGAGCCGATGACCCAGCCGAAGGCGTCCTCGTCGGTGTAGCCCTCGAGGCGGGGCTCGATGCCGCGCCGCCGCATGAGCTCGTCGAAGGAGCGGATCGTGCCCCAGCGGCCCGTGTTCAGGCGGATGGTGCCGATGCCGAGGCGGTACGCGAGGTCGATGCACCGCAGGGTGTGGTCGATGTTTCGCTGTCGTTTCTCCGCGTCGGGCGAGACGAATCCCTGGTGCGTCGAGAAGCCGCAGAGGTCGAGGCCCTTCGAGAGCGCCCGTCGCTTGAGCTCCTGCAGCCGCCGGTTCGACTGGTCCTCGCCCATCTGCACGTGGAGGATCTCCACGCCGTCGAAGCCCATGTCGGCCGCCTGATCGATGCACGTCTCGATATCGAGCCGCCGACCACGGAACTGCCAGAAGGAGTACGTCGACACGGCGATCGGATTCCGCCGCCGCGCAGTCGACTCACGGCGCGGCGTCTCGTCACCGGCAGCCAGCCGACCCCCGCACACCACCGCTCCCGCCCCGGCCAGCGCCGCGGCGCTCAAAAACCGTCTGCGATCCAGCATCGTGATCCCGCCTCTCTGTCGTTCACGCTCCGAACAGCTCGAACCCTATCAGTCTGTCCGTTTCCTGCTTTCCTCGGTTTCCTTTCTTCCTTATGAGTCGTCTCTTCAATACCCCGCGTCTCGGGCTGTACACCCATCAAAACCCCGCCACCCTCTCCGGCAATTCTCGCCGAATTTCCTCCACCCGATACCCGAACCCCGCCCCGGAGATCGTCGACAGGTCGACCCTGCCGCCGCGGCGGTCGTAGAGGCCGGGGTGGATCGCGGCCTCCGGGCGCGACGCCTCCGGGTAGAACTGGGACGCGTTGGTCTCCACGCCCATGATCGTCTTCGCGTGCGCCGCGAGGAGGACGTGCGGGATCTGCGCCAGCATCGGGTTGGTGAGGTCCTGCACCATCAGCGTCATGCCGTGCGCCCGCGCCCAGCAGAGGCTCAGGAGCGCTCCCGTCTGCGTCTTGCAGGTCTTCAGCGCGACGCCGGTCCAGCCGAGCGACCGCCCGAGGCGCACGTGCCGCCAGTCGTGCGCGCTCTCGTCCATGAAGAGCGGCTTGCGCGCCGACACGGAGTGGACGTCGATGCGGTTCGCCTCGAGGTCGTACGGAAACGGCTGCTCGACGTAGAGGATCATGCCGTGGATGCGCGGGTGATCGACGACGAGCCAGTCGAGGATGTCGGTGACGTACTCCGGCTCGGTGACCGTGCAGTTGAAGTCCGCGGTCAGCCAGTTGACCCCCTCGGCGATGGAGATGGCGCCGACGCGCGCGATGCGGTCGCGGTCCCACCCGGCGTCGTTGCCGCGCAGCTTGATCTTCAGGCAGTCGAGCCCGTCGCGACGGATCCAGTCGCGCAGCAGCACCGGATACCCGTCGTCGGGCTCGTCGCCAGTGAGCTCGCCTTCATCGACCGGGTCCTTGCCGCCGACCAGGTGCCATGCGGGAAGCTCTCGCGGCGCATCGACGAGGAAGTCGGCCGGATACCGGCCCGCGAACGAGACCCGGGCTCCCTCCGCGGGCTCGAGCAGCTCGCCGAGGTCGACGTTCATGAATCGGCCGTCGTAGGTCTCGTAGACCGGTTTTCCGAGCAGCCGTCCGTAGGCGTCGTGCACCGCGATGTCGAAGGGCGAGGCGCACACCAGCGCCGCCAGCCACGGCATCGGCTCGACGTCCGGCTCCCGCGCGTTGAAGCGCTCGAGCAACGCGGGCAGCCGGTCGCGCTCGAACGCGACGCCGATCTCGATCGGGTGACCGGTGACGTCGAGCTCCGCCCAGGCGCGAGCGAGCTCGATCGAGAACGCCTCGACGGCGCGCTCGCGCTCGTCATGCGGTGTGTCGCTCGGCCACGCCCACTGGACGCTGAGAGGCGTCTCGCCCCAGCCGGACGCCGTGCGTCCGTCCTCGCCGGCGACCGTGACACGCGCGCGCGCGCACGTCACCGCGGTGACCGTCCCCGTGCCGAACTTCAACGGCACGCGCATGCTCACCGGAAGAGAGAAGAGCTCCGTGGCCGCGACGCGTATGTCGTTTCGCGACATGACTTTTCCCGCAGAAAAGACCCGGTCGATTTGCTGGATCGGCGAGCCGCAATTCGTTACTATGGAGGCTCGAGAATAATGGCAACGCGGCTCGCTTTTCCAACGCTTTCCGGGATCGTTCTCGGCTTGCTGGTGCTCTGTCGTCCGATCTCCGACGCCAATGCGCAGGAGGTGTCGGCACTCGAGAGCATCCGCGCATGGCTGAAGAGCGCCGAGACACCGGCGGAGGTCGCCTCCTTCAGCGATCTGCGCACGCGCGCGTTCCTCGTGCGCGACGCGCTCGCCTACAACGTCGCCAGGGAGTACGTCAAGGAACGCGATGCCGGCAAGAGCCACCTCGAGGCGATCGCCGAGCTCAGGGAGCTGACCAGTCGGTGGCGCCATTTCCGCAACGTCGTCGAGCTGCGCGTCGTCATCACCGGGAGCGAGAAACCGGGGAGCGGCACCATCTACACCATCGACGCCAGGAGCTTCCCCGCCCGGGTGATCGGCCTGCGCGCCGGCAGGAAGAGGATCGCCGGCAAGCTCGCGGGGATCACCAACCTGTCGGTGAAGAACATCCGCATCAACAAGTACCTCGGCCGCAAGCCCGGCCTGCCCGAGTTCCCGCACATCCAGGACCCGTTCAAGCCGGCGGTCTCGAAGCCGTTCAAGGTGCTCTTCTTCGACAAGCAGACGGTCGACGTCGGCCTGCTGATCAGGAAGTCGCAGATCGAGAAGGTCGAGGAGCTCGAGATCACGCTCGCGAACATCAAGACGTACACCGGCCCGTTCAAGGACAACCGGATCGACGTCAACCTCGGCCGCACCTGGGCGCTGCTGCCGGGCATGAAGGGAACGTTCCGGTTCAAGGGCGAGGACCCGCCCCTCCCGCAGGCGCTCGAGAAGGTCCTCGAGCCGGTACGATCGCGCCTCTGAGCTCGCGGAAGGCGATGGAGCCGCAGACCCCCCTCCGTACCCGGTCCCGGACCCGGACCCGTGCCCGATCGTTTCCTGGTATCGCCTCACGCTCGCCGGGTTGCCATCCAGCGAAGGCGCACCGCCAAACATGACCACCACCCCCCCTGACCTCCCCGCCTGGATCGCCGAGACCGTCGCGCGACAGCGCGCCGGCCACGGGCTCGACGGCGTGTTCTACCGCGACGAGACCATCCACCGGCTCGACGTCGAGCGCATCTGGCGCCGCTCGTGGCTGTTCGCCGGCCACGCGTGCGAGGCTCCGGCGCCCGGCGACTACTTCGTGGTCGACGTCGAGGACGACTCGATCGTCGTCATCCGCGGCGACGACGGTCGCATCAACGCGTTCCACAACGTCTGCCGGCATCGCGGCTCGCGGCTGCTCGACGTCGAGCGCGGGCGCGCCGGCAAGATCGTCTGCCCGTATCACCAGTGGGTCTACGGACGCGACGGTCGCCTGATGTCGTGCCGCGGCATGCACGAGGGGATCGATCGCTCGCAGCTCGGGCTCGTGCCGGCGCCGGTCGTCGACTTCGAGGGGCTCGTCTTCGTGTCGCTCGCGGAGGAGCCGCCGGACATCGAGGCCGCGCGCGAGGCGCTCGCTCCGATGATCCGGCCGCAGGGTCTCGCGCGCGCTCGTGTCGCCAGATCGATCGACTACGACGTCCGCGCCAACTGGAAGATCGTCTGGGAGAACAACCGCGAGTGCTACCACTGCAACGTCAACCACCCGGAGTACATCCGCGCGAACTTCGACCATTACAACACCGACGATACGACCGACTCGGTCCGCGGCGCCATCGATGAGGCGACGCGCCGCAGCACGGCGAGGTGGCGCGAGCGCGGTCTCGACGTCACGCACCGCCGGGCGGGAATGGCGACCTTCCCCGAGGGCGACTGCTGGTTCGCCGTCAACCGCACGCCGCTGGTCGAGGGCTGGGTGACCGAGAGCCTCGATGGCCGCCGCGTCGGTCCGCTGATGGGCGATTACGATGACGCCGACGTCGGCACGCTGCGCGTTCGCACGCTGCCGAACATGTGGAACCACTCGAGCTGCGACCACGGCGTGACGACGCGGCTGCTCCCGGCGGGACCGCGTCACACGCGCGTGCGCGTCACGTGGCTCGTCGACGCGGACGCCGTCGAGGGCAAGGACTACGACCTCGAGCGCCTGCTGCCGTTCTGGCAGCGCACCTCCGAGCAGGACTGGGAGCTCTGCGAGCGTGTGCAGCGCGGCGTGCTCTCGAGCGCGTACCGGCCGGGGCCCTTCTCGACGCACAAGGAGTACAACGTCGACGGCTTCGTGCGCTGGTACCTCCGCCGGCTGGCTGGACCGGAGGCGCCCGGAGGAACCGGCTGACATGGGCGGGGGCGACGCGTCCTCCAGCGAGATCGTCATCGTCGGCGGCGGGGCCGTCGGGTGCGGCGTGGCGTACAGCCTGGCGCGCGCCGGCAAGACCGACGTCCTCGTGCTCGAGAGGGAGCCCTCGGTGGCCGCGTCGACGACGTCGCGCGCGGCGGGGCTCGTCGGGCAGGTGAGGACGACCGTCGAGCGCACCCGCCTGGCGATGTCGTCGGTGCAAACCTTCTCGGGCCTCGAGGAGGAGACCGGCGTCTCGCCCGGCTGGCGACAGGTCGGCTCACTGCGCCTGGCGCTCACCGACGAGCGCGTCGCCGAGTTCGAGCGCATGAAGGCGGTCGCCGACGAGGCCGACCTGCGCGTCGAGTGGCTCGATCGCGATAGGGCCGCGCGCATGTGGCCCGGAGACTTCTCCCGCGTCGCGGCGGTGCTCTGGTGTCCGACCGACGGCCACGTGCAGCCGTACGACCTGACGATGGCCTACTGCAAGTACGCGCGCGACCGGGGCGCCCGTGTGGCGACGGGAGTGACCGTGCGCGAGGTGGTGGTGCGCGGCGGACGCGTCGTCGGCGTCGAGACCGACCGTGGCCGCGTCGACTGCGACGTCGTCGTCAACGCCGCCGGCGCGCACGCGTACCACGTCGCGCGCAGCGCCGGGCTCGAGCTGCCGATCGTTCCCGTGCGCCACGAGTTCTTCGTCACCGTCGACGTCCCCGGCATGAAGCCGGACCTCCCCGTCGTCCGCATCCCCGACTCGACGCTCTACCTGCGCGCCGAGGTCAACGCGTTGCTCGTCGGCGGGTGGGAGCCGCGATCGCTCTCCGCGGATCCGCGTGCCTACGACCTCGAGGCGGTCCCCGAGATCGACGACGACTGGGACGTCCTCGCCGGCTTCGGCGACCTGCTGGCGCCCGAGTTTCCCGCCGTGCGCGAGGCGGGGATCCGCAGCGTCTTCAAGGGCTGGCCGACGTTCACGCCGGACGGCAAGTTCATCGTCGGCGAGAGCAGCCGCGTGCGCGGCTTCGTGATGGCGGGCGGCTGCAACGCGCACGGCGTCTCGGGGTCGGCCGGCATCGGACGGCACGTCGTCGAGTCGATGCTCGAGTCCGAGCCGTCGGAGTACGTCCGCAGCCTCTCGCCCGACCGCTTCGACGGCGTCGCGTGGGACTGGGAGAGCGCACGGCGCGAGGCGCAACGGCGGTACGAGCGATACTACGCGGTCGAGTGAGGGGAGAACACACCGTGAGTCTGCGAGGGAATACGCTGTTCATCACCGGCGCCAGCCGGGGCATCGGCCGGGCGATCGCCCTGCGCGCCGCGCGCGATGGCGCCAGCGTGGCCGTCGTCGGCAAGACCGACGAGCCGCACCCGAAGCTTCCCGGGACGGTGCACACCGTGGTGCGCGAGATCGAGGAGGCGGGCGGGGCGGGGCTCGCGTGCGTCGCGGACATCCGCTTCGAGGATCAGGTCGAGCGCGCCGTCGGGCGCGCGGTGGAGCGCTTCGGCGGCATCGACATCCTCGTCAACAACGCCAGCGCCATCAGCCTGACGCCGACCGCCGACACGACGATGAAGCGCTTCGACCTGATGCACTCGGTCAACGCGCGCGGGACGTTCCTCTGCACGCGGCTCTGCCTGCCGCACCTGCGGCGCGCCGCCAACCCGCACGTCCTCGTCATCTCGCCGCCCCTCAACCTCGAGCCACGCTGGTTCGCGCCGCACCTGGCGTACTCGCTGTCGAAGTACGGCATGAGCCTCTGCGTCCTCGGCTGGGCGGAGGAGCTGCGCCCGGACGGCATCGCCGTCAACGCCCTCTGGCCGCGAACCACCATCGCCACCGCGGCGATCCGCAACCTCCTCGGCGGCGAGGCGGCCTGTCGCCGCAGCCGGACGCCCGAGATCATGGCCGATGCGGCCTGGACGATCCTCACCCGGCCGGCGCGCGAGGCCACCGGCGGTTTCCTCGTCGACGAGGACGTGTTGCGTGACGCGGGAGTCACCGATTTCTCCCCCTACGCCGTCGATCCCTCGGCGGACCTGCAGCCCGATTTCTTCCTCTGAGACACGGTCTCCGGAGGACTCTCCGAAAAATCGGGGCAACTAACAGCTTCCCAACAAGCCACCCGTAGGGTGATGATGGCGCCGGGGAGGTCCCGGCCGCCAACGCGGGGCGCGGACCACTCACACCGGAGGTGAACGATGAATGGAAGCTGGCGACGAATCGCCCTGGCGACGACGCTCTGCTCGCTGACGGGCGTCCTCGCCGCACA
Organism: Planctomycetota bacterium; assembly: GCA_041569895.1. Classification (GTDB taxonomy): domain Bacteria; phylum Planctomycetota; class UBA8108; order UBA8108; family JACQVS01; genus JBFFXF01. The sequence continues at coordinate 5,609 of JBFFXF010000104.1, read as the reverse complement.
GGAGGAGGCCGGCCCCCCTGCGGTCGAGGAAGCAGTCGAGAACCGCCTGCTCCGCGCCGAGCTCCTCGAGGTCTCGTCGGGCGATCTCCGCGAGGCGATGGAGATCTACGGCGCGATCCACGCCGACGAGAGCCACCCCGAGCCGATCCGCGCCCGCGCGCTGCTCTACATGGCGCGGTGCCACCGCAAGCTCGGCCAGCTCGCCGAGGCGCGGCGGCTGCTCGAGCGCATCGTCGAGAGCCACGCGTCGCAGCGCGAGGTCCTCAGGCAGGCACGCGCCTTCCTGCGCGAGCTCACCACCGGCCAGGCCGCCGATGCGCAGTTCGACTGGCTGGGCGAGCTGGCGCGCAACCCCGAGATCCAGGCGCGCGTCTTCGACCTCGCCATGGATCTCGCCAAGCCGGACGACGGTGCGCGGAGCCAGGCGAGGCGACAGTTGCTCGCCCTCGGTCCGATCGCCTACCCGATGCTCGAGAAGCTGATCGGCACCTCGCGCGATCCCGCGCACCGCCAGGAGATCGCGCTCGTGTTCCTGAGGCAGGGCCGTCTCGACCACCTCGCCACGCTGCTCGACCCGGCCGCCGCTCCCGGCGTCCTGACCGACCGCGGGACGTGGTCGGCGATCGAGGCCATCGCCGCGCCCGGCGAGCCGACGCGCCAGGCCTTTCTCGACGCCCTCGCCGGCATCCCCGCGGAGATCTCCGACAACCCCGCGACGCGCGACTGGGTGACGCTGATGCGGCTGTGGGCCGGCGACCTCGACGACCTCGAGGCGGGCCTCGCCCGGATCGAGGCGAACCGCCGGGCCAGCTCTCGCATCGACGACCTCCTCCTGTGGCTGATCCCGCGCCACGAAGGCGTCGCGGACGTCGTCGCCGATCGTCTGGCGGCTGACGGAATCGACTTCGACTTCCGCCGGCTCTACCACCACGTCCTCGGGCAAGTGTCTCCGGAGAGCGTCGGCGCCCGTCAACTCGAGGCGCTCATCACGGGCGCGTACGAGGCGGGCAAGCTCGGCAGGAGCGACCTCAATCGCTGGATCGGCGCACTCGAGACCGGACGGCACTTCGACGTGCTGGCGCGACTCGCGGCCGGGCCGGCGCGCGAGAGTGTCCGGCGATTCTACTTTGAACGACACGCACCCAACCCCCCGGTTGACGCCGCCGCCGGCTGGGCGCGAGTCCTCGTCGAGGCGGCCATGATCGCCCAGGTGCGGTCTCTCGCCGAAACGAGCGACGAGGCGGTGCCGGTCTTCGTCGAGCTCATTGCCGGGCTCGATCGGGCGCCCGACGACGAGCTGGCCCGGATGCGCCCCGCCGGGGAGTGGACACCGTCGCCGGCGTACCGCGCCGCGATGGGAGAGCTGCTCGGCTCGGAGGGCGCGATCGCCCAGGCCGTGGCGCTCGAGGTCCTCGCCATCGACCCGGTCGAGGTCGACGGTCCCCTGGTCGATCGCATGCTCGCCCTCGCCTCCGCGGGAGACCTGCACGTGCGCGAGCTCGCGCTGTACGCGCTGATCGCGTCCGCAGCGCTGGTGCCGGACCGTCACGCCGAGATCGTTGCGGCGTTCGCGGTGGAGTACGATCGCAGAGCGGCCGTGGATCGACTGCCGGTCGAGTACTCGAAGTCGCCGCTCGCCGAGTCGCGCCTCATCGGCAGCGTGTCCCGGTGGAGTCGATCGGTCAAGGGCGCGGCACAGCCTCCGCTCGACACGCTGACGTGGATCGCCGCCAGGGTCGGCCCGTCGCTGGACATCGTGTACCCCGCCGTCCTCGATCTCGCCGAGACCGGCGCCGGCGTCGAGCTCCACGAGTGGCTTTTCACGTTCACCAAGCCCGATCGGCGTGGAGAGATCGAGAAGACTCTCGCCGCGCGTCTCGACACGCTCGAGAACGGGCGGTTGATCGAGTCGCTGATCTTCAACGTCGCCCGCAACCTGGAACGGAGTGGTGTCGAGGCGATCCGCAAGCTGCGACGCCGCGTCGTCGCCGACGCCGCCGTGTCGATCGACCTGCGCTGGAACGCGTGGGTGGCGTTCGGGCCGCCGGATTTCGGCTGGCTCGACTGGGTCGAGGTCTTCCGGGGCGGCGATCCGCTCGCCGCGAAGCTCGAGGGCTCGTGGACCGACCATCTCTGGGAGTGGGTGGCCGCGCGCCCCGCCGACGAGCGTCTCGCGATCTACCGCGCCGCGCTCGAGAGCCCCATCGAATCGATCCGCGTCGGCTCTCTCGCGGCGCTGCCCGGTGATCTTCCCGAGCTGCGTGAGCTCTGCGAGCGCGCGCTCACCGACGGGAGCGCTGCAGCGCGCAGCAAGGCGGTCCGGCGCCTGGTCGGGCTCGGGCGGACCGACGTCGGGCCGCTCATCGTCGGGTTGCTCGACGATGCCGACAGCGAGGTGCGCCGCACGGCGGCGTGGGGCCTCGCGAAGCTCCGGCACGCCGGGGCGATCGAGCCGCTCGGCAAGCTCCTCGACGACCCGAACGTCGACGTGCGAGAGCAGGCGCTCACCGCGCTGCGCGACATCCGCGCGGCGCTCGAGGAGCGCGGCGAGTGGAAGAAGCTGCTCGAGCAATTGAAACCGCCGGCGGACACGACCGAACCGGAGCAGCCCGGAACATGATCCTGCTGCGCTCGGCCATCCTCTTCACGTTGCTCGTCGTCGTGCCGGCCGCGGTGCTCTCGGCGCTGGCGCTCCGGGTCGCCGATCGGGAGCACGCCGAGTCGCTGCGCGGCCTGCGCGAGGGCCTCGAGAGCGAGGCGGACGCCGTCGCGAAACGGGCGCGCGATGCGCTCGCTGCGGGGGCCGACAGGGCCGAGGCGGAGCTGCGGCGCGTCATCGGCGAGCTCGCCGCGGGCCGCGACATGCCCGCCGACGCGCTCGTCGCGTGGGTCCGCCGCGACACCCCGGTGAGGTTCTCGCCGTCGGTGGCTCCGGCCGCGCCACTCGACGTCGGCTCGGATGGCGCCCCGGTCCCCGAAACGGAGAGCCGGCGTCTCTTCGAGCTGTCGGTGCGCGGGGGCGAGCGGTTCGAGCTGGCCCGGGGCGATCCCGCGGCGGCCATCGATGCGTACTCGTTCTACCTGCCGAGGATCGACGAGCCGCGCCTGCGCGATCGCCTGCGCTTCCGTGTCGCCCGCGCCGCGGTGGCGGCGGGAGAGCGATCCCTCGGTGCGGCGATCCTCCGGGCGCTCGTCGAGGAGCGCACCGGGGCCGTCACCGGCGAGGGCTACCCGATCGTCCTGCTCTCGGCGCGCCTCCTCGGCGAGCTCGGCGAGCTGGCGGGGCTCGAGGAGGCGGCCAGGGAGTCGCTCTCGCGGTGGGCGCCGCGACTCTCGGGGGCGCCGCTCCTGGCGCTCGCCCGCGCGCTCGCTCCCGGCGACGAACGGCTGCGGCGACTCGTCGCCGACCGCGCGCGGCTCGAGGGCGAGATCACCGCGCACGCCGACGCGCTGCTGGCTCGAGGCGCCGTGTTCACGGGCGAGGCCGTGCTGATCGCGCGACCGACGCCCGGGAGCGATCTCACCTCGATCGTGGCCCGAGCCGACGTCGAGATCCCCGATCTCGCCACCGGCGAGCTCGAGGTGGTCCTCGCCCCGTCGACCGGCTCGCGAACACCCGACCTCGATTCGGGCGCGGGCACGACGGCGGTGCGTCCGGTGGAGCTCGAGCGCGGACCGGTGCTGGCCATCCTGACCGTGCGCGACGGCGCGCTCGACGATCGCCTCGGCTCGCTCGACCTCCGCCGCGCCATCAACCGGGCGCTCGTCGGTCTGCTCGTCGCGGTGACGCTGGCCGGCGGCATCGCGCTCGCCATCTTCTTTGCGCGCGAGCGGCACCTCGTCAGACTCCGCGAGCAACTGCTCGCCAACGTGTCGCACGAGCTCAAGACGCCGATCACCTCGATCCGCATGCTCTCGGAGATGCTCGCCGACGGACCGCACGACGCGGCGCGGTCGCGACGGTTCGGGCAGTTGCTGCTGGCGGAGAGCCTTCGCCTGCTGCGCACCGTCGAGAACGTCCTCGACTTCTCCCGCATGGCGCGGCGAAAGGACGGCGACCCGATCGGGGGCGAGCCGGTCGATCTGCGCGAGCTGGTCGAGCGCGTCGCTGCGGACTTCGCGCCGCGGGCGGCGGATCGCGACGCCGAGATCGACCTCGCGCCGGCGGCCGAGGGAGAGCCCGGCCTCGTCGTGATGACGAACCCGGCCGCGGTCGAGCGCATCGTCGGCAACCTGATCGAGAACGCGCTCAAGTACCACGGCGAGGAGCGGCCGCGCGTCGAGCTCGCCCTGGAGCGTCACGGCGACCGCGTTCGCGTATCGGTGAGCGACAACGGTCCCGGCATCCCGGCGCGCGAGCAGCAGCGCATCTTCGACGAGTTCTACCGCGCGCGCTTCGAGAACTACGCCGTGCAGGGGAGCGGACTCGGCCTGTCGATCGCCCGGGGACTCGCGCGCCGCCTCGGCGGCGACCTCACGGTGTCGAGCCGCCAGGGCCAGGGCAGCACGTTCACGCTCGAGCTGCCGGCCGGGGATGCGCCGGAGACCGCCGACACCGGGGGCAGTCGCGACGCCGCCACCGAGACCGGGACCGTCGCCGAGAGCACGGATCGCGGTCGCACGAACGGCTTGGACAACGGCACCGGCGATGGCACAGATGACGCGACCACAGGGCGACCCATCGACCGGCCGATCGAGGCCGGCCGGGGCGCGAATCCTCGTCGTCGAGGATGATCCGACCATCCTCATCGGCCTCGAGGAGAAGCTCCGCCTCGAGGGGCACGAGGTGGTCACGGCCGCCGATGGCGAGGTCGCCCGCGAACGCATCGCGGAGCGCACGCCGGAGCTCGTCATCCTCGACCTGATGCTCCCGAGGCTCGACGGCTTCGAGGTCCTCCGCTGGCTCCGAAAGCGGCACGCCGATCTCCCGGTGCTCATCCTCAGCGCGCGGGGGCGAGAGCAGGACAAGGTGCGCGGCCTCCGCGCCGGGGCGGACGACTACCTCGCGAAGCCGTTCGGGCTCGCCGAGCTGATGGCGCGCATCGAGGCGCTGCTGCGACGGTCACGAGGAGGCGACCGCACGCTCGCGTTCGGCGACGTCTCCGTCGATCTCGCCGGCCGCCGAGTGCTGCGAGACGGGCAAGAGGTCGAGCTCTCGCGCAAGGAGCTCGACGTCCTCTTCTTCCTGGTGCGAAACCGCAACCGCATCGTCACGCGCGAGCAGCTCCTCGACGCCGTCTGGGGCCTCACCGCGGCGACGACGTCGCGCACCATCGACTACCACATCGTCAACCTCAGAAAAAAACTCGAGAGCGACCCGACCAGCCCGACACTGATCGTGACGAGGCATGGGGTGGGGTATCAGCTGGTCGGGTAGAACACGCCGGAGCGCCTCGGGACGCCTCGGTTCCCGTCCCCGTTCCCGTGCCCGTGCCCGTGCCCGTTACAGGCTGCTCGACTTCGCTGGCGAGACTCTGACGACAGCAAAGCACGGCAAGGAAGGCAGGAAGGCAGGAAAGCAGGAAGAGAAAGGGAACGCAGGACAGGGAGCGACAGCGCGGCCGACGGTCGACGAGGACGGGAACGCAGATTCCGCAGATTCCGCAGAT
>JBFFXF010000103.1:0-22635 GCA_041569895.1 Planctomycetota bacterium | reverse complement strand
GAGTGCTCGACCTGTCACGGTGACAGCGTCACCGTCGAGGAGGTCGCGGCGGGGGACCTGCCGCCGATGAAGACGTGTTTCCAGTGCCACGATGACAACCAGGCGTCGCAGGACTGCGAGACGTGTCACCAGATCAATCGGCGTCTCAGGAAGCCGCGATTCCACACCGGGCAGTGGCGCCGTCACCACGGCGACATGGCGTACAGCGAGTCGTACAAGTGCGCTCTTTGCCACCGCGAGTCGGAATGCCAGGAATGCCACGCCTTCATGAAGCCGCAGTCGCACACGCTGCGCTTCAACCGCTCGACGCACGGGCGCATGGCGACGAATGACCGCCGCTCGTGCGCGACGTGTCACCAGACCGACTTCTGCGAGGCCTGTCACAGCCAGCCGCCGCCCGACCACACGCCGAGCTTCCGCGCCGGGGGACATGGCCAGGTGGCGAGGCTGCGCGCGCGAAGCTGCATGACGTGCCACCGGTTCCAGGACGTCTGCGCGCAGTGCCACGGGTCGATTCGATGAGAGTCGCCGCGGCCTCTCTGCTGATCCTCGCCGCCGCGGCGCCGCTCCCGGGCGAGGACTTCCTCGACGACCCGTCGCTCGGCGGCAAGCTGCGGTTCACCTATCGCGCGCGGTACGACGCGCGTTTCTATCGCTTCCACGGCTATCGGTTCAACTTCCCGGTCTCGCCGACGGATCCGGACCGCGACCTCATCCTCGCGGCCGCGAGAGAGCTCGAGGAGGCGCACCGCGGGAACCGCGACCAGGACGTCGATCAGTACATCGCCATCAAGACGCATGACCTGATCACGCCGTGGATCGACTCCGGCTACTACCAGGGGCTCGACACGGAGTTCTCGGCGCGATACTTCAAGGACATCGACGGCACGCCGCCGGGGAACGATTCGCTCGACATCCGCGACACCTTTCCGGGCCGCGAGGACTTCCAGCTGCGGACGCTGAACGCGCGCGTGCGGCTCCTCGACGAGCACCTCGAGATCACCGTCGGACGGCAGTACATCGAGGCCGCGGAGTGGGTTCACATCGACGGGGGCGCCGTGAGGCTGATCGGTCTCGAGGGGCCGTTCGAGAAGCCGCTCGAGGTGCAGGTGTTCGGCGGGCAGCGCGTCAGCTTCTACAGCTCGATCCAGGAGGAGGACCTGTTCAAGAACGACGTCTGGGGCGCGACGGTGATCTACCGCCCGTCACGAGACACGCGCATCGAGGTCTCCGACGTCCATTACATCGACAACTCGCTGCGGGTCTGGATCGACCAGCGCATCACGCCGCTCGTCGACGTCGACCTCGTCTACCGCCAGATCAACGAGGACCCGGAATCGGTCCGCGTCGACGGGTTCTTCCGGCACGGCGAGCTCGACCTCGAGCTCCGCCTCGGCTATTTCCTCCGATTCGGCGGCGACATCGACGATTTCAACTTCGACTACACCTTCTCGGACCGCGTTCCCTCCTCGGACTCCGATCACGATCGTCACCTGAACATCGGCGACCTCGAGGCGTTCCACGAGGTGTCGCTCGAGGGGAGGATCGGGCTCTCCGAGTTTCACGGCGTCTTCGCCGGCGCCATCGGTCACTGGCTCGACGACAGGTCGGACCGCGACGTCTACAACACGGACTGGTACGAGCTCTGGGCGGGCGTCGACACGCTCCACGTCCCGTGGGAGGGACTCACGGGGCGGCTCACCGTGCGTTCCGTGCTCACCGATCTGCCGCGCCGGCGCTTCCGCGACCCGAGCGACCCCCTCTTCATCGCCGACACCGTCGGAGACGGCGAGCCGAGCTTCCTCGGCGTCGAGATGCTCCTCGAGCAGGACTTCGCGCGCAGGTTCTCCCTGGGGACGTCGCTCGAGTGGCGCCTCTACGAGTACGAGAGCCGCTACGCCGACCTCGACAACCTCCACGCCCTCTCGGTCACGGCGTTCGCCCGCTGGCGCCAGAACAGCATCTTGACCTACCACCTCGATTACACCTACGAGCGCGATTACCGCTTCGTCAATCCGGACTTCGACGAGGTCCACGGCGTGCGCGCGCAGGTGGTGGTGTCGTGGTGACGGCGTGACTCCGCGCGGTGGGTGTCGCCCGCCGGGAGCCGGCGCGCTTCAATGTTGCATCCGGCGCCTGTTTCCAGAAGAATAGTCCGTTCGCCGCTCGCGGTGGCGCCCGGCGTTCTCCGTGGCGACCCGCGAGGCCGGCGCCCGTGATCACGATTAACTAACTCCCGTCCGTTCAAGGAGCTGCGACGATGGCACGAGCCGCCAGCAAGAGGAAGAAGTATCAACAGCGAGGGGGGCAGAAGGACCTCACGGTCTGGGACCGCTTCTGGCTGTGGGTCAAGGTCAACGAGCGCATCTTCTGGGTCATCCTGCTGCTTCTCATCTGTCCCGCGTTCGCCTTCACCGGTCCGGCGGCGAGCTACATCGCGGACTTCGGCGGCGGAGCGCCCGTGCTGATCGTCTACGGCGACAAGATCTACCAGCACGACCTCGAGCAGGCGCGGAATGTCGTGAGCATCCTCGGCTCGCTGCGGGGCAGCGGGGCGTTCGGGCAGAGCGGGCTCGACCCGTACTCCCTGCTCCTCTACGAGCGCGAGGCCGACCGCCTCGGCATCGCCGTCAGCGATCGCGAGCTCGGCAAGGAGATTCGCACGATCTATCAGTACCGCAAGGCACTCGAAGACTACTACACGCACCTCCGCAACAACCCGCCTGCGGATCCGAGCCGACCCGACACCTCGATCTTTTTCAACCGGTTCGAGGTGCTCCGGAAGGCGGACGCGTGGAACAGCGCCGAGTGGATGGCGATCCTCGACCGCCTCGACCAGCGCAGCGGGCTGTCGCACCCCAAGGTGTTCGATGCCAGTCTGCGGCGCTACCTGAAGGCCGAGAAGCTCGTCGAGTACGTCAAGAGCTCCGTCCAGGTGACGGAATCGGAGGTCCTCGAGGAGTTCCTCCGCAAGGAGCAATTCCGCAAGCTGAGCTTCGTCGAGATCGCGCCCGACGGGGATGCTCGCAAGAGCGTCGAGGAGAAAATCACGCAGGAGGAGATCGAGAACGCGTTCTATGCGGACCGCGAGGCGTACATCACCCGCGGCTGGCCGCAGCTCAGGGTCGACTATCTCTACGCGCCGTTCGAGGCCTTCGAGGACGACGTCGAGCTCACCGAGGAGGAGATCGAGAAGGAGTACGAGTCACTCCGTCCGCTGCGCTTCCGCCGCGGTCTGGTGACCGACGGCGTCGAGGCCTTCAGCCTGCGCAGCCCCGAGGAGGAGAAGGAGCTCGAGTCGAAGCTCTACAGGCCGCTCGAGGAGGTGCGCGACGAGGTCGTCGCCGAGCTTCGCGCCAAGAAGGTGAAGGAGCTCGCCAGGCAGCTCATGCTCGATCTGCGCGGCCGCGCCTTCCCGAGGCCCGCGGCGGGCGAGGACGACGCCCCGCAGGGGGTCTCGTTCGAGGCGCTGGCCGCGGAGCACGCGTTCCTCGAGACCGGCACGACGCCCTTCGGCACGCAGTGGGAGGCCGACGAGAAGATCGGCAAGTACCGCTCGGGCCAGATCGACACCGTCTTCGCGACGCTCTCCCGCAACGCGCGCGAGCAGGACGCCAGCAAGCACACGACGCCGCGGATCACCAACACGCCGACGGAGACCAGCGACGAGTCCGGCCTGGTCATCCTGGCCAACCTCAGGACCAGGATGCCGGGCGAGGAGCCCGAGCTCGAGCTGGTCGCCGACGAGGTCCGCGACAAGCTCGTCACCCAGCGCCTCCTCGACGCGCTCCGCGAGAAGGTCGAGGGACTCGCGGAGAAGATCAAGTCGGGCGAGGTGACGCTCGAGGACGCGGCCAGCCAGGCCGGCGCCGAGGTCCACACGACCGCCTTCCTGAAGCGCAACCAGGGGATCTACCTGCCGGTGGAGTCGGAGGATGACGGCGACGAGGCCGATGACGCGGAGGACAGCAGCGAGCCGAAGACCGAGTACTTCGATGGCTCGCCGGTCGTCCTCGCGGAGGCGTTCCTCATCGAGGAGGAGGGCGCCGCGGGTGTGACGAGCGCCCGCGACGACCGCAACGGCGTCTATTACCTCGTGCGGCTCGACGGGAAGCTGGCGCCCGATCCGAACGACTTCCCGGAGAGCCGGGAGCGCTACTATCGCCAGTTGCTCGCCGACCGCCAGAACTTCTACCTGCTCGAGTGGCGCAAGCAGCTCGAGCAGCGCGCCAACGTCATCCAGCCGCGCTCCGTCAGGGACGATCCAGCGACCTGATCTTCTCGATCCGTCGCTCGTGCCGCCCGCCGTCGTAGCCGGTCTCCAGCCAGAGGTCGGCGAGCCGCAGCACGAGCTCGGGATCCTGCACGCGCTCGCCGAAGCAGGCGACGTTGGCGTCGTTGTGCTCCCGGCTCAGACGCGTCGTGTTCTCGTCGTACGGCGCCACGGCGCGAATCCCGGCGACCTTGTTGGCGGCGATCGCCATCCCGAGCCCCGTGCCGCAGACGAGAATCCCCCGCTCGGCCTCCCCGGCCGCCACCCGCTTGGCGACCTCGACGGCAAAATCGGGGTAATCGACGGAGCCTTCCTGATCGGTCCCGAGATCGACAAGCTCGTGCCCGCGTTGAGCGAGATGATCGCGAAGCATGGCCCGGAGCTTCTTCCCGGCATGGTCACTGGCGAGGGCTATTTTCATGAGACCCTCCGTGGGAACGTCATTCCATCCCCGTTCCCGTTCCCGGTCCCGGACCCGGTCCCGGTCCCGCATTTCTCTCGGCCCCTGCTCGAACCTTCGTCATTCGAGTCAGCATGGCCACGATGCGTTTGAGCAGACTTCGTCCCTCGTTGATTGAGGCGTTTTCGACGAGCTTCAGACGCCGGCAGACATCGAGAACCGCCGCGGATTCCGTAGCGCAGGGCCATTCTGTAAAAGCGTCGCTTGTCTTTCCTGCTGAACTCGCCGGCACCTTCCGCGATGTTCAGCGCGACGGAGACGGATGCGCGCTGTAGCTGGTTGGCCAGGTGGGCGCGGCCGCCCGGCAGGTTCTCGACAACGTTGTTGGAAGCGGCGACGAACTCGATGGCCGCCTTGTAAACGTCGAGTCGTTCGTGGTCGAAAGTCGTCATCGGACGAGGTCGGGCACGGGACCGGGCACGGGACCGGGTCCGGGTACGGGAACGCTCACGATCGGAAACCCTCTGACCGCCCCCAAGCTTAACGCCCCAACTCCCCCGTCTCAAAAACTCTCCAAAACCCTCCTCACCCCCCTCTCGATCTCGTCCGCGCAGTTGCGGTACGTGTCGACGTCGCCGCCGATCGGGTCGACGACGCCGCCCTCGTTCAGGAGTCTCGTTTTCTCCTCCGCCGACGGGTCGCTCTGGACGATCTGCGTTCGGTGGGAGGGGCCGAGGGCGTAGATGCAGTCGGCGGCCGCGATCATCTCCCTGGTGAGCTGGCGCGTGCGGTGGCCGGTGATGTCGATGGAGCGCTCCTGCATGACGGTGACGGCGTTCTCGCTCGCCGGTCCGCCGGTGGGGGCGAAGATGCCGGCGGAGTGGATGGTGTAGCCGAGCTCGGGCAGGTCGTCGACCGCGGTGCCGATCTTCTCGGCGAGCAGCTTGCGGAAGAGGCCCGCCGCCATCGGGCTGCGGCAGCTGTTCCCCGTGCAGACGAAGAGGATGTCCTTGCCGACCAACAGCTGGTGCACCATCTCGTGCGTGATGATCCCCTCGCGCAGCACGCGGTAGGAGTCGCCGTTGACCTGGACCACGGTCGAGGACTGGCGCAGGGTCGCCTCGCCGGAGTCGATCACCGCGTCGACCCGGCCGTCGAAGTACTGGCGCACGCCCGCCGCGTCGATGGCCGGCGACTTGCCATACGGGTTCGCGCTCGTGGCGACGACCACGCCGTCGGCGGCGCGGATCAGGGCGCGGGCCACGTCGTGTGAGGGCACGCGCATGCCCACGTTGTCGCCGCGGCCCGCCTCGCGCCGCGCCTTGCTCGCGGGGAGCACCAGCGTCAGCGGTCCCGGCCAGTAGCGGTTCGCCAGCAGCCGGGCGTTCGGCGGCATGTCGTCGACCAACTGCGCCGCCTCGTCGGCGTCGGCCAGGTGGACGGTGAGCGGCATATCGCGTGGACGTCCCTTGAGCTCGTAGAGCCGCGCGATGGCGTCGGACCGGTCCTCCATGACGGCGAGCCCGTAGACGGTCTCGGTCGGGAACGCGACGATGCGCCCGGACCGGAGGATTTCGGCGATCTCCCGGATGGTCTCGGCCGTCGCGGCGTCGGGCGTGGCGTCGACGTCCAGGGCGAGGTAGCGGGTCTGCACGAAGGAAAGTCCGTTTCGATCGGCGGTAAAGCGAGGTATTCCCGGAAACTCCGGAAGGATAGCACGACGGGATGGCGGTCGCAACGGCGGCCCCACCGCCCGCGGGATGCGTGATTTTGAGCATCGAAATACGACTGTGTATCCTTTACTCTAATACGGTTCGTCGTCAATCGAGACCCGTCTCGCACGGGAGCTGTCCGCCGGTGCGCCGGCCGCGGCATGGCCGCGAGGCCCCGGAGGGGGCCGGGAGCCGGAGACCGCGTCCGTGACACCGAGAACGTGACCAGGATTCGCTCTTTCGTCGCCATCGATCCGGGAGCCGACTTCAGGAGCTGGCTCGCCCCGGTGACCCGGGAGCTCGCCGCCGCGTGCGGCGGTGTCCGCTGGACGCGCCCCGAGAACGTCCACCTGACCCTGCGCTTCCTGGGCGACGTCGAGTCGGAGCAGCTCAATCGAGTGCTCCGCGTCGTCGAGCAGGCCGTCGTCGAGGGCGAGGACATCGCCGGCGCGGACAGCCTCCGGCTGGCGCTCGGCGAGGCCGGATCGTTCGGCCGCCCGTCGAGCCCGCGCGTTTTCTGGCTCGGCCTCCGGGAGACGCCGGGGCTGGCGGCCGTCCGCGGCGTGCAGGAGCGCCTCGAGCGAGGGGTGCGGGAGCTCGGCTTCGAGCCCGAGCGCCGGCGATGGACGCCGCACCTGACGATCGGACGCAATCGCGGCGGCCGGGTGTCGGAGACCTGGCGCGACCGCGTGACCGCGGCGCTCGTCTCCGCGCCGGAGCTCGTCGCCGGCGAGGTGACGCTCTTCTCGAGCGAGCCGGCGCCGGGGGGATCGATCTATCGCGTCATCGGCTCGGTGCCGCTCGCCGGATCGGACGCCAGGACGGGCCACGCGCCGGCCGCGCCGCGCTCCCACGGATGAGATGACCATGGGAAAGAAACGGAAGAGCATGAGCTCCCGGGAGATCAGAAAGGCCTTCCTCGACTTCTTCGAGGAGCACGACCACGGCGTGCTGCCGTCGAGCTCCGTGATCCCGCACGGCGACCGCACCCTGCTCTTCGCCAACGCGGGCATGAACCAGTTCAAGGAAGTGTTCACGGGCCGGCAGAAGCCGGCGCACCCTCGCGTCGCGACCGTGCAGAAGTGCATCCGCGCCGGCGGCAAGCACAACGACCTCGACAACGTCGGCTACACGGCGCGGCACCTGACCTTCTTCGAGATGCTCGGCAACTTCTCGTTCGGCGACTACTTCAAGTCGGGCGCCATCCGATTCGCCTGGGACTTGCTCACCGAGAGGTTCGGGCTCGACGCGAGCCGGCTCTGGGCGACGATTTACCTCGACGACGACGAGGCAGATGCGATCTGGCGCAAGGAGATCGGCCTCCCGAAGAAGAGAGTCGTGCGGCTCGGCGAGAAGGACAACTACTGGAGCATGGGAGACGTCGGGCCGTGCGGGCCCTGCTCCGAGATCCTGCTCGATCGCGGCAAGAAGTACGCCTGCGGGCCCGACTGCGGCATCGGCCGCTGCGAGTGCGATCGCTTCTTCGAGATCTGGAACCTGGTGTTCATGCAGTTCAACCAGGACGGCAGCGGCGGCAAGGAGCCGCTGGCGAAGCCGTGCATCGACACCGGCATGGGTCTCGAGCGCATCGCCATGGTGCTGCAGGGCGTCGATTCGATCTTCGAGACCGACATCCTGCGAGGCATCATCGGCCGCATCGAGGAGCTCACCGGCGTGAAGTACTCCTCCGGCGCCGACGGCACGCCGCACCGGGTGATCGCGGACCACGTCCGCTGCCTCGTCTTCGCGTTCGCGGACGGCGCGGAGCCGTCGAACGAGGGCCGCGGCTACGTGCTGCGCAGGATCCTGCGGCGGGCGGCGCGATACGGTCGCAAGCTGACGACCTCGAAGGAGCCGTTGCTCTGCAACGTCGTCGGCACCGTGCTCGAGTCGATGGACGCGTTTTACCCCGAGATCCGCCAGCGACAGCGCTACATCGAGGGCGTCATCCGCAGCGAGGAGGAGCGTTTCGGCCGCACCCTCGACGAGGGGATCGAGCGGTTCAACGACGTCGTCGCGAAGCTGCGCAAGGGTCGCAAGAAGGTGGTCCCGGGCGAGGACGCCTTCGTGCTCTACGACACGTTCGGCTTCCCCGTCGACCTCGTCGAGCAGATGGCGGAAGAGATCGGCATGACGGTCGACGTCGAGGGCTACGACCGCGCCATGGCGCGGCAGAAGGAGCGCTCGCGCGCCACGGCGATTTTCTCCGTCCACGGCGGCGGCGACGGGCAGGAGGACGATCTCGATCTCGAGCGACTCCCCGAGACCGAGTTCGTCGGCTACGACCTCGCCCGCTGCGAGGCCGAGTTGCTCGCGGCCCGCCGGCGTGACGACCGGTGGACCCTCTTCCTGTCGAGGTCGCCGTTCTACGCCGAGTCGGGCGGCCAGGTGGGGGACACGGGACGGCTCGTCTGCGGCGCCTCGACGTTCGAGATCGTCGACACGCAGAAGGACCGCGGGCGGTGGATCCACATCGGCACGCTCGTCGAGGGCGATCCCGGGGCGGTGCGAGCCGGCGAGGCGGTCGAGGCCGCGATCGACGAAACGCGACGCGCCTCCGTCGAGCGCAATCACACGGCGACGCACCTGCTCCACGCCGCGCTGCGGTCGGTCCTCGGCGACCACGTGCACCAGAAGGGCTCCCTCGTCGACGCGCCGCGGCTGCGTTTCGACGTCACGCACTTCAGCGGCGTCGCGCCGGAGGAGCGCGAGCGCGTCGAGGCGATGGTGCTCGACTGGATCGCGGGCGACACGCCAATCGCGACGTTCGAGACCGACTACGACGACGCGGTCAAGCGGGGCGCGATGGCGCTCTTCGGCGAGAAGTACGGCGACCGCGTGCGCGTCGTGCAGATCGGCGACTTCTCGATGGAGCTCTGTGGCGGCACGCACGTCGACCGCACCGGCGAGATCGGCGCCTTCATGATCTCCGGCGAGGGCTCGGTCTCCGCGGGGGTGCGGCGTCTCGAGGCGCTCACCGAGCGCGAGGCGTACCGCGTGCACCAGCGCAACGCGCGCCTGATCGAGGATCTGGCGGCGCAGCTCAAGGTGCCGCCGGCGGACGTTCCGGAAAGGGTGGCGAAGCTCCAGGAGGAGCTCAAGAAGCTGCGTTCCGGGAAGGGGCGCCCCGATCGCGCCGCGCCCGATCCGGCCTCGCTCGGGGTGACCTCGAGCCGCGTGGGCGACGTCGACGTGCACCACGTCATCCTCGAGGACGCCGGCATGGACGGGCTGCTCCCGGTGCTCGACCGCCTGAAGCGGCAGTCGAAGCGCGGCGTCTTCGTCCTCCTCGGCCGCCAGAACGGCAAGGTCAGCGTCGTCGTCGGCGTGGCTTCCGGCCTGGCGAAGTCGGGGTGGGACGCCCGCGAGATCTTCCGCGCCGGCCAGGAGCCGATCGGCGGTCGTGGAGGCGGCAAGCCGGACCTCGTGCGCGGTGGCGGCACGCGGCCGGAGGGCGCCGAGGCCGCCGTCGAGGCGATGGTCGCGGCGGTCCGCGAGCGGGCCGGCGTGGGCAGTTGATCCGGCTCCACTACAAGGACTTACGCCGTCTCACTTTGCCGCTTGACAGCGCACTCGCGACGTCATTAAAATCGCGCGTTCTTTTCTATCCGGGAGCGGGCGCGGGAGCCCCTTCATCAGGCGCGGACGGGCCAGTCGACGTGACGGGTCTGGCGGTCGGAACTCCCGGGCCCGAAACGAGAACCGGAGAGTTCCATGGCCGTTCCCAAGAAGAAAACCTCGAAATCGAAAAAGCGCATGCGGCGGTCGCATCACGCGCTCTCGACCGCCTCGAGGGTTCATTGCTCCCGGTGCGGGGCCGAGAAGCTGCCGCACACGATCTGCGAGGTCTGTGGCTACTACCGCGGCAGGCCGGTCATCGCGATCGAGGAAATCTGAACTTGACCGTCTCCATCGCGATCGACGCCATGGGAGGCGATCGCGCGCCGCGGGAGATCGTTGGCGGCGCCGTCATCGCCGCTCGCAGCGAGAGCGACCTCCAGCTGCACCTCGTCGGCCGCGAAGAGGAAATCCGCCGCGAGCTCGATCTGGCGGAGTGGGATGGAGACGCCATTCGCGTCGTTCACGCGGACCAGGTCATCGAGATGTCCGACAGCCCGGTGGAGGCGCTGTCGCGCAAGAAGGGCTCGTCGATCGAGAGGGCCACCCGGATGATCCGCAACGGGGAGGCGTCGTCGGTGGTCAGCGCCGGGAACACCGGCGCGTGTGTCGCCGCGGCGGCGTTGCTCCTCGGGCGTCTCGCGCCGGTCAAGCGGCCCGGGATCGCCGTCGTTTTCTACACCGCGAGCAACCCCGTCGTGATCATCGACGTCGGGGCGAACGTCCACAGCAAGCCGGAGCACCTCGTCCAGTACGGCGTCATGGCGCGGATCTACGCCGAGGAGATCCTCGGCGTCCCGAACCCCCGCGTCGGGCTGCTCAACGTCGGCGAGGAGGACGAGAAGGGCTCGACGCTCGCCAAGACCACGTATCAGCTCTTCCAGCGCACGAAACTCAACTTCATTGGAAACGTCGAGGGTGCCGACATCTTCCGGGGGAGCGTGGAGGTCGTCGTCTGTGACGGCTTCGTCGGCAACATCGTGCTCAAGGTCTCGGAGGGCCTCGCGGAGAATCTCATGGGTCACGCGGTTCAGGCGCTGAAGGAGGGACTCGCCTCGCTGCCCAGGGACCCCGAGGTCGAGGCGGCGCTGAAGAACGCTTTCCGGAACCTCGAAAAACGTATCGACTATTCCGAGTACGGGGGAGCACCGCTTCTGGGAGTCAACGGGACCGTGATCATCGCCCACGGCAGGTCGGACGCCAAGGCGATCTCGAACGCCATCCGTGTGGCCGAGCGCATGGCCGCGAAGGACCTCAACGCGCTCTTCATCTCGGCGCTCCAGCCCAATTGAAGTCCGCGTCGACGTCACGCGAGGTGGTGTGACTCGACGGTCCGCTCCGGAGGCGACTGCGGGAAGGAAAGAGCAATGTATCGAGCCTGGTTTTCCGGTACGGGCGCGGCGCTGCCCGAGAAGGTGCTGACAAACACCGATCTCGAGAAGCTCGTCGACACCAGCGACGAGTGGATCGTCCAGCGTACCGGGATCCGCGAGCGCCGCGTGCTCTCCGACGGCGAGTCGACCAGCGACATCGCCATCGCGGCCGGGCGGCAAGCGCTCGAGGACGCCGGCGTCGCACCGCGCGACATCGACGTCGTCATCGTCGCGACGTTGACGCCGGACCGCTGCTGCCCGGCGGTCGCCGTCACCGTGCAGAACGCGCTCGACATCCCGCGAGCGGGCGCGTTCGACCTCAATGCGGCGTGCACGGGGTTCGTCTACGGCGCGTCGGTCGCGGCCAGCCTCATCGAGAGCGGCGCGGCGCAGCACGTCCTGGTGGTCGGCGCGGAGGGGCTCTCGAGGATCGTCGACTTCAAGGACCGCAACTCCTGCATCCTCTTCGGCGACGGGGCCGGCGCGGCGGTGATCTCGCGCGCGCCGGACGGCAGCGAGTCGAGGATCATCGACAGCGTTCTCCGCTCCGACGGGTCCGCCTCCGACCTGATCGAGGTCCCCGCGGGCGGTGCCCGGCTTCCCGCCAGCGAGGAGACGGTGCGCGACAGGCTTCACTTCATCCGGCTGAAGGGTCGCGAGGTCTTCAAGTTCGCGACCAAGGCGATGGTCGACCTGATCGAGGAGGCGCTCGAGCGCAACGACCTGAAGCCGTCGGATCTCGACCTGGTGATACCGCACCAGGTGAACTACAGGATCATCGAGGCGGCGTTGAAGAAGCTCGACCTTCCCGAGGAGAAGGTCATGCTGAACCTCGACCGCTACGGCAACACGTCGGCGGCATCCGTGCCGATCGCGCTCGCCGAGGCGACGCGCGAGGGACGTCTCGTTCGCGGCACGCTCGCGCTCTGCGTCGCGTTCGGAGCGGGGATGACGTGGGGATACAACTTGATTCGCTGGTAGAGACCACGGCGAACGCCGGCCGCAGCAGGCCGGAGAACGCGAACCGGTGTGCGTGGCATGAACGAGAAGGCTTTTCTTTTCCCCGGCCAGGGAGCGCAGTCGGTCGGCATGGGCGCCTCGCTCGTCGAGGCGTCCCCGCGGGCTCGCGCCGTCTTCGAGCGCGCCCGCGACATGCTCGACGAGGACCTGCTCGCGATCTGTCTCGAGGGGCCCGAGGAGACGCTCGACTCGACGCGCGTCAGCCAGCCGGCGATCTTCCTGATGTCGATGGCCGTGCTCGAGGCGATCGAGGAGCGCGCCGGGTCGAGCGAGACCTTCGGGCAGTCGCTCGTCGCCGCCGCGACGGCGGGCCTCAGCCTCGGCGAGTACTCGGCGCTGGTCTTCGCCGGCAGCCTCCGGTTCGAGGACGCGCTGCGCGTCGTCTCGGCGCGGGGGAAGGCCATGCAGGAGGCGTGCGACCGGTCGGACGGCGGCATGACGTCGCTGATCGGGCTCGAGGTGGCCGAGGTCGAGCGGGTGATCGAGCGGGCGGCCGCCGCTGGCAAGATCGGCATCGCGAACTACAACTCCCCGACGCAGACGGTGATCTCCGGTGAGCGGGCCGCGCTCGAGGCGGCCGCGGAGCACGCCAAGGAGCTCGGTTGCCGGCGTGTCGTGCCGCTGCGGGTGGCCGGCGCGTACCACTCCCCGCTGATGGCGACGGCGACCGAGAAGCTCGCCGAGGCGCTCGACGGCGTCGAGATCCGGCCTCCCCGCTGTCCGTTCTACTCGAACGTCACCGGCGGCGCGGTGAAGGATCCGGACGCCATCCGCGACGGCCTCGTGAAGCAGGTGGAGAGTCCGGTGCGCTGGACGTCTCTTTTCGAGAAGATGGTCAGCGCGGGCGTCCGGGAGGCGCTCGAGGTCGGCCCCGGAAACGTCCTCCGCGGGCTGGCGCGCAGCATCGACCGCGACTTCACGGTCACGTCGGTCTGCGAGATCGATACCATCGAGGCGCTGATCTCGGGAAAGTGAGCCGGGCACGGGCGACGGGCGGCGAGTGACCGACGCCGCGGGCTGCGCGACAGCGACCGAAACGTCGGTCAGGGAAGAGCGGACAATCGGAGAGACACGAGATGGGACAGCTCGACGGCAACGCAGCGATCGTCACCGGCGCGTCGAGCGGCATCGGCCGCGCCATCGCGCTCGAGCTCGCTCGCGAGGGCGCCGCGGTCGCGCTCGTCTCGCGGCGGCGCGAGAAGCTCGACGAGGTGCTCGCCGAGGTCGAGAAGCTCGGCGGCCAGGGTCTCGTGATCCCCGCCGACCTGTCGAATCCGGAACAAGCGAGGGGCGTCGTCGACACCGCGCTGGGGCGCTTCGAGAGCCTGTCGATCCTCGTCAACAACGCGGGCGTCACCCGCGACAACCTCATCATGCGCATGAAGGACGAGGAATGGGACACGGTCATCGACACCAACCTCCGGAGCGCGTTCCTGCTCTCGAGGGCGGTGGCGCGGCCGTTCATGAAGCGCCGCGGCGGCAGAATCATCAATATCGCGAGCATCGTCGGGCTGATCGGCAACCCCGGGCAGGCCAACTACGCGGCCTCGAAGGGCGGCCTGATCGCGCTGACGTACACGCTCGCCAAGGAGCTCGGATCGCGCGGCATCCTCGTCAACGCGGTCGCCCCGGGTTTCATCGAGACCGCCATGACCGAGGACCTCCCCGAGGCGACCCGTTCGGCCGCCGTGCAGGAGATCCCCGTGGCGCGCTTCGGCCAGCCCGAGGAGATCGCTCGCGTGGTGGCGTTCCTGAGCGGCCCCGGGGCGAGTTACATAAATGGAGTGGTCCTCCGCGTGGACGGGGGAATGGGCATCTGAGTAAGCTGTAGCGACCACTGAAACCGACAGACAGGAGGCAAGAGCAGTGGACGAACTCGAAGAAAAGGTCGTGGACATCGTCGCCAAGCAGCTCGACGTCGAGAAGGAGAAGGTGAAGCCCGAGACCAGCTTTATCAACGATCTCGGCGCCGACTCGCTCGATATCGTCGAGCTGGTGATGGAGTTCGAGGAGGCCTTCGACATTACCATCCACGACGAGGACGCCGAGAAGATCAGAACGGTCGGCGAGGCGATCGAGCACATCCGGAAGACGCGCGCGTGACAGCGCGACGCTGAGCCGGTGCGTTATTCCGAGACGCCGCCTCCTGGAACGGGGTTGCCGTCAGCGGAGGCGAGCGCGAGCATCGAAAGTGAAGCCGAGCAATATCACATGAGCAAGCGGAGAGTCGTCATAACCGGCCTGGGGGCGGTCACGTCGATCGGGATTGGCAAGGAGGACTTCTGGCAGGGCCTCGTCGAGCCCCGCAACGGAGTCGGACCGGTCGAGCAGTTCGACGCCAGCGAGATGCCGGTGAGGTTCGCGGGCGAGGTCAAGAACTTCGATCCGTCCTCGATCCTCTCGTCGAAGGAGATCCGGCACCTGGACCGTTTCAGCCAGTTCGCGCTGAGCTGCGCCCAGCAGGCGTTCGACGACTCGGGTCTCGAGCTCTCGAAGGAGAGCGATCCGACTCGCCTCGGCTGCATCTGGGCGTCCGGCATCGGCGGCCTCCTCGAGATCGAACGAACGCACAAGGTCGCGCTCGAGCGCGGAGCGCGCCGCATCAATCCGTTCTTCATTCCGAAGATCATGATCAACGCTGCCGCGGGTCAGATCGCCATCCGATTCGGCCTGCAGGGCGCCAACTACGCCGTCGCCTCGGCGTGCGCGTCGGCGAAGCACGCGCTCGGGCTGGCGCAGAAGGCGATCCAGCACGGCGAGTGCGATGTCGTCCTCACCGGAGGCTCGGAGGCGACGATCACGTTCCTCGGCATCGGCGGGTTCTGCGCCCTCAAGGCGCTCTCCGAGCGCAACGACGACCCGCAGACCGCCTCCCGTCCCTTCAACATCGACCGCGACGGTTTCGTCATCGGGGAAGGCGGCGGCGCCCTGGTGTTCGAGGAGTACGAGCGCGCGAAGAAGCGCGGGGCTCATATTTACGCGGAAGTCCTCGGCTTCGGCATGACGGACGACGCGCACCACATATCCGCGCCGCTCCCGGACGGGGGGATGGCCGCCGAGGCGATGCGCCGCGCCGTGGCCGAGACGGGCCGGCCCGCGGACGCGGTCAACTACGTCAACGCGCATGGCACGTCGACGCCGCTCAACGACGTCATGGAGACGCGAGCGATCCGGACGGTCTTCGGTCAGCACGCGGACAAGCTGGCGGTGAGCTCCACGAAGAGCCAGATCGGCCACCTGCTCGGGGCCTCCGGAGCCGCCGAGTCGGTCGTCCTCGCCCTCGCGATCGACCGCCAGACAGCGCCGCCGACGATCAACTACATCAATCCTGACCCCGAATGCGATCTCGATTACGTCCCCAACGAGGCGCGGCCCATGGAGATCGATTGTGGGCTCTCGAACTCGTTCGGGTTCGGCGGGCACAACGCGTCGATCGTGTTCGGGCGCTGTCAGTGACCGTCCCCACCCGGGATCGCGATGGCCCAGGCGAAGAAAGTCCTCATCGTCGATGAGCTCTCGAGCGACGCGCTCGACGTGCTCTCCGCCGCGGAGAACGTCGAGGTGGTCGACGTCCACGGCGCCGACCTCGAGGCCAAGACCGCGGCCGCCCGCGACGTCGACGCCATCATCGTCCGCAGCGGGACGAAGATCGACGCGCCCGTCCTCCGGGCATGCAAGCGCCTGCGCATCGTCGTCCGCGCCGGCGTCGGAGTCGACAACATCGACGTCACCGAGGCGACCCGCCGCGGCGTCGTCGTCGAGAACGTCCCCGAGGGGAACACCCGCTCCGCCGCGGAGCACGCGATCGCCATGCTGCTGTCGCTCTGCCGCCAGATCCCGCAGGCGGCGGCCCGGCTGAGGGAGGGGGGCTGGGACCGCTCGACGTTCATCGGCAAGGAGGTCCTGGGCAAGTCGCTGGGAATCGTCGGGCTCGGCAAGATCGGGCGCCAGGTGCACCACATGGCGACGTCCCTCGGGATGAAAACCGTCGGTTTCGACCCGTTCATCTCGCCGGCGATCGCCGAGGAGATCGGCATCGCGCTGGTGCCGTCGGTCGAGGAGTTGGTGAAGGGGGTCGACTTCCTGACCCTGCACGTGCCGAGATCGGCCGAGACCCGTAACCTCGTCTCGCGCGCCGTGCTCGCCGCCGCCCGGCCGGGGATGCTGATCGTCAACTGCGCGCGTGGGGGAGTCCTCGACGAGGCCGCGCTGCTCGACGCCCTGCGGGACGGCACGATCGGCGGGGCCGCGCTCGACGTCTTCGAGACCGAGCCGCCGGGGCTCACCGAGTTGATCAAGCACCCGCGGGTGATCGCGACCCCGCACCTCGGCGCCTCGACGCGGGAGGCGCAGCAGAACGTCGCCACCAGCGCGGCGCGCCAGATCGTCGAGTTCCTGGAGACCGGCCGGCTGACCAGCCCCGTGAACACGGTGGTCCTCGACCCCGAGCTGCGGGAGCGCGTGGCGCCGTACTCCCGACTCGCAGAGTGTCTCGGCCAGCTCCAGTCCCAGCTGCTCGAGGGCAACCCCACCAAGATCCGCGTGCGGTTCTTCGGCGACGCGCTCGACAGCGAGATCCAGCGGCACCTCTCCTCGGCGGTGCTCTGCGGCTTCCTCGGCGAGCGGGCAGCCCAGCCGGTCAACAGCGTCAATGCGCACCACCTGGCGTCGGACATGGGCCTGATCGTCGAGGAGTCGAGCGAGGGGCGCAGCCGCTACTTTCACCAGATGATCAAGGTGCAGGTCTTCGCGGGCGGCGCGGTCCGCGAGGTCGGCGGCTCGATCCGCGGCCAGCGCGGCCTCCGCCTCGTCTCGCTCGACGACTACCAGTTCGACGCCGTCCTCGAGGGGCTGCTCCTGCTGGTGAGGAACGAGGACAGGCCCGGTATGATCGGCGTGCTCGGCAGGGCGCTGGCCGAGAAGAACGTCAACATCTCCTACATGTCGCTGGGGCGCGATCGATCCGGCGGCACGGCGGTCGCCCTCCTCAACCTCGACCCGCCGGTGCCGGATTCGATCCCCGCCGACCTCGAGAAGCTCGAGGGCATCCTCTGGGCCCGTCTCGCCCGCCTGCCGTGAGGGGGGGCGGACTCGAGACGATTCAGAGTCGTCGTTTGCAGAGTCTCGCCAGCGGAGTCGAGGAGCCTTTCGGGTACGGGCACGGGCACGGGAACGGGAACGGGGACGGGACCGAGGACGAGGACGAGGACGAGTTGGGGGGTTCTTCTCGATCCGTGGACTCTGTGGGACCCCTTCAAAATGCCCCTCTCCACCCGCGATCACTGACACATTTTGACCATTGACGCTCCCCGTGTTTCAACCTATTCTTCAGTGACTCCGTTGGAGAAACGACGTTTTTCGGCAGCCTCCTCGGCAGCGTGACACGACGCCGGAGCGCCGCCGGGAGCGCGTTGACGAGTCGGGTTGTCCGGGCGCACGGTCGAGATCCGGAGGGGAAAGCCGTGGGCCCACGCGGGGTCGCCCGCGTGGCGTCCGGGGGTCGATTCGGAACGCGTTTCGAGTCGAGATCAAGAGAACGCCCCCAACCCACGTTCCAGGGGCCCGTTCCGTACGGAACGGGTCCTTTTTTATTGTCCTTCACCCTCCATGACTCCCTCCACGCGGCGCCGCGCCTCCCGCGCCAGGGGCGCACCCGGCGCTCCCTGACCCGGAAAAGTTCTTGCGATCGTGTCATGCTCGGTTATTGTTTTCTCATATGTTGGATCAGGGCGTGTGAATATTAGGGAGGTTCCATATATCCGTCACTGTGGGTCGTCTTACTCTGAAGTGGTTTTGAGCACGAGTTCGAAACTCCTTACCGGGCTCGGGTCGTGACGGGAGGGGTCGGGGTGACCGCGCGATGAAGTCGATCCAGCGGGTCGTCGCCGTCGACACGGAGGCAGCCGTCCTCGAGAGGCTCCGGGCCGAGATCGGCGCCTCGAACGTGCAGGTCGACGCCTTCCGGAGCGTCGACGAGGCGCTCGCCTTCATCGAGAAGGGCGCCGGGGACAGAGCCGCCGCCGTTGATGTGGTGGTCTGCTCCGTGCAGATGCCGGAGATCGAGGCTGGCCGCTTCGTGCGGGGCATCAAGGAGCTCAACCCCGAGACCCAGATCATCGCGCTCGCCGACTTCCAGTCGATCGAGCGGGGGGTCGACTGGGTCAACCAGGGCGCCTTCTCCTACCTCCTGAAGCCGCTCTCCTCCGAGGAGCTCGTCGCCACGCTGCGGAAGATCGACGAGCTCAGGTCGTACGAGAGCAACTCCCAGCAGCTCGACGACGAGATCGCGCGCAAGGAGGGGCACTGCTTCGGCATGGTCGGGAGCCACCCCCTGATGCGCCAGCTCTTCGACAGGATCCGCAAGGCGGGCCAGCTGCCGCCGCGAACGAGCATCCTGATCGAGGGCGAGAGCGGCACCGGGAAGGAGCTCGTGGCGCGCGCGATTCACCAGCTCGGCTCGCCCGGAGAGCCCTTCATCGCCGTCAATTGCGGCGCCATCAACGCCAATCTGCTCGAGGACCAGCTCTTCGGCCGACTCCGCGGCGCCTTCACCGGCGCCGAGAGCGATCGTGACGGCTTTTTCGTCGCGGCCGGGCGGGGCACAGTGTTCCTCGACGAGATCGGGGAGCTCCCCCACGAGCTCCAGGCGAAGCTGCTGCGCGCGACCCAGGAGCGCGAGGTCATCCCGCTCGGGGCCGATCGCCCGGTGCCGTGGCATGCGCGGCTGATCGTCGCCACCAATCGGGATCTGCGCGAGTTGATCCAGAGCCGCAGCTTTCGAAAGGATCTCTACTACCGGATCAGCGCCATCCGCATCGACGTGCCGCCGCTGCGCAAGCGCCTCACCGACGTGCCGCTGCTGGCGGAGTACTTCATCAACCGCCTCTCACGCGAGTCGAAGAAGCGCAAGCGCCTCTCGGAGCGGGCGCTCGAGGTCCTCACCTCGTACGATTTCCCCGGCAATGTCCGCGAGCTCCAGAACGCCATCGAGTACGCGTTCGTGCTCGGTCCGGACGTCATCGGCCCCGCCGACCTGCCGAGGGAGCTGCAGGCCAGGGAGGTCGAGGTCGAGCAGTTCCGCCCGCTCGCGGACGTCGAGCGCGCGCACATCGTCAACGCCCTCCGCATGGCCGGCGGCAAGAAGGTGCAAGCGGCCAGATTTCTCCAGATCGACCGCAATCGGCTCTACCGGCTGATCCAGAAGTACGGCATCGAGCCGAGCGAGATCCATCGGTGAACCCTTCGGGGTCGGGTCTCGGCCCCGTCCCCGTTCCCGTTCCCGTTCCCGTGCCCGGCGAGGCTGCTCGACTTCGCCGGCGGATTCCGACGGCACCAATGGGGCAAGGAAGGCGGAAGGTTCGTCTCGGCACCGGTCATCGGCATCGGCCATCGGACTCGGACTCGACAGTTGCAAAATCTGATCTCCGATCTCTGTCTCGGTCTCGGTCCCGGTCTCCCACGCCGCTGACTCGGCCAGCGCACGGCCATCGCAGCGACGCCGGAGTTTTCGGGACCGGGTCCGGGTCCGGGTCCGGGACCGGCACGGAAAAGATTGACCCCCGCCGCCGTGGCCCTTAAAATTCGGATTCAGACGAGGATGGGGCAGAGCAGCCGATTCTCGATCAGCCTGTTTGGGGAGGACGGAACGTGCCTCTCCCGGCGCGCTGGAGACGTTCGACTGCGGGGGCGTCCTCGAGTGGGAGGGGTCTGAACAACCAGATCGCGAGAGAAACTCGCGAGGGACGCGCGCGCGCGAGCACAACGGGGTGAATCCCATGAGCGGAACGCCATTCAACCCGCGCTCTTCACGTCGAGACAATCCAATTCACATCATTCTTGTTTTGTTCGTCGCCGGCGCCGTCGCCATGGCGTGCGGTCGGGCGGACGCGCAGGAGAACGCGCTGTCGCTCTCGAGCGCGAAGACCATCCCCGGCGCGAAAGTGTCCCTGTTGTTGACGGGGCAGCTCGCGCAGCCGATCCGCGCGTTCCAGGTCGGCGTCGAGTTCCCGCGCCGCGCCATGCGGATGACCGGCGTGTCCTTCCGGGGCACGGAGCTCGAGGGGAAGCGTCTCGACGTCCTCGAGAACAATATCTCCACCGCCGGGTTCGCGACGCTGCGTGTCTCCCTCGACGAGTCGCCGCCGTTCAATAACGCCATCCCCGTCGGCAGCTCGGTGCCGCTGGCGCGTCTCGACTTCGAGATGAACCAGGGGCTCGAGCCCGGGGAGACCTTTGTCGTCGCCCTGCGGAGCGGCCTCGGCTTCCCGCCGGTCACCGCGGCGATCTTCAACGGCGCGACGCGGATCGAGCCAGCGCTCGAAAACGGATCCGTGGCGATCTTCGAGGAGAACGTCCTCATGGTGAAAACCCGGGAGACCGTGCGGCCGGGGCAGGTGTCGACGCTCGACTTCGCCGCGTTCAACCTCGATCCGCTGCAGGGCTTCACCATCTCGATGCAGTTCGACCCGGAGCGCGTGCAGGTCCTCAGCGCGCACGTCGACGACACCATCACCGACGCAGTCGGGGCGGAGTTCGTCGACCCGATGATCGACAACGAGAGCGGCACGTTCATTCTCGGCGTGCTGCTCGACATCCTGCCGCCCTTCGAGAATCAGCTCATTCCCGCGAGCGGGCTCGGACTGACCATCGCCAGGGCCGATTTCGTCGTGCCGCCCGTGGTCGACCCGGAACGCCCGTTCGAGACCGAGATCGATCTCAGGCTGGTCGACGGGCTCGGCAAGCCGCCGAAAAAGAACATCTTCACGATCGACAACAACAGCGTGCTGCCGCTCCTGGTCGACGGATCGGTGGTGGTCTCCGGCGAGCTGCCCTTCATTCGCGGCGACGCCGCCATCGACGGGCGGGTCGACATCACCGACGCCATTCGCGTGGTCAACTACGCGTTGCTGCAGATCCAGGAGGTGCGCTGCCAGAAGGCGGCGGACGCCAACGACGACGGACGCGTCGACCTGGCCGATGTCCTGTACATCCTCCTCTATCTCTTCGATCGCGGCGAGGTCATCCCGCCGCCGTTCCCCCAGCGGGGGTTCGATCCGACGCCGGACCGCCTGACGTGCGAGTCCGACATCGACGACGTGCCGCCCGCGCAGATCCCGCGCTGACCCGTCGCCCGCCCACTCGAAGCGAGGTCGACGGGCTGATAATCCCCGCCCCGCGCCCCGTCGTGACGACGAAACCAGCGAGAAACACGCGGTTTCCGGCCCGATTTGAATCGCCGGGCGGAGTGTCATAGACTTCGCTGGAGCCTCCGTGTTGTCGGAGCCGCGGTCGGGTCTTCTCGATGCGTGGCGCCGGTCGGGCGACTCGCCCCGGAGGCGTGTCGACGTCTTCCGCTCTCGCACTGGGAATCGGATACCGGCTCGATGAAGATCGGCATGATCTCGCTGCTCAGCGGCACCGACGAGGGGACATTCCTGCTGAAGAACCTCAGCGTCTTCGAGGGTGGTCGCTCGCAGGGGAACCACGTGCTCCTCAAGGACCCGAGCGTCGCGATGAGCCACTTCCGGATCTGCCGGAACGACTCCGATTACGTCATTTACGACCAGGGAGCGAAGAGCGGCACCTGGGTCAACGGCCAGACCTTCGAGAAGGTGACGCTGAAGGGCGGCGACATCATCAAGGCCGGCAACGTCGAGATGCGATTCGACCTGGTCGACGCCGACACCCCGGGCCGCATCGCTTCCAGCGCGCCCGAGCTCGGCGGCGCGAAGTCGACCGACAAGACCGCTCCGGTCGAGCCGCTGGTGACCGGTGACCCGCGCGCGCTCGTCGAGGTGGTCGAGGGCGACCAGAAGGGAAAGGTTTTCGAGCTCGCGGGCAAGGAGGAGTTCGTCATCGGCCGCAGCACGAACGCGGACCTCCGCCTGCGCGACGGGAAGGTCTCCCGCTCGCACTGCATCATCTCGATGGTCGGCGACCACTTCATCGTCACCGACAACCAGAGCTCGAACGGCACCGTCGTCAACGGGGAGAAGATCCGCAAGACGGTGCTGAAGGACGGCGATTTCATCCGCCTGGGATTCACCATCCTGAGGTTCAAGGTGCGGGCGACGGTGCCGCACTGAGAGAGACGCCGTCGGGTTCCGGTCTCGCCTCCCCTTCCCCTTCCCGGTCCCGTTCCCGGTCCCGTGCCCGTGCCCGTGCCCGAAAGCGCTCGACGTGATCTTCGTGTCCGAGTCGGGACCGAGCGGTCGGAGTCCGAGACCGAGTCCGAGACAG
>JBFFXF010000102.1:0-22850 GCA_041569895.1 Planctomycetota bacterium | reverse complement strand
GATGTCGACCGTCGAGTCGGCGTTCGTGTCGCCGCGCACGAAGAACGACAGCTCGCCGCGGACGGGCGAGCCGAGGACGAGAAGGGCGACCGCCGTCGTGGCGATCAGGTGCAGGGCGGCGCGAGCGCGCCGGCCGGTCGCTCCGTGTCGGGTCGTCGTGCGTCCGCTGATCATGGCCTCCTCCGTGGGACTGGGGTGATCGCTGCCGTCAACCGTTCGCCCGGCCTCCCGGGCTCATCAGGTCATCCGAAAAGCGCCGGGACCGTTCCTCACGGATTCCGGGGGGGATCGCGCCCCGCACGTGCCGAGCCCCCGACGGCGGTGTTAAAACAGTTGTCCGCCGGCGGATCCTCCAGTGTCGTCCAGCGCATTCCTTCGGGGGACCTCGGCTCGGGAGGTGAGGGATGAGTCGTCTCGCGACTGTTGATCGTCGCTGCGATCCGGCGTCCCGGATCCGGACCGCCGCCCGGTCGCGTCCGGGCGGACCGTTTCTGACCGGCGAATGGCGCGATCTCGTCATGCTGAACTTCGAGGTCGACCCGGCGCTCCTCGCGGGGCGTGTGCCGACCGGCACGGAGCTCGACACGTGGCGGGGCAGGACGCTGATCAGCATCGTCGGGTTCCGCTTTCTCCATCCCCGGCTGCACGGCATGCCGCTGCCGTTTCACCGCCACTTCGACGAGGTCAACTTGCGGTTCTACGTCCGACGCGAGATCGGCGGCGAGGTCCACCGCGGTGTCGTCTTCATCAAGGAGCTCGCCCCGCCGCGGCTGATCGTGTGGACGGCGCGCCTCCTCTACGGCGAGCACTTCGAGACCGCCCGCGTCCGCAGGGAGCTCCGGCTGCCCACACCCGAATCGCGCGGGCGGGGCGTCGCGACTTACGCGTGGCGCGCCCGCGGGCTCTGGAACCGTGCCACCGTCGAGGTCGCGGGCGAGCCGGATCTCCCGGCTCCCGAGAGCGAGGAGGCGTTCGTCGTCGAGCGCACCCGGGCCTTCACGCGGCGCCGCGACGGATCGACCCGGGAGTACCGCGTCACGCATCCGCCCTGGCGCATCTGGCGGGCGACGAGCGCCGAGCTCGACTGCGACGTTGTCGGCGAGCTCTACGGCCCCGAGTTCGCCCGCGCTCTCTCCCGACCACCGACCTCGGCGCTCCTGGCGGACGGCTCGGCCGTCGCGGTGCATCGGGATCACGGGCGCGTGTGAACTCATCCCGTTCCCGGTCCCGGTCCCGTCCCCGTTCCCGGTCCCCGTCCCGTGCCACACTCTCCGCGTCGCCTCTTTCCCCTGCAGCCCGCGAGCACCGTTTCCGTTTGCATCGATGACGGGGTCGGTTACAGTGCCCCCCCCGCAACGAACCGCACAACTCCGAAGGAGGCTCCGATGCGCTGCTACCGCAGTTTCACCCTCACGTTGCTCCTGCTGATCCTCGTCCTCTCCCTGACCCTGGGACTCGATCGCGGACTGGCGGCGGCCGGAGTCGATCTGCGCGTCGATTGGTCGATGGCCGATCGCTACGGTCTCGACGCAGACGGCGACGGCGTCGTTGACGCCCACGACACCGCGGCGGAGGTCCAGCCGTCGAGCTGGGTCGTCCAGATCGATGCCTGCGCCTCCACGACCCTCGATCCGGGCGATTCGATCGCCGCGTTCGAGGTCGAGGTCGACGGCTCGCGGGCGGGTCGCTTCACCGAGTGCTCGTTCTCGCTCGAGCTGTCCTCCGAGGGGTCGCACGCGGTGGCTGTCACCGCCATCACGTCATCCGGCGACCGCACGACCGTCGATCTCGACGTCACCGTGCGCGACTGGCTGATCGTCGGGCTCGGCGATTCCTACGCGTCGGGGGAAGGCGTACCGGACGTCGCCGTCCCCGCGGACGGTCTCGATCGCGCCCTGGCGGCCTACGACGCTGTCGATGAAGCGCTGCAGCGCGCCGAGGAGCTGCGACAGGAGCTCGAGGACCTCGAGTCGGCCCTCGAATCGGCAGCGGCGCGTGTGCGCGTGACCCGGGATGCGCTCGACGCCGCCGCCGCCACGGTGGCGTCCAGGCTCGGGGCGCTCAACCGGGCGAAGGACGAGCTCACCAGCGTCGAGGCGGACGTGCGGCCCGTGAACGACGCTCTCGCGGCATGGAGGCGCGACTGCGTGGACTCCTTCCACCTGATCCGCTGTCCGATCGCCACCGGAGCGCTCGTCGCCGCGCTGGTGGATTTCGGCGTCTCCGCGGCCGAGGAGCTCATCACCGAGGGATACGCGGCCATCAAGCGCCTCATCGACGGCGCCGTCGACGCGGCGCGGAGCGTCGTCAGTGCAGCACAGACCGCCTACGACCAGGCGATCGCCGCGCGCGACAGTGCCCGGGCGGCTCTCGACGCAGCGCTGGCCGCCGTCGAGGACCTCCGGGACCTGCTGAACGCCGTGACGGCGGCTCTCGCGGCCGCGCAGGGGGCCATCGTCGAGAGGCAGGCGATCCTCGACCGGATCAACTCCGAGGTGCGGGCGATCTGGCAGGACGAGTCGTGTCACCGCTCGGCGTTCTCCTCGCAGGCGCAAGCGGCCCTCGAGCTCGAGCGGCGCGATCCGAGAAGCTCCGTGACCTTCGTGCACCTCGCGTGCAGCGGGGCGACGACGTCGGGCGTCATCGACCAGGTCGCCGAGCTGCGGGAGCTCGTCGGCGAGCGCGAGATCGACGCGGTGGTCGTCTCGGTCGGCGGAAACGATGCCGGCTTCGGGAAGATCATCCAGTCGCTGATCAAGCACGGGAGCCCCACCGGGGTCGATGTCGACGTCGACGCGCTGGCCGCCGTCGGCGGGCTCTGCCCGTTCGTCCCGGGGCTCTCCGACGCGTGCGAGTCGCTCGTCGACGGATTTCCCGACAGGAGCGCGGCGGACATCCTCGAGAGCGGCCTCTCGCGTCTGCCCGCCGGCTATGCCGCGCTCGCCGAGAGGCTCGCCGGCATCGTCGAGCCCGACCGGGTCTTCCTCACCGAGTATCCCGACGCCACGCGTCGCGAGGGCGGCGAGTACTGCGGGCCCCTGGCCGTTCCGGGGATCTCCGCCGAGGAGTGGCGCTGGGCCGACCAGGTCGCCACGGCGCGCATCAACGATGCTGTCGTCGACGCCGCGGCCGAGCACGGCTGGAACCTCGTCGACGGACTGCACGACCTCTTTCGGGGCCACGGCTACTGCGCCGACGCTCACTGGATGGTGCGGTTCGAGGAGTCGGTGCTGGTCCAGGGCGACTTCAACGGCACGGCGCACCCGAACGCCGATGGCCACGAGGCGCTCGGCGGCGAGATCGCCGAGGTCGTCGGCGCGAGCCTCGACCTCGACCCGCTCATCCCGTTCCTGCGGGGCGATTGCAACGCGGACGGGGTCGTCGATATCTCCGACGCGTCGAAGACGCTCGGCATCCTCTTCCTCGGCGACGGCGAGGCGCCCTGCGGGGACGCGTGCGACTCGAACGACGACGGGACGAACGACATCTCCGACGCCATCGCCACGCTCGGCGTCCTCTTTCTGGGCACCGGCACCATCCCGGCCCCGGGGATCACGTCGTGCGGCGTCGATCCCACGGACGACCAGATCGGGTGCGACGCGTACGGCGCCTGCCGGTAGACGTCACACGCGCGGACCAATGCCGAACCGTCCCCGGACCCGGTCCCGGCCCCGGCCCCGGCCCCCACGTTACTCGATTCAGACGACCCATGAGGAAGGCATGAAACTCGGGAGAACAGGAAATATTGCAGTCTGGATTCCCCGGCCGTACTCTTTTTAAGGGTGTGGGCTCCAACGCCGGACGCGTCGATCCGGCGACCCGCCCCGGAGAAGACCCGGAGGGATCCACCATGCCGGCGATGTCCTCGACCCGCGTTCCGTGTCCGGTCTGTCGGGCCGTGCTCGTTTCCTTCCTTGCCGCACTGTCGGCCGTCGTGCCGGGTTGCGCGACCGAGAGCAGCCGAGCGCTCGAGCCGCAGAGCGTCGCCGCGCGCTACACGCCGTACAGCGGGCCGAAGTACCGCGTCGTCATCGGCAAGATCGACAACAAGTCGGGCTACGGCTCGGGCATCTTCGCCGACGACCCGAACAGCCTCGGCATGCAGGCGCGGCAGATCCTCAAGAACCACCTCGTCCAGTCGGGTCGGTTCGTCGTTCTCGAGCGGGCGAATCTCGAGGAGCTCGGTCGCGAGGCGACGCTCGCTGGGCGCGAGCAGGTGATCACCGCCGGGCAGGTCGTTCTCACCGGCGCGGTCACGGAGTTCGGCCGCAAGACGACCGGCGGGCGCGTCCTCGGCGGCATCCTCGGTCGCTCGAAGAACCAGGTCGCGTACTGCAAGATCTCGATCTCCGTCGCGGACGTCTCCGATTCGACGCTCCTCTTTTCC
Organism: Planctomycetota bacterium; assembly: GCA_041569895.1. Taxonomy (GTDB): domain Bacteria; phylum Planctomycetota; class UBA8108; order UBA8108; family JACQVS01; genus JBFFXF01. Next base: position 18,463 of record JBFFXF010000102.1, on the reverse strand, counting down.
GCCCAGGGAGCGGGCGAGTATCAGCTCAGCAACGCCGAGGTCCTCGGGACGGGGGGCACTGCCGGCTACGACTCCACGCTCAACGACAAGGTGCTGAACCTGGCGATGATGGAGGTGGTCCAGAGGCTCTGCGAGGCGGTCGAGTCGGGGGAGTGGAAACCGCGATGAATCGCCTTCTCCGTGTGATCGTCCTCGTGGTCGGCGTCTCGGTCTTGCCCGGCTGCGCCCGGTCGATCTACGAGTGGGGAAGCTACGAGGGCTCGATCTACGACCTCTACACCGACGAGTTCAACCTCCAGCGGAACATCGACATCCTGACACGCGAAGTCGAGAAGACACGCGACACGGGAGGTGTCATCCCGCCGGGAAAGCTCGCCCACCTCGGCTACCTTCACTCCCTGGCCGGAAACGTCGACGCCGCGGTGCAGAGCTTCGAGGCCGAGAAGGCCGCCTTTCCCGAGAGCGCGAAGTTCGTCGATTTTCTGATCACGAGGGTGCGGGCCACCCGCGCTGGTGGAGCAGGCCAACCATGAACGGAACGCAGCTCTCGATTCTCGCCGCACTCGTGATTCCCGTATCCGGCTGCCTGGCGCCGGTCGACTACTCCGAGTATCTGACGCGGTTTCCCAGAAGCGTCCTGGTGCTCCCCCCGCTCAACGACGCGGTGGAGGTCGAGGCGCCCGATATGTTCATGTCGACGGTGACGACGCCCCTGGCGGAGCGCGGTTACTACGTCTTCCCGATCGCGGTCGTCGACCAGGTCTTCAAGGACAACGGCGTGCCGACGCCGGGCGACATGCACCAGGTGTCGCACGGCAAGCTGCGGGAGATCTTCGGGGCCGACGCGGCGCTCTACGTCGTCATCGAGAACTGGACGACGCAGTACCTGGTCCTGGTCACGCAGACAACCGTGACGATCGATTACCGGCTCGTCGACCTGAGCTCGAGCGCAGTTATCTGGCATCAGAAGCAGACCATGGTGCATTCCTCGGGCGGCGGCGGTCTCGCCGAGATGCTCGTCGCCGCCGCCGTCGATGCGCTCGTCAAAGCCTTCGTCGACCCGTACCGGCCGCTCGCGATCCAGGCGAACGTCACCATGTTCAACGATTCGCACCGCGGCCTTCTCACGGGCGAACGCCACCCCGACTTCGAGAAAGACCTCGCCCGCGCGAAGCAACGCGAGGCGAAGCGCGTCGCGGCGGCGCAGTAGCACGTCGCTCGCGGCGGCGGGTCGTTTTTATCGGAACGCCGCGTCCCAGGCCGGGGTCAAGCCTGCGCTTGCAGAGCTCCGATCAGTCTGTTACGTCCGGATTATTCATCAGCGTGGGAAGAAATCCGGGACGAGATCGAGCTCCACTCGGCGCCGAGCTGACCCTTGAGACCCGCCCATCCGCGAAGGGCAACGCTTGTACTGCTCGTGGCCATGACGCTGCACCTCGGTGCGACGTCGCCGACGGTCGCCCAGGAGGAGGGCACCGCCGACGTCGCTCCCGGTGAGCAGCCGGCCCCACCCGTCGTGCCCGGCGAGGAGGCATCGAGCTCCTGGGATGAGACCCTCGGGGAGATCTTCACCGGAGACCTGACCGGCCGCGGGCTGATCGAGCTGCGAGACCCGTTCCCGCTCGCCGTCCTGCACGTGGGTCTTCCCGTCAGCACGCTCGAGGTCCTCGAGAGCGAGCAGGGGAAGTTCGAGTTCGCCTTCAACTGGGCGAACAACTTCGCCGAGGACTCGAGCTCGTCCACCAACGAGGCCGTGCTCGTCGACGCGGAGACCTACCGGCTGCAGCTCGACGGCTGGTACGCCCTCGACGACGACTTCTACGTCGGCGCCAGCATATCCATTCACGCCCGCGGGAACGGCATCCTCGACGGCCTGGTGAAGGGCTTTCACGAGAGCTTCGGGCTCGACGACGGCGGCCGGGACGATCAGGCGAAAGATGACTACACCATCCTGGTCGTTGACAGCGCGGGGCGCGAGGTCGAGCTCGACCGCGGTGTCGGCCTCGGCGACCTGGTGCTGAAGACGCACTGGAACGTCAGCCGCGGCGATCGCTGGTATCCGGCGGTCTCGGTAGAGACGCTGATCAGCCTGCCGACCTCGACCAAGGGCTTCGGGAACGATGGCATCGACGTCGGCGTCGCGTTCAGCTTCTACAAGACCTTCATCAAGCAACTGCACCTCTACGCGGTCGTCGGGGCGGCGTACTACGCCGACTCGAAGACCGAGGGACTTCGCTACGAGAGGTTCAACTACCAGGCGGTCCTCGGCATCGAGTACGCCGTCACCGAGGACGTGTCGGTGATCGTGCAGTCGCTGCACTACTCTCCACTGTTGAAGGAGCCGCGCGTCCTCAACAAGGGCCGCAACTACATCGCCGCCGGCGTCAAGTGGGAGTTCGTCGAGAGCATGCAGTTCGAGTTCAGCATCGTCGAGAACATCGCGCCCTTCGACAACTCGGCCGACATCGCGTTCAACATCGGCTTCGGATTCACGTTCTGAGGGCCATTCCCGTTCCCCTCCCCGTTCCCGTTCCCGTTCCCGTGCCCGTGCCCGTTCCCGAAAACGAGCGACGTCCTCTGAATGCTCGACGTCGGGGCCGGGACGGAGGAGTCGGAGACGGAGACCGAGACCGAGACCGAGGTCAGAGGTCAGAGGTCAGAGATCGGAGGTCCGAGGCCGAGTCCGAGATCCGACTCCGACGCCGATTCCGATTCCGATTCCGATGGCCGACTCCGATCACCGACTCCGAGACGGATCCCTTCATCGTTCTGCGTCAATCTGCGTAATCTGCGTAATCTGCGTTCCCGTCCGCTCCCGTCCGTTCCCGTCCGTTCCGTCTCGTCGCTCGCCCTCACCGAATCACCTCCGTCGGCGTCATCTCCCCCGCGGCCACCAGCTTGGCCAGAATTCGGCTGAAGCTGCGTGCGCCGATGCCCCACGCCAGCATCGCGGCTCCGAATCCCATGATGAAACCCGAGATGAGGAGGCGCATGAGCGTCATGAAGAGCCGCGCGACGAGGTCCTCGGCGATGACGACCCGCATCAGGAGCTCCTTCTCGAGGTCGGACTCCGGCGTGACGCCGTCAAGGCCCTGCTTCGACTCGAAGGCGGTCGCGATGCGCGCGATCGGTCGATCGAACGCGGCGCCGGGATCCGGCGCGTGCTCCCGATCGAGCTGCTGCACGCCCCAGATCCCGTAGACCCCGCCGATCACCATCGCCGCGAAGCCCACGCAGATGACTGCCGTGTGCCGCGTGGTCATCAACCGCAGCGTCCGCTCCTCGTATCGTGTCAGCGTGTCCGTGGTCATGCTTCCGTTCCCGTTCCCGTTCCCGTTCCCGTGCCCGGGCCCGTTCCCGAGAACGCGCGTCCTCGTCTGAGCGGCCGATGTCGGGGCCGGTCACACGGAGTGCGAGTCCGAGACAGAGTCCGAGGGCAGAGATCAGAGATCAGAGATCAGAGGTCCGACTCCGATTCCGACTCCGATGACCGACTCCGATGACCGACTCCGAGACAGATCGTTCCGCAATCTGCGTAATCTGCGTAATCTGCGGAAATCTGCGTTCCCGTCCTGCCGTTCCTCGGCGATCATCACTCGATCGGCGGATCCGACCCTCCCGCGACACCCGACGTGCTGAATCGGATCACTCCGGTCTGGTCGGCGAAGAAGTAGCGATCCCCGGTGTCGCCGGGGAACCTCGGGTTCGCGAGGCACACCCAGGCCGCGCTGCCGCCGCCGAGGAAGAAGTCGTAGCCGGATTTCGATCCCGAGCCGAGGTTCGAATCGATGTAGCCCTGCGCCTCGAGGGCCGCCAGGTTGGCCGGATAGGACTGAAACCTCGTCCGGTACTGCTCGTTGACGGTGACGATGGTGCGCAGCGAGCTGATCGCCGAGGCCTCGTTCGCCGATTTCCTGGCGTTGAGGAGACTCGGGATGGCGATGGCCGCGATGATGGCGATGATCGCGACGACGATCATCAGCTCGATCAGCGTGAAGCCTTCTCTGCTCGATCGCATTCGGAACATCGAGAACATCCGAACATCCGGAACTCGAAAACTCGGAACCGACCTCCTTGCCGCGTGAGTCGAATCGACGCACCGGCCGCCGCGGAAGAATAGCCCGGCGGGGCCGGGCGCGACAAATTCAGGGCCGATCACTCGCGCCGGCGGGCCGAGAACGCGTCGCGCCGTCGCCAGCGGGGGTCACGGCGAGCGCTTCACCGTGTAGATCAGGCGGGAGGACTTCCCCTGCAGATACGCGCTCACGGTGACCTCGACTCCGTCCCGCTCGAGCTCCAGGTGGAGCATTCGCCCGTTGTTCTCCTTCTCGATCTGCCACCCCTCGCGCGCGGCCACCCCGTCGTAGAACGAAGCGATGCGGTCGAGGTCGCCGGGGCCCTCGAAGATCCAGTACTCCTCCTCGCTCACCTGCGGCACCCACGAATCGGTGGTGGCGCCGGGCACCACGGGCACGATCTGCTCCAGGTCGGACGCCGCGGTCGCGTGCCGGTAGACGCCGTAGCCGACGGGGACGGAGAGCGCCACCATGATCAGGGCGCCCGCCTGCAGCCGGCTCCGGTGCCACTCGATGGTGTCCGGGCGCCTGGCCGCCCACAGGAAGAGGACGGCCACCGCGAGGATGCCGACGAGCAGGAACATCGAGCTGAGCATGGCGCGATCGGGGCGCAGAGATTTCCGGCACCGATCCGCCGGCGCCGCACGGCCCATCCCGCATCTTCGGCCGGCGGACCGACCGGAGTTGAGCGCGTCGAGTCGTCCTGACAGGCGACCGCTCCATGCCGTACAATCGCCGGCATGCCCGCCCGAACGATCGTGCTTTTCGTCGCGTTCCTCGCGCTCGCCCCGGCGACGCGCGGCGACGGCGTGTTCAGCGAGGTGGCGTTGCAGTCCGGCATCGACTTTCGCCTGGTCAACGGCGCGAGAGGCGACAAGCACCTCTACGAGACGATGATCGGCGGCGCCGGCTGGCTCGATTACGACGGCGACGGTTGGCTCGATCTCTACCTCGTCCAGGGGCACGAGAGTTCTGCGGCAGCGTTCTCGGAAGGCGCCACCGGGAACGTGCTCTTCAGGAACCGCGGCGACGGGACCTTCGAGGACGTCACGGAGCGCGCCGGAGTCGGAGACCGACACTACGGCTGCGGTGTCGCGACGGGCGACATCGACAATGACGGCGACACGGATCTCTACGTCACCAACGTCGGGCCGAACGTCCTCTATCTGAATCGCGGCGACGGCAGCTTCGAGGACATCACGGAGCGGGCCGGCGTCGACTGTCCGCGGTGGAGCACGAGCGCCGCGTTCGCGGACATCGACGGCGACGGGCTGCTCGACCTCTACGTCGCCAACTACCTCGATTACGACCCGGCGATCCACGGGGCCTGCACGGGGAACCCGAGGCGCGTCCCCGGCTACTGCCACCCGAACAAGTTCCGCGGCGCGCCGGACCGGCTGTACCTGAACATCGGGGGCGGACGGTTTCGCGACATCTCGAAGTCGGCCGGCGTGGCCATCGCCGGCAAGATCCTCGGCAAGGGGCTCGGCGTGCTGCCGACCGACTTCGACGGCGACGGCCGCGTGGACTTCGTCGTCGCCAACGACTCGGTGCCGAATTTCGTCTGGCGCAACCGCGGCGACCTCACCTTCGAGGACGCCGGGCTCGAGACCGGCATGGCGCTGAGCTCGGAGGGTCGCGCCGAGGCCTGCATGGGGATCGACGGCGGCGACGTCAACGGCGACGGGCTCATCGACTACATGATGACGAACTTCTCCGAGGAGAAGGACACGCTCTATCTCGCCGAGGGCGATGGGTTCTTCCTCGACGCCTCGGCGAGATCGGGGCTCGGACCGCTGACCTTCCGGCCGCTCGGCTTCGGTCTCGGCTTCCTGGACCATGACCTCGACGGCGATCTCGATGTCTTCATCGCGCGGGGACACATCCTCGACAACATCACCGAGGTCAGCCCGGGGACGACGCTCTCCTACCGCCAGCCCGACCAGCTCCTCGAGAACGACGGCTCCGGACGTTTCACCGACGTGTCGTCGGGCGCCGGAGCATGGTTTCGCGAGGCGCACGTCGGTCGCGCCGCCGCATTCGCCGACTACGACAACGACGGAGACGTCGACGTGGTGGTCGTCAACACCGAGTGGCGCGCGGTCCTGTTGCGAAACGACAGGCCGCGGACCGCCCGCTGGCTCGGCCTCGGGCTCCGCGGCAACGGTCCGTCGAACCGCGACGCGACCGGCAGCCTGATCCGGGTCAAGCTCCGCGGCCGTGATGCCGTGGCGCCGCTCGAGGCGCGCACGGCATGGAGCTATCAGGCCGCCTGCGATCCGCGTCGCATCGTCGGTCTCGGCCGCGATGGCGACGTCGAGCACGTCACGGTGCGGTGGCCGGACGGCCTCGTCGAGGTCTTCCGTGACGTGAACCCGGAGGCGTACAACGAGCTCGTGCGAGGAACCGGGCAATGACGCGGCGCGCTCTCTCCGCGTGCGTGTGGATCGGCGCCGCGGCGCTGCTCGTCGCGGGTTGCACGTCCGAGGACGGTGGCGAGCGCTCGGACGAGCGCGCCCGCCTGCGGGCGCTCCTGGCCAGGGCCGACGAGCTCGGCGCGCGCGGGCTGGAGATCGAGGCGGTCAAGGCGCTCAAGCAGGGCGCGCGCTCGCTGGGTCCCGCCGCCCGCGCCGAGGCGCACGAGCGCATCGCGCTCGGCTATCACCGCGAGGAGGTGTTCCACCTGGCGCTCCAGTACGCCGAACGCGCGCGGGCGGCGGGGCGCTCGGGCGCGGACCTCCTGTGGATCCTCGGCGATTCGCAGCGCGCGCTCGAGGCCGTCGACGAGGCGGAGCGAACGCTGCGAGAGGCGCTGCGGCGCGAGCCGGACCACCATCGCGCACGGCTCGCGCTGGCGCGCACGCTCCTTCGCAAGGGCGACGCGGTCGCCGCGCTGCCGCTCTTCGAGGCGTACTTCGACGGGGCGCGCGACGACGAAAGCGAGCGAAACGACCGCCAGGACCGCAGCGCACGCCTCGAGCACGGGCGCGCCCTGCGCGCGGCGGGAGAGCACCAGCGCTCCGCGGACCGCTTCTTCGAGCTCCTCGAGGAGCAGCCGCTCGACCCGGTGTGCTATTCGGAGCTGGCGCGGTCTCTCTATCGGATGCGCCAGCGGGAGGCGGCCCGGGCCGTGGAGGAGATCTACCGCATCGTCTCGCAGCAGGCGTTCGAGGAGCACGTCGAGGACAAGCTGATGGCCGTCGGCAACACGGTCTTCTCCCTCTCCCAGCGCGCCATCAATCTGTCGAGCCGCCGCCGTTTCCTCGAGGCGTACTCCGCGTACCGGAAAGCGCTCGAGCTCGATCCCGCCGATCCGCGCCCGTGGATCTCGTTCGCCGAGTTCTGTATCCGCTTCCGACGGCTCGCCGAGGCGCGCACGACGCTCGACCGGGCGCTCGACCGCGGCGTCCGTCCCGCGTCCGGACTGTGGTGGATGCGCTGTCGCGTCGACGTCGAGCTCGGGGACGAGCGGGGCATGCTCGACGCGGCGAAGCGTGGCGTCGAGGCGCTCCAGTCGGAGGCAGCGACGGCCGGGTCCGAGGAGGGTCGGGCGCCTCCGTTCTCGCTCTACCTGCACCTGGCGCGGGGCGCTCTCGAGACCGGCGCGCTCGACCTCGCCGACCAGGCGCTGCGCGCCGCCGACGGCTCGCGCCCCGGACGGTGGGAGACGTCGTACTGGCGCGGACGCCTCGCGCTGGCGCGTGACGATGTCGGAGCAGCGCTGTCGAGCTTCCACGACGCGGGGCGACGGCGCGACGGCGACGTCGATCTCGACCTGCTCCGGTGGACGGCGGAGGCCCTGACGCGGGCCGGGCGACCGGACGACGCGGCGCGCCTCCTCGAGGCGTGCCTCGCGCGCGATCCGGCCCACCACGGCGCCGCGGAGCTCGCCGGCCGTCTGGCGAGCGCGGGCGCTGCGGGTCTCGCGGATGTCGATCTCCGCTTCGCCGGGACGTTTCTCGAGAAGCGTCGAGCCCTCGAGGATGCGCTGCAGTCGCGACCGCTCGAGGAGTGCGGCTCGACCTACGCCGGGCTCGGCGCGCTGTGGCTCGAGGCGCGCCGTCCGGCAGGGTACGACTTCCTCTTTCTCGCCGCGGACCTCGACCCCGAAAACGAGGAGGCGCTCGAGCGGCTGCTCGATGGCATCCGGAGCCCGCAGGACGCCTTCGTGCGACTCCACTACGTGCGGCGGCTGCACGCGCTCCGTCCGCACGATCCCGCGCTGGTCGCGGAGATCGTCGCCACGTCGATCCGCTTCCACGCGGGATTCGACGAGGCCTCGCGAATCGCCGGCGCGCTGCACGAGAACGGCGCGACGCCGCAGAGCTACCGGCTGCTCGCGGACATCGCACTGGCACGCGGGAAGCGGGATCGGGCGCTGGAGCTCATCGAGGAGGGTGTGACGCGCTTTCCGGACGACGCGGGACTGCGAGCGGCGCGCAACGCGGTTTCCGAGGACGACTCATGAGGAAGTCAGGAAGACGGGGAAGACAGCCCTGGTTGTCGGCCGGTGGCGACAGCCAGAAACGATGAGAACTTGACGACGGCGCGGGCGGCTGAAGAAGAGGAAGGCCGAGGCTCACGAAACTCGCCCCCCTTAAACTCTTCCGTTTCCTGCTTTCCTGAGTTTCCTGCCTTCCTTCTGAATCGTCGGAGGGCAAGCTTCCGGAGTCGACGGGATTACCTCTGCGTCCGTCCCGCTCTCGCGTACCTCGCCACGAGCTCCCTCGTTTCCGGGTCGCGGATCTCCCCGACTCGCGCCGCCACGGCCTCGAGGACCTCGCGGTTTCGCAGCCGCAGCGCGCCGAGGAGGCGCTTCTTGCCGGCCGGCGTCGCCCGGGAATCGAGATAGCGGAAGGCGGTGCCCGCGCTCTCCGGTCCCCTGGCGAGGCCGAAGAAGGCGAGCACGGCGCCGTCGGCCGCGCCGGGAGCCGGGGAGCGCAGATAGGACTCCAGGGCCGCGGCGGCCTCGGGGGCGGTCATGCGCGCCAGCGCGCGCAGGCACGCGAGTGTCTTCTGGGCGGTGAAGTCGGCGACGCTCTCGATGGTCTTGACCAGGAGAGCGACGGCCTCGGCGTCGTCGCGATCCTCGAGGTGCCCGGTGATGAGTTGCATCCGCTGCAGCGTCGACGCCGAGACGAGGTGCCTCGCCACGAAATCGATCGGCGGGCGAAACCCGAGCGATCGGATGGCGGCGAAGGTGGCGTGCAGGCGCCCATCGCCGGTCTCGACGCGACGGATGAGCTCCTGCTCGAGGTCGCGGCGGAAGTCGGGGAAGCGATCGCCGTGAAAACGCAGAAAGACCGGCGCGTAGCCGACCAGCCACTGCTGGATCAGCGATCGCGAATCGGAGCGCGTCGCCGCGAAGAGGTAGTGCATCAGCTCGGCCGTCTCGGGCTCGTGGAGCATCGCGAGCTGCGACAGCGCGAAGGTGATCTGGTAGTGCGTCGTCAGATGGCTCCAGCGTCGCGTGTCGCGGCTGAGCCCCGCGAAGACGCCGTGGAGGACGGAGTAGCCCGGGACGCCCCGCAGCAGCGGCCCCTCGAGCTCGCGCAGGAGACCGGCGCCGTCGCGAGCGTCGATGAGCTTCTCGATTCGCCCCATGCGCGCCGGGTCGACGAGCGGAGGCACGGCGCCCATGCCGGCGTCGCGGACTCGCGCGGTCGGGTGCGGCGCGGGCGCGCCGGGCTCCTCGCCCACGACAGGCGCGCCGGGCCGTGACGCCAGGAGCGCCAGCATCCACAGGACAGCGACTCGGCGGCCGATCATTTCTCCTCCAGCAGCAGGTTCCGGAGCTCGGCGGATTCGACGTCCGCCGCCGCCTGGCGGAGCCCGACGAGGAGCTCCTCTCGCCCGGAGCGGCGCACGCGCAGTATCAACGCCCTCCGCCTCGGGAGGGCCTCGGCGGAGTTCAGGTACTCGACGAGACGCGGCACGAGCTCGCCGTCGGCCGGAAAGCCGACGCGCAGGAGAGTCGCGACGGAGCGCACCTCCGGGCGGCTGTCCGCCATCAGCGCGTCGAGCACGGTCAGCGTTTCCGACTCGCGATACTCCGCGACGGCGAGCTCGCGCAGGACCTTCTCGAGCAGTCCCCGGTCGGGCGACGTCACCGTGTCGGCGTACTCGCGCAGCACGGCGCGCCCCTCCTCGCCACGCGCCACGAGCGCCTGGAAGGCGAGCGCGGCACGCTCCCGGTCGGCCACGGAGAGGACCGGCAGGAACGCCCTCGCCGGTGGATTGAACTGCAGGTCGCGCATGGCCAGCGTGATCTTGTAGACGTAGTGACCGCCGAGCTCGAGCTGCCGGACGATCATCGCCTCGAGCTCTCGCCGCAGCTCGGGATGGGCGCCGCCGTGGTGGTTCAGGAAGACGGGCAGAAAGTTGAAGATCTCGCGCCGTATGAACGACTCGGGGTACGAATCGGTGGCGCGGATGAGGAATGACGTCAGCGACGCGACCTCGTCCGGGTGGCGGGCGACGAGGCGGAGCATGGCGAAGATCATCTGCTCGTCGTGGGTGAGGTCGAGGATCTTCTGGTGGTCGAGGTCGCACTCGTGAAAGAAGCGATGGAGCACGCGATGGCCGTCCTCGCCACGCAGGAGCTGCCTCTCCATCTCCGCGTACATGCCGGGCCCGTCGCGCTGCGCGAGATGGCGCATCAGCTCGGCGACCGCCGCGCCGTCCGTCAGCGCCGCGCCCGCCTCACCGGCACGCGTCACGGCGTCTTCCACGAGGTGGTGACCGCCGTGGTCATCACCATGGCTGTCACCGGGTGGCCCGGGCGGCCGTCCCGAGGGCGACGCGCACGAAACGCCCGCCAGCGCGGCCAGGACGCAGGCGCGCGCCAGGAACGACGCGGGTCGTGCCGGCCGCCATCGGAGGAGCGAGATTTTCAACGTCGACGTGACCATCGTTGTGATCGCGTGGCGACCCCGCGGTTTACCTCGTTGCGTTCCAGAACGCTCCATTCTACGGCCAACGAATCAGCGCACAAGGGCGCGAAGCGACCTCGCGATGGGCCAACGGGTGGCGGATTCTCTTGGATGCCCCGGTCAAGATCCTGTAAAATGCGGCTTGTTGGAGTCGAATCGGCTGGAGCCTCTGTTTCCAGGGGTCTACCGGTCTCTTTCCCTTGACGGTGTTTCGGGTTATCTCTACGTCCTACGTGTCAGGAGGAGGGTCATGGTCCGGAAGTCTTTCAGTTTGTCACTGTTCGCTGGTATTTTCCTCCTCGTCGGGAATATTCAGTCCCAGGAGGATTTTCTCGACACGTTCCTCCAGAGCCCGGTCGAGAACGACTGGGTCTTCCGCGGCTCGGCGCACTGGGTTCCCGATCTGGAATCCGAGGCGGCCGATGAGCTCGGCATGATGCCGTGCGTCGAGGACAGCGACCCCGACGACGGTTTCGTCGAGCGCGACGACACGAACTCCAATCCGGGAGCGCGCATCGACGTCGATCCCTTCCTGGGCACGTGCCAGGGCCCCTGCGGGGCGGCCGCGAACGCGTGCAACCTCTACGAGGAGGCCGTCCTCCCGGAGGCGGAGCTCGACATCGACCGCGACGGCGACGTGGATGACGACGATGTCGCTCGGCTCCAGCAGCTCGTCGGCGATAACGGCTACATCAACGTCGCCCCCGCAAGCGGTGGGATCGGCTCGGCCTGGCGAGCGCAGAAGCGCGACTTCGACAACTTCCAGATGGAAGTCGTGATGGAGATGCGAGACGGCACGCGGGGCCGGCCGGCGGACGGTCTGACCATCGTCATTGCCGGCGAGCTCGAGCCGGACAACGAGGACGAGGTGCCGCCGCAGACGGGCGCCGGCGGTGGCGCGATGGGGTCGACGGGACTCGGCGACCGTCCCCACATCATCTTCGAGTTCGACAACTGGAGCTGCAACAACGGCGACCAGAACGATCAGAACCACGTCGGCGTGACCTACTCGGCGAACGGCTTTCCCGCTGTTGATGCCATCTGCTCGCCGCGTCTGGCGCCGTGCCAGAACGACCTCTTCGTGCGCATCGACGAGAACCAGGCGCCCTTCAATCATCGACTGGCGCCGGGTGACCCGAACTACCTGCCGAACCGCTTCCTGATGATCGCCAAGAAGCAGCAGAGGACCATGGCGATCGATCTCATCGGACTCGACATCGGCGTCGACTTCGGCACGGTCGGCGTCATCACGCTCGACGACCTCGAGCCCTTCCGTGGCTTCGTCGGCCTCACCGCGTCGACCGGAGGCGCGACGCAGAACCACCTGGTGCACTCGGTCCGCATCACGACGATCGAGGGCTGCATCAGCCCGGGCGCCACGGTAAGGCGTACGGTCGATGGACCCCGAACTCCGGAAGAGAACTGCGGTGACTTCCTTGAGGGCGACGAGTTCAACGTCACCGTCACCGTGTCCGATTTGCTCGCGGACGACCCCGATACGGGCTGCACGCGACCGACCGAGCTCATTGTCACCGAGACCGCACCGATGGACTGGGAGATCTCCAATGTGTCGGACGGCGGGATGGTCGACGACGCCACGATCACCTGGACGCTGACCGGCGGCAACCTCGTGCGGGGCAAGGAGCTGAACTACACGCTCCGCGCCGTCGAGACCGGAGCGGCCACCGCTTCGATTCGGGGAACCTCGAAAGGCAACGACCACCCGGCGAGCTCGACGAGCTCGACGACGCTCATCAAGGACACGGGATTCGACGCGACCTGCGGCGGCATCACGTGCTGGAACCTCCTCGGGCCGTATCTCCAGCCCGGCGGCAACAACCCCGGCAACGACCTGATCCGGGAGGACTACCTCACCGACGGCGCCATCTCCGAGAGCGACCTCGTCTGGGAGCCCTTCAAGGAGGTGGACACGGACTTCGGTGGCGCCTCGATCAGCGCCGGCCTCCACCCGGCGAACATCGACGCGAGGGGCCCCACCGGTGTCGAGCTCAATCCTGAAGGCATCCCGGTGATCCTGCCGTACTCGGACACCGATTCCTTCATCAACGTCAACGACGACTTCTACACCGGCGACCCGAACGACGTCATGTGCTACGCCCAGATCTACGTGATCTCCGACGAAGAGCGCGAGGTCTTCATGGGCGTGTCGAGCGACGACTCGGTGCAGGTGCTCCTCAACGGCGAGGAGGCCTGGATCAACAGCGTCGCGCGTGGTGGCGCGAACGCCTGCAACCCGCAGGACACCACCACCGAGCCGGTCATCCTCGAGGAGGGTCAAAACAGCATCATCGTCAAGACCTTCGAGGGCGGCGGCGGCTTCAACTTCGCCTTCCGGTTCCAGGACGAGCTCGGCCAGCCGGTCACCGAGGGGCTGACGCTGAGCCGCAAGCCGGTGACGTGCGCGACGCCGCCGCTGACGGCGACGCGCACCATCCCGGCGACGGGCACGACGTCGATCCAGGGTCGCGAGGTCCCGTCGTGGCGTCCCGACGAGGAGTTCAGGATCGAGATCGCGCTTACCGGCATCCGTCCCGTGATCGCGGGCCCGCCCGACTGCCCGGCGGCGACCGCGGTGACCATCTCCGAGTTCTTGCCCGCCGGCTGGGAGGCGGCTGATCCCTCCGCGGGCGGCCAGGTCGACGAGGACGAGAACGGCAATCCCGTGGTCACGTGGTCGCTCTCCGGCGGGGAGCTCAGGGCGCGGACGCTGGCGTACACGGCGATCGCGCCGGGTGAAGGCCAGGGCAACGCCGCCTTCCGTGGTCGCGTCGCGGACCGGACCCCGGGCGGCTCCGGCAACTCCGGCGTCGGCGGCGACGGCCAGCTCGTCAACCCGACGGACCTCACGGAGGTCGATGACGTCGGCGGCGGCGGGTACATCAAGACGTGGCTGCTGCTCGGCCCGTTCCAGAACGACGGTGGTGCGGCGCCGGGCCCGGATTTGATTCGTCAGGACTACCTGACCGACGGTGTGGACCTCACCGAGACCGACGTCCAGCCGGTGGACGGGGACGAGGCGCTGAGCCTGACGCCGCTGAACGACCCGTTCGGCGTCAACCCCGGCGGCGTCGCGACGTGGACGCTCTGGCGTGACCGCGACGACCTCATCAACTTCAATGATTTCTACGGCGGTGACGTCAACCAGTGCATGATGTACGCCGTGACCTACTTCGAGCTGGAGGAGACGGCCGACCTCGAGATCGAGGTCGGGACGGATGATTCCGTCCAGGTCCTGCTCGACGGCGAGGAGGTCTGGATCAACGACATCCCGCGGGGAGTGCCCGCGCCGGGTGCCGGAGATATCGTCTTCATCGAGGGGATCGATGCCGGCATCCACACGCTGATGGTCAAGGTGTTCGAGGGCGGCGGTGCTCATAGCCTGAGGCTCCGCTTCTTCGATCCCGTCGAGTTCTTCCCGTTCACGGACTACCGGATCTGCACCGTTCCGGACTGCTCCGAGGAGCCGCCGCCGCCGGTGGGAACGCGGTTCATTCGCGGCGACGTGACGGCCGACGGAGCGCTCAACATCACGGACGCGGTCCGGGGACTCGGCATCCAGTTCCTGGGCGATCTGCCGGTGGTCGACTGCCTGGAGATCCAGGACGTCAACGACGACGGGGCGATCAACATCACCGACCCCATCTCGAGCCTCGGCTTCCAGTTCCTCGGCGGGCCGCCGCCGAAGGCGCCCTTCCCGACGTGCGGCCTCGATCCGGAAGGCTCGCCGGACAGCGGGTGCGCGTCGTTCCCGCCGTGCACACCGTAAGTGAGTGAGCCCCGACCGGGGGTCAGCGGAAACCGCACCCTCGGTCGGCAGACCTCCGAGAACGCCCTCCGCGGGGGTAATACCCCGTGGAGGGCGTTTTCCTTTCCGCGCGATGCCCCGACACTCGGTGCCATAGCCCGGGCCATAGCCCGACCGAGGGTCCCTCGGCCCAGCCCCGGCCCAGGGTCGGCCGGTCTCTCGCGGTCTCCCGCGCGGTCTCCCGACCCCGCGGTCTCCCGACTCTCCGTCTCCCGACTCAGGGTCGCTCCCTCCCGGGGCCTGACCCACCCGGGGCCTGACCCAGGGTCGCCCGCCAGTCCCCTACTGGTCCCCTCCAGTCCCCTGTCCAGTCCCCTGACCCAGGGTCGCCATTTCTTCCCGGCCCGGGCTCGCGGGCCCCTGACCCAAGGATCGCGGGACTGGAGGGTTGCGGCAGTGGGGAGCCGGTCCGGACGACCGACCCTGTACCTGGGAGCCCCTGACCCAGGGTCGTCGGGCCTCACCCGGCCTCCTCCTGACCCGAGGTCGTCGTGCGAGTCCGACCCCGGGTCGGGTTGGCCGCGGGTCGGGTTGGCCGGGGTTCGCTCCGACCCGGGGCCAGGTTGATGTTCGGGTCATGCGAGCCAAACCCCCGCCGGCCGTGTGGCCGGCGAGGGTTTCGCGCCCCTAGTTGACCCCGGATCACCGACACGGCGAGGCGCAGCCGAGCTTCTGAGGCTGCGGAACTCCACGGTAACGCCGGGCAGGCCGGCGCCCTCCCGCACGAGCACGAATCCGGAGATGGATAGCTCGACGGGCAGCGCCCTGAAATCCTGGCGCGAGAGGTCCCGCGTCAGCTCCTGATAGCTGCGTGACGTCGGTTCGAAGCGATAGCCGACCTTCGAGGGGGTAATGGTGCCGCTCCAGCCGTAATAGACCGAGTTGGCGTCTCGGCGCGGCCTCCGAAATTGTCGAACGCGAGTGTGACGCCGGGAAGGGCCCGTGACCCCTCGCGGACCTCTCCCGAGATCTCGACCGCACGCGGCCGCCGCGGCGACCGGAGGTCTCCGGTGGGATACAGGTCGCTGTTGAAGCTGGAGGCGATTATCTTTCCGAACTTCTGATACCCCTCCGTCGTCGGGTGCACGGCGCCGAAGTAGTCGAACTGGATCCTGAACGTGTCCTGGAGTCGCACGAACCACGATTCGCTGGCGCAGTAGCCGTGTCGCTCCGAGGCAGCGAAGATCCCGTCGATGAAGTTCCAGCCGAACTGGTCGGCCTTCCTCCGGATCTCGGCGTTGAGGTCAGGGATCATGCTCCGGCCGACCCACGTCCACTCGCCGCCGGCGATGCCCGGGAAGTTTCGGGTCGGGATTCGCGGGTCGAACGCGCACACCGCTCCGGACTCGCCGCGAGGCGTTCGGGTATTCGGTCACGTAGACGCGCGCTGCGGGGAGGTCGAGCAGAACGGTTCCCGATCATCTCTTCGAGCGAGTCGTACCCGTCGGAGAGATCGGACATGCCGCTCTCGAAGAGCTCCCTGGCGCTCTCCGAGCTGACGTTGCTGGTAAGCGCCTGCACGCACTCGTCCGAGAACATTCCGGCACAGGCAGCGGCCACTGCGGCCTGGGCCGTATTGTCGAGCCGGCGCGAGAGGTGACAGTCCTCCTGCTTGACGCACGTCTTGATCATCTCGCCGAAGTTGACATCATTGCCGCCGATGGAGATCAGCAGCGCGTCGATTTCGCGGTCGCCGATGAGGTCGCGGACCTGGTCGATCTGGGGATCCAGTGTCTCTCCGGCGACTGGCTCGACTCCCCGGTAGGATCCCACCAGACCCTTGTCGATTTGCGCGCCGGAGCAGGCGATGTGCACGAAGGTGACCGACGTGCGCGGATCCGAGTCCTCGATCTGCAGTGCGGCCCGGGCCTGGCTGGAGTTTGCCGAGCGATGGCAGCGCGTGTCCTGCCAGGTCGCGCGCAGCTGCGATTCGAGGTCGTGGTAGAGGCCGCGGGAGTCGTCGGCGACCGCCCTCGCGAGATCGACGGCGGTCACTCCGGCGCTGAAGGCGGCCGCGGCGGCGTTGTAGGCGTCCTCTCGTGTGTTCGCGAGCGCCTGGGCGACGTCGTAGGCTTCCCGTGCGACGTCGAGAAGATCGCGCGCGTCGGCGACAAGCCCATCGAGGAGATTCATGACGGCGTTGAATCCGCGCGTCAGGAGGGTCCTCTCCGAGCTCACGCCGCAATCGACCAGACAGGTGATCAGGTCGCTGGTGGCCCCGGGGCACGACGTGGAAGGTGGGAACTTGAGGCACCGATCCCTCCACCTCCTGGCCGCGCTCCGGCACCTCTCGACCTTGTTGAACACGTTGTCGAAGCTGATCTGCGCGCTGCGGAGCCTCTGGAGCGCGTTCGACGCCGCGGCCTTGGCGGCGTCCCAGGCCTGTTTGGCCTGGTCGCGGACCTCCCGCAGGGCCGTGAGCTCTTTCAGGTGGTCTTCGAGCTCCCTGAGGGCGTCCTGGAGATCCTCGAGGGCCGCCCTGGTCTCGTTGAGGAGGTCGAGTGAGATCGGGATGTCGGGGCTTCCCTCGCCGGATCCGTAGGAGTCACCGATGGCGACGATCAGCCAGTCCTGGACGACGACGTCGCGGGAGACCGAGGCCGTCTCGCCTCCTCGATACGACATCGAGCGTGACGCGGTACGTTCCCTCCTCTGGAAAACCCAGTGAGACGCCACCACATCGAGACGTCGAGGCGACGACCTGGCCGTTCACGCTCCAGCGAAACGTGCGAATCGAGCCCGTCGATTCGCAGGCGTCGAAGTCGACGGACCAGCTCGCCGGGCTGATCTCGTCCGGATCCGTGGCGTAGTGGATCATTCCGTTGCGGTCGATTGCCCCGAAGCGGTCCTGCATCGACCAGTCGAACGAGGCGACGACGGCCGCCCCTGCGGACTGCGAGGCCAGAACGATCGATGCGGTCAGAAAACAGCCGAAGACGACGTGTCGTGCGATCAACATGGCGGGCTCCTTTCGATCAGCACGTGTCAGCCGCGCTCCTCTTCGAACCAGTTCAACCGGGATGACACCGAACAGGAGAGAAACGGCTGGAAACGGCGCGAGGCCGAGCAGCCCCGGCGGCGCGGGGCGGCCCGACCCCGGGGCGGCCCGACCCGGGGCGGCCCGACCCAGGGTCATGTCACAGCCGCCCGGGGGCGGCCCGACCCAGGGTCATGTCACAGCCGCCCGGGGGCGGCCCGACCCTGGGTCGGAGAGCCCCGACCCAGGGTCGGCGACCGTCTAAACGGCTGGCACGCCGTAAGTCCTTGCGAAGCAGTCCGAGCTGCCCCGCCCAGGAGCAGCTCCAGCAGCTCTCCGACTCAGGGTCAGCGCGCGGGCCTGACCCAGGGTCAGGGGACGCAGACCCAGGGTCAGGGGACGCACTCTTAACTTCTTTGGTCGAGCGCCCCGCGGAGGCTTTGTGCTGTCAAGGTGGCGGGCGCCGCCTGCCGCGGGTACGATTCCGCTCCCCTCCGGTCGTGTCCCCTCGAGACGCTCAAATTGAGGGTACGCGAATGTCCCGTCCACGACAGGTTCTCCCCGGCAGCACCTACATGGTCCAGCGCCGCTGCACCCAGCGGCAGTTCCTGCTCACGCCCGACGACTCGGTCAACCAGGTCTTCCTCTACTC
>JBFFXF010000101.1:0-22989 GCA_041569895.1 Planctomycetota bacterium | reverse complement strand
GGATGCGTCGTAGAGTCTCGCCCGCGAAGTCGAGCAGCCCTTCGGGCACGGGCACGGGCACGGGCACGGGACCGGGACCGGGACCGGGAACGGGTCATGGCCACAACAACGCCACGTAGACCCCATACCCCACCAGCAACACGATGCCCTCCCACCTCTTGAGGACGAAACCCGTCCACGCCATCGGCAACAGGATCACGGCGCATGCCAGGACCGCAGTGAGGTCGAGGCGGCTGATCTGGCTCGACTCGAGCGGCGTGATCGTCGATGACAGACCGAGGATGCACGTGACGTTGAAGATGTTCGAGCCGACGATGTTTCCCACCGCCACGTCCGGCTCGTTCCGCGCCGCGGCGACCAGGGACGTCACCAGCTCGGGCAGGCTCGTGCCGGCGGCGACGATGGTCAGGCCGATGACGGTCTCGCTGACGCCGAGGCCGCGAGCCAGCTCGACGGCCCCGCGGACCAGCAGGTCCGCCCCGTAGATCAGCACGCCGAGACCGACGACGATCAGCAGGATCTCCACCGCGATCGACCGCAACGGTCGCGGCTGCGCCTCGGCGAACTCCTGGACGACCTCGCGCGGCGCTCCCCGCTTCGCGATCACGAATGTCGTCGCGCTGTAGAACACGAAGCAGACCAGGAAGACGATGCCCTCGAGGCGCCCGAGCGCCGAGTCGAGCAGCATGCCGAGCAAGAGGCAGGAGATGCCGACAAGCACCGGAATATCGAAGCGGATGAGCTGGAGCTTGACGCTGACCGGGCGGATCAAGGCCGAGAGCCCGAGGATGACGCCGACGTTGAAGATGTTCGAGCCAAGGACGTTGCCCAGGGAGACCCCCGCGCTCTCCTTCAGCGCGGCGTCGAGGCTCACGGCGAGCTCCGGCGCGCTCGTGCCCCACGCGACGATGGTCAGCCCGACGACCAGCGGCGGAATCCGGAAACGCCGCGCCAGGGAAACGGATCCACGGATGAACCCCTCCGCCCCGGCGTACGCCAGCGCCAGCCCGAGGCAGATCAACAGCACGCTCGTCATCGATCTTCTCCCTCGCCGGCGAGTCCGCTTCGTTCGACCCGTCCTTCAATCACCACGGTCACCCGTCATCCCGACGGCGTCGCGGGCTTCCGCTCGCCCTTCTCCTCGACGGACTCACTCTCGTGTACGCCGTTGAAGACCGAGAACCGGAAACCGCGGGCGGCGGACAGCCCGACGATCTGGCACATCACCTTCCAGACCTCGGGCTTCTCGACCTGGCGCACCTCCCGGATGAGCGGCAGGAAGATGAGCGACACGGCGAGTCGACCCACACCGGAGATGAGAAACAGCACTTGCAAGTTGGAGACGATCGGCAGCGAGAGACCGAGAAGCGAGAGCTCGGAGGGCAGCATCGGCGCGATCCAGCCGCCGGTCAACGAGCCGAGGAAGACGCCGGTGTTGACGAAGATGTTGTAGTACGCCACGCACCGCGCGCGCTTCGGCGGACTGACCGCGTCGAAGAGGAAGTTCGCGGAGCTCAGGTTGAAGCCGGCCCAGATGAAACCGGAGACCGCCTGGTAGACGAGGATGAGCTCGAAGCGCGGCGAGATGAGCCACACGAGGGGAACGACCGGCAGCGCGAGCCCGGTCCACTTCAGAACCCTGAGGTGGCCGAAGCGATCGCCGACCTTCCCCCAGCTCCGGAACATGACGGACTGCGCGAGGATGTTGACGGTGGAGGCCGCGGTGAACTGCAGGTAGTCGAACTGCAGGTCCCGGAGCATGTAGAGCGTGAAGAACGGCCCGGCGATGAAGGTCGTCAGCTGGATCGCGCCGACGTAGAGCGCGAACTGCGCGAAGTTGCTCTTCGGAAGCCGCCGGACGAAGTCGAGGAACGTGAACGCGTGCTCCCGGGAGGGCGGCTGATACGCCGGCTCCTTCATGCGCAACTGCTGGTACGTCGAGGCGAGCCGCGCGATCAGGGCGATCGCGAAGATGGCCGCGAACCCCGCGAGCTCCGCGCCCGAGCGCCGGCCGACGCTGAGGATGCCACCGGCGATGAGCACCGCCCCGAACTGCCACATCGTCCGCAGGCGATCGCGACGGCCGAAGTACTCGCCGCGTCGCTCCGGCGGGACGAGATCCCCCATCCACGAGTTCCACGACGGCGCGATGAAACTGCCGAGCGCGAAGTACGCCAGGGCGCAGACGAGGAGCAGGATCGGCCCCTTCCCCGGCACCAGCGCGGGCGCCAGGAGCAGCGGGATCCACGTCAGCGCCTGCAGGAACGCCGGCAGGATGACGAGCGGCTTGCGACTCGGGATGCGGTCGAGCAGACGCACGGCGCCGAGCTGCGCCAGCGAGCCGAGGAGGAGCGGCAGCGACGCGAGCAGCCCGATGATCAGGCTGTTCGCCCCGAGGAAGACCGCGAAGGCGGCGAGATACGCCTCTCCCGAGCCGAGCATGACCGCGTGACAGCAGCCGTCCCGGACCGAATGGTCGAGCGTCTCCTGTTGCTCGGCCGCGGTCTCCGCGGTCTGTGTCGTCGCGCGCGCTGACTCGGTACGTCCAGCCTCCATGAGATCCAGCGACGGATGCGCTGCCCGGATGCGTTGCTGACGCGGGGTATCGGGCTCCACGTTCCCGAACGGGGCGAGATTCTAACAGAGCGGGGAGCGTCTCGCACCAGCCGGTCGGGGGTCCGGGGCGGCCACGGGCCCTGCCTCTCAGCGACGCGAGCGGCGGAAGCCGTTCACCGTGACGAAGACGACGCCGATCGCCACGATGATGCCCGCCCAGAGGAGGGAGCGCGGCGGCACGAAGCTCAGCAGGCCGAGGCAGGCGACGGCGGCCACGAGCGGGACGGCGAGTGGAACGCGGAAGGTGTCGGCGGCCGCCCCGCGCCGCCATCGGATGACCAGCAGGGAGACGTTGACACTCAGGAACACGGCGAGGATCACGCAGCTCGTCGTGCCGGCGAGGAACGCGAGGTCTCCGGAGAGCGCCAGCGTCATGGCCAGGGCGAGCACCGTCACGATCCCGGCCCAGGGTGTCTGCCGCGTCGCGTGGACGCGCGCGAACCAGGATGGCAGCAGTCCCTGGTCCGCCATGCCGTAGATCAGCCGCGAGCCCATGATGAAGTTCAACAACCCGGTGTTGGCGACGGCGAAGAGAGCCACCGGCGTGAACCACCCGGCGGGCAACGCGGGCGCGGCGCGACGGACCACCTCGACCAGCGGCCCCGGAGCCCCGGCGAGCTCCTGCGGCGGCACGATCCGCACGGCCACGAACGCGACGACGACGTAGATGACTCCGGCGACGCACAGCGCGGTCGCGATCGCAGCCGGGAGGGTCTTTTCGGGACGCTTCACCTCCTCCGCGACGTTGATCATGTCCTCGAATCCGATGAACGCGAAGAAGGCGAGCGCGCCGCCCTGGAAGACGGCGACCCAGTCGGTCCCGTTTGCCTCAACCGCGTCGGCCGGCTCGACGGCCCGCTCACCGCTGCCGAGCGCCCACAGCGCCACGCCGATGACGAAGAGCAGTCCGGCGACCTCGACCAGGGTGCAGAAGATGTTCGCCAGCGACGACTGGCGCATGCCCCAGAAGTTGATCGCCGTCAGGAGGAGCAGGAAGACGGGAACCAGGTGCCACACCTCGAAGGCGGGCAAGAGCTCCTGCAGGTAGCGGGCAAACGCCCTCGAGACCGTCGCCAGCGACACCACACCGGAGGCGAGCACGAGCCACCCGACGAGGAGCGAGAGCCACTCTCGCCCGAACGCCTCGTGGCAGAAGAACGACTCCCCGCCGCTGCGCGGAAAACGGCTGCCGAGCTCCGCGTACGCGAGCGCCGTCAGTGATGCGACGCCGAGCGCCACGCCGAACGAGACCCACGACGCGGCGCCCGCGATGCCCGCGATCTCGCCGATGAGCGCGTAGATGCCGGCGCCGAGGATGTCGCCCGTACCGTACGCCGCGAGGCCCCAAAAACCCAGGACACGCGCCAGCTTTCCGTTCTGGGAGTTCATGAGTCGAACACCGCGTGGCGATGTGCCCCGTCGCCGCTACCGGTCGATCGAGCCGAGCAGGTCGAGCTGGACCATCTCCTCGCCGCGGCGCTTTCGCGGCGTGTCGGCCGATCGCTTGCGGCTCCGCCCGCCGTTCTCCTCGAAGAACCAGGTCCAGTCGCGGACGTGCTCGGCCTGCGGTTTCCCGGAGTACCGGCACCGAAACGACACTGCGTCCTCGACGTCGACGTCGACGCCGACGAGCCGGTCGAGGAGCAGCTCGACCTCCTGCCGCGTCACCACCGGGAAGCCGTAGTGAGCGTTGCGGTAGCCGAAGCGGCCCTTCGCCTCGAACCGATCGGTGACGAAGGCGGCGTGCGTCTCGAGCCGCTCGTCGATGCGCGCGTTGGCGACGCGGACGATGCTCTTCATCCCGTCGCCGACCAGAGCGGCGAGATTCGGGTCGATCTCGTACCCGACGCTGTTCCTCGCCGTCGCCGCCGCGGCCAGTGTCGTCGTGCCGGTCCCCGCGAACGGGTCGAGGACGGTTTCGCCCTTCACCGAGAACATGCTGATCAGCCGGTAGGGCAGCTCGAGGGGGAACGCGCCGCTGCGGTCCCTGGCGTTCCGGCGCGACAGCTTCTGCGTCGCGCCCTTGAGGTCGAACCAGACGTCGGAGTACCAGGTGTTTCGCTCCTCCCAGAAGAACGAGCTGCCGCGCCGGCGCGACTTCGCCTGTCCGGAGAGGAACTCCCGCCTCGATCCCTTCCTGACGATGAGCACGTACTCGTGCTCGAGGGTGACGTAGGCTCCCGTCGGCAGCATCCCCGAGCCCATGAACTTGTTGGGAGCGTTCGTCTGCTTGCGCCAGAGGATCGCCGGCAGCGGCGTGAACCCGAGCTTCAGGAGCGCCGTCAGGACGCGGGCGTGGTTCGGGTAGAGGGCGAAGTCGTCCCGGATGGTCCTCGTCGCGTCGCCGATGTTGATGCACGCGATGCCACCGTCGACCAGCACGCGGTGCACCTCCGTCCAGACGCGGTCGAGGACCGCGTGCATCGTCCGGAAGGCCGACCAGCCATCGTTCTTCCCGAGAGCGGCGCCGATGGTCGCGTCCTGCGCGGCAAACACGGCGTCCCACATCTCGATCATCGGATAGGGAGGCGAGGTGACGACGAGGTGGACGCTCCGGGAGGGCAGGGAGCCCATGTCGCGCGCGTCACCGACGTGAATCCGGTGCTCCGTTCTCACGGCGGACAGTGTAGCGGGAGTCCGGCGAAATGCCACCCCGCCGGACAGTCGAGCACAGTTCGAGGGCTTGCCGTCAGACGATTCATGAGGAAGGCAGGAAACTCAGGAAGGCAGGAAACGGAAGTGCTTCGAGAATTGCCTTGAAGCTCCGCGACGCAGTCGAGAAACGAGAATCCCCAGCGGATTCAACCTGGCCCTGGCTCGGCGCTTCGCGCCTCGACCACCAGCCTCTTTTCCTGCCTTCCTGCTCTTCCTGCTTTCCTTGCGCTGCTCCTGCTGTTCTCCGAGTCCGGACGGCGGCGTCGAGCCGCCGTCGCCGATCCAGAGCTCACGGCACCACCGCCACCCGCCGCTCGCCGCGCTCGAGGGCGTGACGGAACGCGGCGTCGGCCTCGGCGAGCGGGAACGTCTTTCCGACCAGCGTCTCGAATCGACGGGTCTCGCGGGTGCGGTGGAGGAACTCGACGGCGATCGCCAGGTCCCTCGGCGTGTAGTTGTGGACGCCGCGGATGGTCAGGAGCCGGCGAACGACGTCCTCCGCGGTGACCGGGATCGGCGGCGCGGGGAACACCGCGCCCGCCCACACGGCGCGACCGCCGATCCGCAGGTGGCGCAGACCGGTCTCGATCGCCGCGCCGCTTCCCGAGAGCTCGAGCGCGACGTCGACGCCTCGGCCGCCGGTGATCTCGTCCACGACACGCGCGAGCTCACCCACATCGCCTTCCACGACCGCCGTGCGCGTTGCGCCGAACTCGGTGGCCGTCGCGAGACGGCGTTCGTCGACGTCGCACGCGATGACCTCTCGAGCGCCGAGCCAGCGCGCCATCGCGCAGGCGGTGACTCCGAGCATGCCCGCGCCCTGCACGAGGACGACATCGTCGCGGCAGCCACCCGCCACGCGAATCACCGCCGCGACGGTCGCCGTGGCGCAGCTCGCGGGCGCGGCGACGTGATCGTCGAGCCCATCGGGGAGCGGAACGATCGCCGTTCCCGGCGCGAGACAGCAGTACTCCGCGAGTCCGCCGCTCAGCGGATGGGCATCGCCGAGCGCCTCGTGGCCGTACTTGAAGAGGCGCTCGCACTTCTGCGGCAGGTCCCGCGAGCAGAAGAAGCACTCGCCGCAGCTCGCGGCGATCGACCAGGTGATGCGATCGCCGACACGCACGGGCCGTCCGTCGAGCGTGCTCCGCTCGCCCGGACCGAGGTCGACGACCTCGCCGATGATCTCGTGACCGAGAATCGTCGGGGTCGGTGTCGTGCGCCGGCCGGTGTAGGTGTGGAGGTCGCTGCCGCAGATCGTGCAGCAGGTGACGCGCACGAGAACCTCGCCAGGCCGATCGAGGCGAGGCAGCGGCAGGCGTCGCAGCTCGAGCGGCTGGCCGGGCGCGGTGAAGACGGCGGCGAGAGCGTGACCGTTCGCGGGCATCCGAAGTCCTGATTCGAGGCACCGGCGCGACGCGCGCATCGACGGCGATCGAGCAGCCGCCGGCCGCGACGATCATTTTATCCTTGATTCGCGCGGGTGCGGCGCGTGATCTGGGCAACCGTCATGACGACCGCACCGGCGAACGAGGCGCGCACCGCCCGGAGGTTCCGCCGCTGGCAGTGGATCACCCTGCTGGCGACGATGTTCTGTTACCTCTTCTACTACACCGGGCGCCAGACCTTCGGCTTCGCGATCCCCGGCATCGAGCGCGAGCTGGGCCTCTCGAAGGAGGCGCTCGGGTGGGTGAGCGCGGCGCTCCTGTGGTCCTACGCGATCGGACAGGCGATCAACGGCAACCTCGGCGATCGCTTCGGCGGGCGGCGGATGATGAGCCTCGGCGCGGCGCTCTCGTGCGGCCTCAACTGGCTCGTCAGCTTCGCGACCGGCCTCGTGACGCTCATCGTGCCGTGGGGCCTCAACGGCTACGCGCAGTCGATGGGCTGGGCGCCCGGCAGTCGCGTGCTGTCGAACTGGTGGCCCGTCCACGAGCGCGGCAAGGCGTACGGCTTCTACGTCTTCGCGGCCGGGATGTCGTCGGTGCTCGCGTTCACGATGTCGCTCGTCATCCTCGACGTCCTCGCGCTCGACTGGCGCTGGATCTTTCGCCTGCCCGTGCTGCTGCTCCTGTTCGGGGGAGCGGTGTACTTCCTCATCGCGCGCGACCGTCCGGAGGAACTCGGATTGACGATGGATCGGGACGACGCGTCCGCGGGCCCGCCCCGGGTCGCGTCGGAGGGCCCGGGCGCGACGAACACCGACGCCGGCGCGCCGGCCGAGACGTCCCTCGAGCGCTACGCCGCGGTGCTGCGCGAGTGGCGGTTCCTGATCGCCAGCGCGGCGATCGGCTTCCAGAACCTCGCCCGCTACGGTCTCCTCGTCTGGGTGCCCGTGCACTTCCTCGGAGCGAGCCACGACGAGGACCCGGCGGGGAAGTGGCTCAGCATCGCGCTGCCGGTCGGCATGGCGTTCGGCGCGCTGACGAACGGCTGGCTCTCCGACCGCCTCTTCCGCTCTCGCCGGTCGCCGACGATCGTGCTCTTCATGGCGCTCGCCGCGCTGGCCTCGCTCGCGATGTACTTCGTCCCCGTGGAGGAGCGCGCGCTCGGCATCGTCGTCCTCTTCCTCTGCGGCTTCTTCGCGTACGGACCGCAGTCGTCGTTCTGGGCGCTCGCGCCGGACCTCCTCGGCCACACGCGTGCCGGCACGGGCACCGGGATCATGAACACGTCGGCGTACGTCCTCGCCGGACTCGGCGAGCCGCTGATCGGCTGGGCGATCGAGCGCCACGACGAGACGGCGCTCGTCTTCCCCATCGTCGCGGCGGCGTGCGGCGCCGGAGCGTGCATCTCGATCTTCATCCGGCGCTGAGCCGCGACAGGCAGCGCGACTTTCCTGGCCCACGACGCGATTGCCGTTTACACTCGACGTCACGTCACCGGGCGGGTCATTCAGGAGGGATCATGGGTCAGCGCTCACGGCCGGCGATCGTCTTCAGCGCGGGCGTCCTGCTCGCCGCGCTTCTCGCGGGTTTCCAGACCGTCCAGGGGGAGGACTGCAACGCGAACGGCATCGAGGACGCGGAGGAGCTGCGCCCCGGTCCGCTGCGTCTCGGCGACGCCGTTGTCCGGCCACTCGCGGGAGCTCCCGGCGAGCTGCACTGGACCGATCTCGGTCACGACGGTGACCTCGACGTCATCCTCACCGCGTGTTGCTCCGACGACGGCGCGCTGCTGACTGCCCTCGTGAACGACGGCGGCGGTCCGGGGGAATCGATCGTCAACAGCACGCTCGGCGGCCAGTTGCCGCGTTTCACCGTCTTTGCCGACCTCGATGGGGACGGGGACGATGACGTCGCCAGCACCGAGCACCTCGGGCGCGTCGTGCGCATCTCGCTCGGCGACGGAACGGGCGCCTTCGCGCCGCCCATCGAGCGCGCGCTCGGCGCCAACCAGTCGCGACCGTGGGGCCTGGTCGCGGCGGACCTCGACGGCGACGGCGACCTCGATCTGGCCGCCTCGGCGGACATCGACACGCCAGGCGAGTCGGTCGGCGAGCTCTGGGTCATCCCGAACCTCGGCGACGGCTCGTTCGGCGACGCGAGACTCCACCTCCTCGGTGGCGGCGTTCGCGGGCTGGTCACGGCGGACCTCGATGGCGACGGCCGTGCCGATCTGGCGATGGCCGCGGACGACTCGGTGTCGGTCGTGCTCCAGGGCGCCGACGGGCAGCTCGGGCCGGCCGTCGACCATGTCATCGGGCTGTCTCTCGGCGTGGAGATCATCGTCGCGGACGTCGACGCCGACGGCGACGCCGATCTGGTGACCACGCACCTCAACTTCTTCGGCGACAGCGAGGCGCTCAGCGTGCTGCTCAACGACGGCCTGGGCGGTTTCTCGGTGGCGAGCCGGCTGTCCGGCGGATCGCTTCCGCGTGCCACGACCGTCGCCGACATCGACGCCGACGGTGCGGCGGACATACTCTCCGGGGATGCGAACGCAGGGACGTTCTCGGTGTTCTACGGCCACGGGGACGGCACGTTCGAGGAACCGGTAGCGCTCGGCGACGGCGCGGAGCCGTTCCCGCTCGCCGTCGCGGACCTCGACGCGGACGGACGCCTCGATGTGGTCACGACGGACGCGCGGGGAGACGCGATCTCCGTGCTCCTGACCTCGGGGACCGACGATCCCCGCGTCTTCCAGCCCGCGCGCAGGGTCGGCGTCGGAATCGAGCCGAGCGAGCTGCTGGTCGGCGACATCGACCTCGACGGCGATCCGGACCTCGTCGTCGGAAACGCCCGCTCTCGTGACGTGACGCTGCTCTCGAACGACGGCCGCGGCGGGTTCGGCGCGGATCACTCCCGGACGCCGCCGTGGCGATCGGCGATCGGGACGAGGGCGGTGGCCGCCGACCTCGACGGCGACGGCCTGGCGGAGCTCGTGACGCTCGTCTTCGTGACGGACCGCGAGAGATACGTCCGCATCCACCCCTCGAGCGCGCTCGACCCGCTCGGAGAGCCGCTCGACCTCCGACGCGACAACTTCCCGGGGCAGGTGCTCGCCGCCGACGTCGACGGCGACGGCGCCACCGACCTCATCGTCGGGCGCCGGCAGGCGCACGTCCTCTTCAACGACGGTTCCGGCGTCATCGCGGAGGAGACGTTTCGTGAGACACTCGACCTTCCGGGGGTCGTCGAGCGCCCGGCGATCGCCGATCTCGACGGCGACGGCGTCGCCGACCTCCTGACCGATGACGGGTGGCTCGTTTCGGGAATCGCCGCTCGAACGACGCGGCAATCGACGCGACTGCTCGACGGCGCAAACGGCGTCGTCGCGGCGGATCTCGATGGCGACGGCGCGAACGACGTCGCCGCGATCACCGGCCAGCACACGACGGTCCTGCTCGCGGACGGCAGCGGCTCGTTCCAGGCGGCGCACCGGTACCTCGTCGCGCCGGGGATCTCATCGGGAAGCCTCCACGCACGCGACCTCGACGGAGACGGCGACCTCGACATCGTCCGCCACGGACCCGGCGCGGGCGTCATCGTCGTGCACCGGAACCGCGGCGACGGCACCTTCGCCCGGCGTGGCGATTCGTTCTACGGCGTGGGCCGGGGGTTCGAGCTCCTCGACCTCGACGGCGACGGCGTCGACGACGTCGTGTCGGCGGTCTCCTCCCCACGCGGCGTCGTCCTGTTCGCGGGCGACGGCGGCGGAGCATTCGAGGCCGTCGGCGGGATCGACCTCGAGCGAAGCGCCGCGGCCGTGCGGACGGGCGATCTCGACCTCGACGGGCAACCGGATCTCGTCGTCATGTCGAGCAGCGGGAACGGCCTCTCGGTTTTCCGGAACGCGGGCGGCTTCCGCTTCGACGAGGTCCCCTCTGTCGCCGTGGGCAGTCCCGCCGACGTCGGCCTCGCCGACTTCGACGGGGACGGACGCCTCGACGTCGCGACGCTCCGGACGGGGGGCGCCACGGCGCGAGTGCTCCTGAACGGCACCGTGGCCGCGCTCGCGACCGACCGGGATGGCAACGGCCGCCCGGACGACTGCGACCCGCGCCTGCGTCGCGCCGACGCCAACGCCGATGGCCGGCTGGACATCTCCGACAGCGTGTTCATCCTGAGCTATCTCTTCCTCGGCGGACCCGAGCCGACGTGCCTCGACGCGGCC
The DNA here is from genome assembly GCA_041569895.1 of Planctomycetota bacterium. Taxonomy (GTDB): domain Bacteria; phylum Planctomycetota; class UBA8108; order UBA8108; family JACQVS01; genus JBFFXF01. The sequence goes on along the minus strand of JBFFXF010000101.1, from coordinate 12,102 downwards.
GACGTCGACGACAACGGCCGCCTCGAGATCACCGACGGTCACCTCGTCAACGTCGTGCTCTTCCTCGGCCTCTCCCAGACCCCGATCCCGTCGATCCAGACGCTGCGCGAGTGCCGCGTCGACGCGACGGAAGACGACCTCGACTGCCGCGTTCCGAACTGCCCGTGAGGCGAGGTCACGTCAGTGCGCGTACCACGACGGCGACAGCACCCGGCCGAGGGCGCGGTCGGCGTTCGAGCAGGCGCGCTCGCTGACGAAGGCGATCCAGCCGGCGGCGACGCCCGCGGCGAAAGGCAGCCCGAGTACCAAAATCGGAAGCACGGCGATCGCCGGCATCGAGAGCGGCCAGTCGTTCTCCATCCCGACCACGACGAGGGGCAATCCGAGCGACAGTGGTGTGAACGCCCAGAGGACGAGCGCGACGAGACCGGAGACGATGGCGCGCACACGGTTCTCGAACCGGAGAGCGAACCAGATGCCGGCCCAGGAGAAAAGTGGCATGAAGAAGGCAATGAGCGCGGTCGACACGCCGAGGTACGCCACAGCCGACGGCACCGAGTACCTCTCGACGATCGCCTCGAAGAGGAAGAGCGTCACGAACGGCACCAGGAAGACGGTGCGCAGCCGGCGCATGCCCCGACATTTCTGCGTGGCGAACTCGCGCCCGGTGATCGGCGTCGTCATCAGGATGCCGAGCGTCCCCTGGCTGCGCTCCGACGCGACGGCGTTGACGCCGGCGACGATGAGCGTGACGGCCGCGAACCCCCACAGCGCCAAGATGCACGCCGAGAGCACCTCGCTCTGCGCGTTCCAGGCACGCGCCATCGGATTCTTGAGAAGCTCGAACAGCCCGATGCAGACCACCGGCAGCTCGAGCACGAGCAGGATGCGCGTCAGGTAGCGCGAGTTGCCGAGCGCCTTCTTGCGCCCCTCGCGCCAGGCGATCGGCTCGGCGTCCGGCAGGTCCTCGCGATCGCGCACGACCACGACGCCGCCGAGACGCTCGTTGAGGCGATGGAAGCCGCGGTCGATGGCGCGCAGGAACCCCATCAGCAGGCTCGTCGACCTGACGAACGCGCGGCGGACGAAGACGAGCCGCGTCAGCGCGAGGAAGAAGAAAATGCTGGCGATGGCGGGCAGGGCGTGGCGGACGTTCCAGGACCATCCAACAAAGCCCCAATCCACCGCGCGCGTGTGAAGATCCATCGGGAAAAGCGATGCAGCAATGACGACGGGTTGGTCTCGTTGGTCTCGCAACGACGACGAGAGAACCAGGCCCTCGCGGAAATGGCCCCATCCGTCGAAAAGCGCGCCGACTCCGACGTAGAGCACGTGCAGGAGAACCGGCCCGACGAGGAAGAAGAGCGCGCCGAAGATGTACGTCGAGATCAAAGCCGACACCGCCGTGCCGCAGAACGCCGAGAAGAAGAGCGCGATCGCCGCGGTCTGCACGCACGCCAGCGCGAGGTGAAAGACCGCGCTCTCGATCTCGAAGGTCGTCACGCCGCCGAGCGAGTACGCCAGCGCCATCAGCGGCATCGCGAGCATGGCGACCGTGACCATCGGCACGAGACGTCCGAGGAGCTTCTGGAAGAGGATCGACGCCGGCCCGAGATCGGTCAGGAAGAGCAGGCCGAGCGAGCCGTTCTCCTTCTCCGCGCTCACGGCGCCGGCGAAGAGCGCGGGCACGAAGAGGTAGATGCCGACGAACTGCGTGATCACCAGAGCTTCGAGCAGCTCGGAGCCCTGGCCGAGCGCGGCCTCCTGGCCGCCGGCGTAGACGAAGAGAAACACTCCGAAGAGGAGCGTCGCGTAGACCGTGCGGATGGCGTAGGTGCTCTTCCGCGCCGCCTGCTCGATCAGCTCGCGCCGGAAGAGCGGCAGGTCGATCATCACGACAGCTTCCCCTCGGTGAGCTTCATGAACGCGGTCTCCATGTCCATCGCCTGTGGCTGGAACATGCGCACGCGCGCGCCGGTCGCGAGGATCTTCTCGAGCAGGTCCTCGAGCGAGTCGCCGTACTCACGCACGCGGAGCGCGATGCGGTCGACCTCGCGGCGCACCTCGACGACGCCGTCGATCGACCGGAGCTTCTCGAGCGTCGCCTCGCCGTTGTCCGCGAGCTGGATGTGGACGAGGCGCAGCAGGTCGATCTTGCGGTAGATCTCCTCGAGCGAGCCCTCGGCGACCATGCGGCCGCTCTCGATGATGCCGATCCGCGTGCAGAGCTGCGACAGCTCGTGGAGGATGTGGCTCGATATCAGGATCGTCTTCCCCATGCGACGGAGCTCGCGCAGCAGCTCGCGGATCTCGATGCGGGCGCGCGGGTCGAGCCCGCTGGCCGGCTCGTCGAGCAGCAGCACGTCGGGATCGTGGAGCAGCACGCGCGCGATCCCGAGCCGCTGCTTCATGCCGCGGGAGAGCGAGTCGACGTGGGCGTCGATCTTGCCGCCGAGGTCGGTGAGCTCCAGGACACCGTCGACGACTCGGTGCCGCTTGAGTCCGCGGATGCGGTAGGCGGATGCGAAGAAGTGCAGGTACTCCTTCACCGTCAGGTCGTCGTAGACGCCGAAGAAATCCGGCACGTAGCCGATACGCTTGCGGACCTCGCGCGGGCGGCGCTGGACGTTGACGTCGTCGATCTTCACCATGCCGGCGGCCGGAGTCAGGAGCGTCGCGAGCACCTTGATCGTCGAGGTCTTCCCCGCGCCGTTCGGTCCGATGAACCCGAACACCTCGCCGCGCGGGATCTGGAAGGAGATCCCCTTCACCGCCTCGAGCTTGCCGTAGCGAACGCGCAGGTGCTTGACGTCGACGAAGCTCATCGCGCTCCCCCGCGGTAGACGCACCGCCGCATGTAGATGTCGCCGCCGGATCGAAACAGCGCGACGAGCGCTCGGTCCGAGCGGTCGAGGACGAGATCGCCGAGCAGGATGCCGCCGCGCGGTGCGCGCCTGGTGAACGGGCCGCCGCGGATCTCGCGGCAGAGGTGGAAGACGATGCGCTCCAGCACGCCGAAAGCGTCCGGTGATCCGCTCGATCGCACGAGCCTCACGCTCTCGCCGTCGCTCTCCCACAGCGTCCCCGGGAAGCTCGCCGCCGTGCCTCGATTCCAGTCGATCTGCTCGAACGCCGTCTCGACTTCGGGCGGCAGCGGCGCGCCCGGGCCGAGCTCGAGGCGACGCACCAGCTGCGGGCGCCATTTCTTCAACGGCAGCCTGAAGGTGGAGCGCGAGGCGAGGTGACCCTCGTACTTCGCGTCCCGCAGGATCGAGGGAACCGGGTCCGGCGCGTACAGGGAGTATTCTTGCCTCTCGAGCGCGCTGACGATCACGTCGGACCCGGTCTCCTCGTGGACCCGATCGAAGGCGGCGTAGAAGAGGTCGAACTCGCTGCGCCGGACCACCGTGCCGTCGGGCAGACCGTCCTGGAGGACGAGCCGTCGGCGGTCGAGCCGCGACGTCAGGAACTCATCCGAGAGCTCGACGACGAGGAAGGTGAATCCGACGGTCAGCGCCGGGAAGATCAGCCAGGTGAGGGAGCGTCGCCGGAGGCGTCCGAGGATGAGGTAGTCGAGCGGGCTGGTGGCGGCGAGAAAGCCCAGGAGGAGAATGGCGACGAGCCACCACGGAAGGAGGCTGACGCCCTCCGGCTGCAGCGACTGCTCGACGAAGGGCTGCAACGGGACACCCGGGCCGCCGACGATGGTTGTGGGACCGACCCGCGGCCGTGTGTTCCACAGAAAGCGCACCGCGTCGCGGAACCATGGAGCGTCCGGATCGGGAAGCGTGTCGTCGATGGAGAGCGCCGCCCTGCCGACACCGGGCTCCGCGAGACGCATGCGCGTCGGACCCGGCTCGGAGGCCCAGCTCAGCCTGCCGGCCCGGTCGCGTTCGACGACCGGGTCGTCGGAGTCGGCCAGGCGGTTCAGGAAGCGCACGTGACGTTCGCCGAACCCTGACCTCTGTCCGCCACCGGTCGCGACGACGATGCTCCCGCCTGCCAGCACCCATGCCTCGAGAGCGTCGAGCTGGCCAGCCGACAGTCCCAGGAAACCCGGCCCGGTGAGGAGCACGAGGTCAAACGCACAGAACCCGATCGGCCGGTCGGGCAACCGCGATGGGTCCACGCGGGCGAACATCGTCACCGTCGGCATGCCACTCCGGCGGCGCCTCTGCTCGACGACTCTTTCGACGCGCAGGCCGTTCAGCAGTGCGGTGGTCACGGCGGCTGCGGCGACGGGCTCGGCCGAGCAGATGGTCACGGTGTCCTGACCGGCCAGCCACGCGAGCGGCTGCGAACCGAGACGGTGGACGGCATCCCCGGCCTCGAACGACAGTGAGAGGACGCCACCCGTCCCGAGGTCCGGCAGCAGCATACGAAACGACTGCTCACCCGGTCGCAGGACGAGCTCCCCGGTGCGGAAGCGCTCGACGGCGTTACCGTCGCCGAAGAAATCGACCGAGAGCACGAGGTGCCCCTCGAGGATCGCGGGCGCGGCGCTCGTGAGCGTCACGCGGGCCCACCACGGCGCGCCGGAACGCGGTTGCACCCCATCGACCTGCAAGCTGGCGGTCAACGGCGGAGGCTCCTCCTCGGAGACCGCGACGAGATGGACGAGGAGAAGCGCGAGCAGCGATCGCCAGGGAGTCCGCCTGCGGTGGATCATCGGCTGGTGGGTCATCCGCTCGTGTCTCCGAGTGCCCCGCGCCGGCGGCCAGCGGTCGATCCGGCGCCGAGTACGAAGGTACGCGGGGCGCGGTCCCATGTCTACAAATCAGGACGACCCGGGACGGGGAGGGACGGAACGCAGATTCCGCAGATTACGCAGATTACGCAGATTACACAGATTCAGGGAAACACCGGGTCGCGGTCGCTGTCTCCGCCTCTGCGAACGTTCCGGGCTACAATTCTGCCATGGAGCTCTCATCGCCCCCGTACGCCCTGCGCCTCCTGGCGCTGCTCGTGCTGGCGGTCTCTCTCGTCGTCTGGGAGTCGCTCCGGAGGCCGGGACGTTTCACGAGATGGAGGGAATACGCGTTCCTCGCCGGGTGCGGCCTCGCGGGCTGCGTCCTCGGCGTGCTGAACGATCAGATCACGAGCTCGCTCTCCCCGGAGTACTTCGTCCTCGGCAAGGAGATCCCGGCCGGAGAGGAATTCCGGCTGAGAGTCGCATCACTCGGCGCGAAGGCCGGGTCCTCGGCGGGCATCATCGCGGGGGCGTTCTATCTCTTCGCAAACACCTTCCGATCACCACGACCGATCGTCTCCTACCGCCGCCTGACCATCCTGACGTGGAAGCCGATCGCATCGGCCATCGTCCTCGGCGTGGCGGGCGCACTGCTCTTTCCCCGGGTGTGCCCGCGAGGTCTCATCAACGACCTCGAGACCGTGCTCACGGCCAGCGAGACGGCGTCGTTCGTGACGGTGTGGGGAGCGCACATCGGAGTCTACGTCGGCGCGGCCGTCGGCGTGCTGTGGGGAGTGTGTGGGATACGGAGAGAAACGCCTCGAGAATGAGGCGCCTCGTTTTCTCGGTCATCTGTTCTCGGACTCGGTCATCGGTCATCGGTCATCGGTGTCGGAGTCGGAATCGGAATCGGTGTCGGTGTCGGAATCGGTGTCGGAATCGGTGTCGGAGTTGTCGGAGTCGGAGTCGGAGTCCGTCATCGGACTCCGCAACCAGAGCCCTCGAGGACGGGAACGGGCACGGGAACGGGAACGGGTACGGGTACGTTCTTGCAACGAGGGAATCAGAATCCGAGCCCAAATTCCAGTCGGCCTCGACACGCCTACCGACCGTCCCCCAACGCCCCCTCGCCCTTCTCCCCCCGACTCACGACCACCGGTCGTCCGCGAACGACATACCAGACGCCGTCTTCCTCGAAGCCCTGCATCTGCCCGATCGAGATGGCGTCGATGATCTGCGCCTCGGTGACTCCTGTCTGCTCCGCCCACTCCCTCGCGGTGGTGCGTGGCATCGCCTTGAGGGTCTCGCGGGAGACCCTCTCGCGCGCCGGGGATCGCGACGCGGCGGGCCACCACCCGAGGGCGAGATAGATCGACACCCCGAGGAGCACGAGAGGCACGAAGATGCCGAGCGCGAGCGCCGCCTCCACCGAGTCGACGTCGGAGCGGACGGTGACGACGCCCAGGTCGAAGAGCTGCGGTCTTCCGTGGACTCCACCGGAAGTCCACTCCGTGAACGACACACAGAGCAGCCACGCCAGCACGGCGCACGACCAGACGACGAAGTGTTGCTGTGTTCGAGTCGAACGCATTGCACCTCCTCCCCGCCGGTCATGCGTCAGGAGCCGACCAGCTGCCCCCGGCTCCGGCATCGAGAGTGTATCCGAACTGGAGGCCGGAACCGAGAGGTGATCCGGCGCGGGGGTCGGAGCGGGGAAGTGCGTCCTTTGATCTGTCTCCGTTCTCTGCTCTCTGTTCTCGGTCCTCGGTCATCTGTTCTCGGTCTCTGACCTCGGACTCGGTCATCGGAGTCGGAGTCGGAATCGGAGTCGGAATCGGAATCGGTGTCGGTGTCGTAGTCGGAATCGGTCTCGGTCTCGGTCTCGGACTCCGCCGGCCCGGCCCCGACGGCGACCATGGGAACGACACCGGTGGTTCTCGGAACCGGGTCCGGGTCCGGGTCCGGGTCCGGGTCCGGGTCCGGGTCCGGGTCCGGGTCCGGGTCCGAAAAGGAGGGGCGAACCGTCACTCGACGGCTTTCTCCCGCCGAATCTCACACTCGAACAAACTCCCCCTCCGCAACGTTCGCACCAGGAATCGCACTCCGTCCGACTCGAATGTCGAGCCGACCTGGATCGGCCCGTCAACGCGTTCCTCGAGCCACACCGCGAGCGGTTGCTCCGGACGCGCCGGCGGCTCCAGGTCGAGTTTCTCGGCGAGGTCCTTCATGCGGACGCCGCCGCCGACCAGCCAGCGGTTCTCGCCCGCGGGATGGAGGTGGCGCGGGAGGCGGTCGAACTCGTCGCGGATGTCGCCGAGGAGCTCCTCGACGACGTCCTCGAAGGTGACCAGGCCGGTGGTCTTGCCCGCCGCGCTCTTGACGATCGCGATGTGGGCCCGCTCGCGAATCAGCGTCGACATCAGCTCCGACGCGGTGGCGTCCTCCGAGATCGTCACGATCGGACGCACTGGCAGACGCTCCAGCTGGTCCGGCACGTTGTCGGTGGCGAGGAACAGCATCTCCTTGACGTTGACGTAGCCGACTACCCGATCGAGGTCGCCACCCTCGCAGACTGGGAATCGTGTGTACAGGTGCTGACGGGCGTGATCGATCGCCTCGGCGAGGCTCTGTTTGACGTCGAGCCAGGCGACCTCCTCCGGCGGGATCTGGATGTCGCGAACGCGGAACTCGGAGAGCCGCGGCGCGGTCGCGATGATGCGCTCCTGGCGCGGGCTGATCTGGCGCGAGATGCGCGCGAGACCGGCGAGCGCCGTGATCTCCTCGATCGTCGCCGGTGGACGCTCCTCCTTCCGGCGGCCCTCGAAGGGTCTGTTGATCAGGTGAATCAGCCAGAGCACCGGGCGGAGGACGATCGACGAGACCTGCAGCGGCCGCGCGATGACGACGGCAAGCGGACGATTGAAGCGCACGCCGAGCGACTTCGCGAGGATCTCCGTGAACTGCAGCATGACGAACGTGAACACCGCGGCGAAGAGCCAGAGGTGCTCCTCGCCGAACACCTTGCCGAACTGCGCGCCCGCGACCGACGCGCCGACGGTGTGGGCGGCGGTGTTGAGGAGCAGGATCACCGCGATCGGCCGCTCGACGTCGGTCTTGAAGGCCTGCCAGATCCGACCGATCCGCGGCCGCTCCTGCGACAGGGTCCCGACCTGTGCCGGCGTCAGCGAGAGCAGGGTCGCCTCCATCACCGAGCAGATCGCCGAGATCACCAGCGCGATGAGAACACCCGTTATGAAAAGCGTCATGAGCTGCCTCCTTCGTGCGCGGCATCTTCCTCGTGCGCGGCATCGTGGCAAAACGACCTGCCGAGGTCACCTCTTTCGTCCCCGTCCCCGTCCCCGTCCCCGTTCCCGTTCCCGTTCCCGTTCCCGTCCCCGTCCCCGGAGCTCCCGTTCAACGGGCGAGAAAAGGCGCAAAAGAGGGCCAGGACGCCCCAGAACCTCCGCGAGACCCAGTTTTGATTAAGTTCTGTCAAAGGTGACAGCCAAATAGTCTCAAAATCTCTCCAAAAATCTCCCCCGGACATTGTCAAAATCTGATCGGACCCCATACTCCCCTCGTCGCGCGGTTCGACGGTGGTCGTCGGGCGGCGCGGCACCACCCCCGGGGGTTCCGGGGAGCCAAAGAACGGGAGGTTTCCCATGACGACGCGCAACGAGACCCGCACCTGGCCCGAGCTGGCGATCGGTCTCTACGACAAGCTCACCGGCCGCAACGCGGAGATCACGTACGAGTTCCAGAACGTGAAGCTCGGCGTGCCGAGCAGCACCGGCAACGAGGCGAGTCACGCGGAGTGGAAGATCGATGGCACCGTGCGGATCCACACGCGCGACCGCGAGTCGCAGTAAAGGATCGGGCTCCGACCGGTCGCTCCGCGGCCGGTCGAGCCGAGAAACGAGACGATCGGTACTGGTAACCCGTCGCGCTTGAGAGACGTCAAGGAGCCCTGATCATGGCGATGAGAGGAGGATTCCGGATCGGCAGCCGATCCTGGCCCTGGTGTCGCTGTTCGTCTTCTTCGCGGCGCGGGGGGAGCTCGAGTCGACCCGGATGCGATCGGCGTTTCGCGGCCTGTCGGTGCGCGAGGCGATGCTGACCGACTACGAGACGCTCGATGCGAGCGATACGCTCGAGGCTGCCGCGGCGAGGCTGCTCGCCGGCAGCCAGCAGGACTTCCCGGTGGTGCGTGACGGCGTGTTCGCCGGCATCCTGACTCGCCAGGACCTCCTGCGCGGCCTCGCGTCACATGGCGTTTCCGCGAGTGTCGGCAAGGCCGCCACCAACGGTCAGCCGATGGTCGACCCGGGCGACATGCTCGACGCGGTCCTTCCGCAACTCGGCGCCGGCTCGTCCCTGGCGGTCGTCCGCGACGGTCGCCTCCACGGACTGCTCACCGTGGACAACGTCCTCGAGATGCGCATGATCCGGGAGGCGACGCAGGAGCGCGCGGTCGCGTGAATCTCGCTGTCGTGCTCGTGAACGGACGAAACGTCACAAGCACGGCAGATAGCTTTCGCAGCCCAGGTCGCCAGGACTCCCCCGCCGATCCGGGTCGAGGCCGCACGGGGAGCCCGGCGGGCCGGGCGCGTCGGGTCCGGGGCCTCCGAGCAGCAGGTACGTGATCAGCAGCACCGGGTCCGAAATATCGATCGCGCCGTCGTTGTTGGAATCCGCCGCCTCGCGACACGCGGGCGCGCGTCCGTCGCGAAAGAGGAAGTTGAGGGTGGTGATCGGATCCGCGATGTCGAGCTGTCCGTCCTGGTTCGTGTCGCCGCGGTGAAAGAGCGTCAGCGCGACGGAGTTGACCGCGGCGAGCGCGTCGATTCTGGGGAAGACGAGGCCGGTTCGGGCGTCGGCGATCGGCACGCCGGTGGCCTGGATCAGACGCAGAATCCGGCGCGGCGTGATCGACGGGTCGATTTCTCGAAGAAGGCACGCGAGCGCCGCCGCGTGCGGGGATGCCTGGGAGGTGCCCGAGAGTCTGCCCGTCCCGCCGCCCAGGCCGGCGGCGAGGATCGACTCGCCGGGCGCCAGGAGGTCGAGAAGCTCGTTGCGGTTCGTGAACGAGGACACGAGGTCGGGCGGATCGACCGACGACGAGCCGACCGCGATCACCGCCGAGTAGCACGCCGGCGCCTTCAGCATGCGACTGCTCCCGGCGTTGCCGCTGGCGGCGAAGAGCGCGATTCCCCGCGCCCGGGCGGCGGTGCACGCGGCGCTGAAGGCCATGCGAAAGCCGTCGCAGACGCCGCGGTGCGCGGCCTCGCTCTCGAAGCTCATGTTGATCACGTCGATGCGGATGCCGTTGTCGGCGTCGTGCAACTCGATGACGTGCTCGACACCCGCCGTCCAGTCGGACAGGAACCCGGTGTTGTCATCGTCGAGCACCTTGATCGCGACGATCTCGGCCTGCGGCGCCACTCCCCTGGGCGCCTGCCGGCCGCGTCCGGCGATGATCGACGTCACGTGCGTGCCGTGTCCGTGACCATCCTCCGCTGAGTTGCCGATCGAGCTGCCCGAGTCGAGGAAGCGCTTCTGATGGATGATCGCTCCCTCGAGATCGGGATGGTCGACGTCGACGCCCGAGTCGAGCACGGCGACCACCGTGCCCGCCCCGGTGATGCCCATGTCGAACACCTGGTCGGCGCGCACCAGAGCGCGGCTCTCGTCGAGCGCGGCCGACCCTCGCACGTCGAGCTGCACCCGCGCGACGTCGTCGTGCTTCTCGAGGCGTTCGAGGAGCGCGCGGTCGAGCACCTCGAGCACCACCACGGGCGAGAAGCGAAAGCAATAGCGCACCTCGAAGCCGCCGTCGGGGAGGCTCGAGCAGAATCGCTTCTGGGTCGCGGCGTGTCGCGCCACAACGCGCGCGTCCGTCTCGCCGGGAAGGCTCTCATCGTCGAGCGTGACCCACACGCAGGCGGCGCCGTCGCGGTCGAGCCGCACGCGCACGTCCCGGTCGATCGCGGCGGGGCCCGCGACGAGTGCGATCGGGGCGAAGCCGGCAGTGGCCGCAATGAGGCAGCGAAGCAGGAGACGCATTGTCAGAGTGCTGGTGTGTCGCCAGGGAAATGAGATCAACCCCGCGGGACAATCCTACTGCCGCGATCGCCTCGCGCAAGGGCTGTTGGCAATTCCTTGACTTTGTCCAGTCATTCTCCGAGTATGGCCACGAAGGTTGGTTTTGGTGCCGGGCAGCCGCCCGGTGATCGAGGGGTCGAGAGCCCGGTCCGTTCACGGGACGGAGCTCTCTGCGCGGAAGCTCGCTGGTCCCTGCGGTTTCCCCGGGCCAGAAGTACCGGACCGCTGGGAGGGGCGGACTGGGTAAGGGCGGGCACGCTCGTAACGCGACGACCGGGACCGGTCGCCGCCGGGTCTTCATTTCCCACAGACGAAGGAGCGAGATATGCGGTTTTTCGTGTTCCTGTCGATCGTATTCGTCGTGCTCGTCGGCTCTGCGAAAGCGGCCTCCCCCGGCCAGGAGCGATTCGCCATCGAGAACTGCGACGTCAACGGAGACCTCGCGAGGGATCTCAGCGACGCGATGCGTCTCCTCGGACACCTCTTCCTCGACGATCCGGCGCCGGTCGAGCTGCAAGGCTGCGGCACAGAGCCCGCGCTGGTCCAGAACGGCGACGCCAACCACGACGAGAACCTCGACGTCAGCGACGCCGTCCATCTCCTCGGCTGGCTCTTCTCCGGAGGCCCGCAACCCGCGCCGGCCTGCGGTGTCGCGGGGTCAGGAGCCTCGGACGACGATGACGACGACGACGATGGTGACGACGACGATGGCGACGACGACGACGAGAACGACGACGGCACCGCGAGTGACCCCGCCGGGGACACTGTCGGGACGGGGCCGGTCCAGCACGACATCCTGGAGGTCAGCGTCCTCCACACCGAGACGGACCTCCTGATCAGCGCGACCGTCGCCGACTCCTTCAGCCTCGATCCGCAGGACGCACGGCTTCTGATCATGATCGCCGAGATCGACACGGACCAGAACGCCGACACGGGCATCCAGGGTCCCTCCAATCTCGGAGTCAACTGCCCCGATTACCCGAGCTCTCTCAGAGCGGACTTCGTGGTCGGCCTCATTCCCGTCGGGCCGCCCCCGTTCGAGTCGCTCGCAGTGCTGGTGCGCGACATCCGGGATTTCGTCCCGCCTCCCGGACCCGGAAACGTGCCGCCCAGCGAAGTCGCCGGCTCCGCGAGCACCGACGGCAACACGGTCACGCTGACGGTTCCCCTCTCCAGCCTCGGCGGCGACGACGGCGAGGTGAACGTTCACCTCGGCGTCGGAACTCTCGTCGAGGCGACCGACTGTGCCCCCGACGGCAGCTTCGTGGAGAGCGAGGAGGCGGACGACGACGACGACGACGAGGACGACG
>JBFFXF010000100.1:0-23363 GCA_041569895.1 Planctomycetota bacterium | reverse complement strand
GTGCACTTTCTTCGCGAGCTCGAGCAGCGCTTCCTCGCCGGTCCGGTTGTAGAGCCAGTAGACGCTGAAGAGGAGATCGCCGCCGCGCATCCTCGGCCAGTAGCCGAGGATGAACTTCTCCTCGGGCACGCCGCGCAGGTAGCGGAAGTACGCCGTCATGAGCTCGAGCACGCGGGGGTCGCCCGTGAACTCGTGGTAGTCCTGGAGGCAGAAGAGCATGATCATGTTGGGCCAGAGGTCGTCGCGCCCCTGGAGCCGCGTCGCGATGCCGCCGCGTCCGCTGTCCGGGCCGAACCAGCCGTCGGGCTTTCGACTGGCGAGCGCTCCCTCGATCCACACGCGCGCCTCGGCGATCAGCGCCTCGTCTTGAAGAACGTAGCCGACGCCGGCGTACCCCTTGAGCCAGTAGGGCGGCTCCTCCCAGCCGTGCTCGCCCTCGCCGCGTGGATCGAGCCACGCGTTGCCCTCCTTCTTCAGGAAGCGACTGATCTTCCCGAGGTGGCCGTGAAAGCCCGCCGCCTGGAGCTCGAGCTGCTTGCGCAGCCAGCCACGCGGCCGGATCGAGCCGACCGCGAGCTTGACGAGCGGCGTCGAGCGCAGCGGGGCGCGGTTGCCGACATGGAGAGGATTGCGCGTGTCGGTCGGAGGTTTCGGAACGACCGTGACGCGAATCTCGTCGCCGGCCAGCACCGGAACGAAGAGCGCCACGACAAGGGCGCATCGAATGGCGAGCATGCGTGCCTCCCGGGTTCGAGCTTGCCTCGCTTGATGGTGGAGATAACGGCCGCACCGGCCAGGGTCTGCGCCGGCGCGAGTCGCGTTTATGGATCCAGGATACGAACGTGCCCGGCGCCGGTCCAGGACCGGTCGAGTCGATGGTGTGGGCCGCGTGCTCGAGCGTGCCTGACGATCGCGTGCGGGGTCAACGACGCGGACTTCGGCCAGCCGCGGGTTGGTGGAAGACGCGGGGGCCCGCGCAGCGCGGTAGTGTCTCGCCGACCGGCTACCGCTCAGGCAGAACACCACATGACGTCTCCTCCCGCCCTGCAGAATCCGAGCCGACGGTCGCCGCCGTCACTCGCCCGCCCCATTCCTCGCGCGTGTTTTTCCCCGGTCAGCGCGCGAATGTTCGCGTCCGGCGCTCGGTCTCCGGGGGAACGATGGTGCAAACCGAACGCTTCAAGAGCCTTTCGTCCTCCGCAGCAGCAGCGACCACGCCAGAGCCCCTTTCTCGCTCGCGTCGGTCGCGTCGAAGTGCGTCGTCTCGAGGCGTTCGATCTCGAACGGTGACGTCTCTGGCGACGCGAGCTCTACCCTGAGCTCGGTCTCCGTCACACGCGGCGGCCCCGAGTGAGGCGGTGGCTCGCTGGCGTTGCCCGCGAGGATCAACACTCGCGTACCCGGCCGCGAGAGTCGACGGAGCGTGTCGAGGTACGCCGCGGCGCTCTGCCGTCGCACGCCGTGGTAGCAGCCGCGATCGAAGATGAAGTCGAACGGCTCGAGCGGCGGCAGGGCCAGGACATCGGCGTGAACCCAGCGAATCTCAACGCCGGCCTCCTGCGCCTTCTCCCCGGCCCGGCGCAACGCCGTGGGCGCGATGTCGATACCGGTGACATCGAAGCCCTGCCCGGCCAGATACACGGCGTTCGTCCCCGTGCCACAGCCGAGCACGACGGCACGGCAGGGTCGGATCACTCCGCTCTCGATCACCTTTTTCAGCTCGGTCGATGGTCGTCCCGTGTCCCATGGCGGACGGCGTCCGTCCCGGTAGGCGGAGTCCCACCGTTGCAGTCGTCGTGCGCCGCGTTCGAGGTCGAAGACCAGAATGCCGCGACCGACGCCCGCGGCGTCGCCCACCCTCGCCACCTGAAAGGCCATGAAGCGGCCGTCGTCGCTCACCACCGGGTTGGACGCCTTGTATCCCGGGAAGCTGTTGAAGAAGGTCAGGCGTTGCGTGTCTCCCGAGCCATCGAGCGACAGCTTGTAGATGTCGATGTGCTGCGAGCCCTTGCGGCTGTGGAAGTCGCATTCCACGAGCGTGAAGCGACCGTCCGGGAAGATTCCCTCGGGCTCGTCGTATTGTGCCGGCGCTTTCGAGTAGTTGATCACCTCGCCGCTTTCGATATCGACGCCCATCACCTCGGTCCCCTGGTAGCCGTAGGCCGAGAAGATGAGCTCCTTCTCCTCTGGAGGCCTGAAGTTCTGGGTCTCGAGTCCCGCCTCGAAGGGGAGCCTCCGACTGTCGACCACGAGACGCTTGCTCCGAAGCCCGGGCCTTCCACCGGCGGTGACGACATCCGCGACCCAGATCTGACTGACACCTCGCGGGAGCCTGTCCGGAGCGTCACCGTGATCGACGGTCCAGGCGATGCGCATCGCGCGTCTGGACACCGCCGGACCCTCGGAGCACTTCTCGCCGAGCGCCACGGGCGGCCCCGGGCGGCCCTTCTGGAGCACCCAGAGCTCGGCGTTGTCCCGACGGCTCGGCCAGGGATTCTCAGCGTCGAACCGTCGCGCGCCCGACAGCAGGATGTCGCCGTTGGAAAGATAGAGCGCACGTGTGTAGCCCTCGTGGAAGTAGTGGTGCGTTTTCGGCCGGATCGTGCGGGTGGCCACCTCGACCTCGTAGACGTCGCCGAACGTCTTCTCGAGGAAGAGAATCCGTTTCCCGTCGTGGGACCAATCCGCGCGCTGGCCGAAGTGTGTCAGGCGGGTGATGTGCGATGGAAGCCGGGCCAGAGGGGAGCCCTCGTCCTCGGCCCGCCCCTGGCCGGCGAACAGAAAGACGAGAGCGGCGGCAGGGAGAACGGAAAGAGCCCGCATCGAGTGGTTGCGTGTCGATCTCATGGCAGTTGCTCCGTGGGGCGGCCGAGGAGAAGGACGTACAAACCCGACAGCCGCGCCGTGCGCACCTGGCAATCCGCGGGTCGTTCGCGTGGTTGGATTATACTCCGCGCTCCCGCGAAATCTCGACCGCCGTCACGCCGTCCCTCGGCACCTGCCTCCGGCCACGAATAATCACCGCACACCGGAACTATTTCGTCCCGGGTTCCCTCCGCCGGCGGCCGCCGGCAGAAGCCGTTTCGCCACGTTTCCGCGCTCGAACGGAGGAGTGGTCCGCGGTTTGCGGCGCTCCGGAAGGCGGTGGTCATGACGCCCGAAGTCGGCGCCAAGAGACAGTGGTTCAACGCCGAACCGGCTCGCGCTTCTCGGCCGTCTCCTTGAAGTCGAAGGTCACTTTCGAAGCAGGTTTCCGCACCGCCGGGGTGGTTCAGGAACGGGGGTGCATCATGCCCATCGGTATCGGCGTCAATCTCGAGTTCGTCCGCAGCGCCGACAGGCCGTTCGAGTACGGGGTCCGTCGCGCCGCCGAGCTCGGCTTCGAGTACGTGGAGCCGTGCGTGTCGACCGGGCGCGATCTCCTGGCCGAGGCCGGCTATTACCACATGCTGAGCATGGAGGAGGATCCGCTCCAGTACGGAGATCTGATCAAGTCCCTGGGTCTGAAGATCTCCGGACTGTCGGCGCACTCACCGCTGATGAAACCGGAGGTCGCCGTTCCTTATCTCGTGCAGGCGATCCGGTGGGCGTCCGAGCTCGGCGTGCCGGTGGTCAATACGGATGAGGGTCCGAAGCCGGCCTGGCTCGAGGGTGACGGCGAGGCCTTCGACATCATGCGGTATACGCTGAAGCGCGTGCTCCCCGTGGCCGAGCGCCACAGTATCCTCATCGGGCTGGAGCCGCACCAAGTGTACACTTCGAAGCTCGATACCTTCATGCGACTTCTCGAGCTCGTTCCCTCCCCGGCTCTCCGGGTGAACTTCGATACGGGCAATTGCTTCCTCGCGGGGAACGATCCGGTCGACTTCCTCGAGGCAGTCGTCGACCGAGTCGTGCACGTTCACGCCAAGGACATCTCGGTCGAACAGGGAGCTTCCGAGCGCGGCAAGGTGACCGGCACGCCGGTCGGCTGCGCCTGCGGTCACGGAGTCGTGGACTGGCCGCAGGTGATGCGAGTCCTGAGAGATCACGACTACTCCGGCGTGCTCTCCGTCGAATGCGGTACCGAGGAGCAGGCGGAACAAAGCATCGCTTTCTTGACGCACACTCTGCGCGAGACGGAGCGCGCGCCGGGACGACGACCGTGAACGGCGACGCACGATGACGGAAGAAGACTCCGCCCGAGGCGCGGCGGGAACGCGTTGTGGGTTGAAGACCGATCGCAGGCGGAGCCGCGGGCAAGGAGGAACCGATCATGAAAAGGCGCGCGATGCGTCGGAGGGACTTCCTGAGGGGCGCCGCGGTCGGAGCAGGGGCCGGCATACTGGCGACCGGGGCGTCGGCGTCGCGGGGGCGGCCCGTTCTGCCGAGCGAGCGGGTCCGACTCGGTTTCATCGGCGTCGGCGGGCGGGGGACTCGCCTCCTCGAGATATTCCTCGACCTGGCCGGCGTCGACGTCGTCGGCGTCTGTGACGTCAACGAGGCCCACGCCCGTCGCGCTCGACGCAAGGCCGGCGAGCGCACCGAGACCTTCGGAGACTTCCGGAGGCTCCTCGAGCGCCAAGACATCGACGCCGTCGTCGTGGCCACGACCGGCCACTGGCACTGCATACCGGCGATCCAGGCGTGCGCGGCCGGCAAGGACGTCTACGTCGAGAAGCCGCTCTCGATAAGTCCCGCCGAGGGGCGCGCGGTCGTCGAGACGGCGAGGCGACACCGTCGAGTGGCCGCCATCGGGACCCAGCAGCGAAGCATGCCGCACTACCGGGACGCGGTCGAGTACATCCGGAGCGGCAAGCTCGGTGCCGTGCACATGGCCGAGACCTTCAACCTCGAACGGGCGCCACGCGGTGGCTTCGGCACCCCCCCCGACGGCACGCCGCCGGTGGGACTCGACTGGGACTTCTGGCTCGGCCCCGCTCCAGCCGTGCCGTTCAACTCGGCCCGGCTCGCGGGACACTTTTTCTTCTGGGACACGGGCGGCGGCTGGCCCTCCGACTGGGGCGTCCATCATTACGACGTCGTGCACTGGGCGATGGGGGCCAAGGGCCCTCTCTCGGTCTCGATGAGCGGCGGCAAGTATCACTTCACCGACTGTACGGAGATGCCGGACACCGTCGAGGCGTGCTTCGAGTATCCGGGCTTCCTGGTGGTCTACCGGCTGCGCTGGTCGAACGCGCAGTCGCTCCACGGCCTCCGCTACGGGAACATCTTCTACGGCACCGAGGGCACGATGATCCTCAACCGAAGCGGCTGGCGCGTGTTCCGGGAGGGGGAGACGAGGCCGGTCGTACAGCGGCCGGGAAGTCGGGGCGACGGGCCGCACCAGAGCAACTTCATCGAGTGCGTACGCACCCGCGCGGCGCCGGCGGCCGACATCGAGACCGGTCACCGCTCGAGCCTTCCGGGGGAGCTCGCGAATCTCGCGTTCCGCCTCGGGAGGAAGCTGCGCTGGGATCCGTCGAAGGAGGAGTTCGTCGGCGATCCGGAGGCGAACCGCTGGCTCATGCGGCCCCTCCGGGCGCCGTGGTCGATCGAATCCTGACCGCAGTCGAGACGGAGGAGATGCCATGCGCCTGACGACGCGCCGACGAGTACTTCAAACGGGTATGCTCCTCCTGGCCGCGGTGACCGTGGGCGCGGACGCCGGCTTCCTCGCCGCAGGCCGTCCGCCCATTCGCGTTCTCGTGGTCACGGGTGGACACGAATTCGACCGCTCGTTCTTCGCACTGTTCGACCGGATCGAGGACGTCGACTACACACACGTGGCGCACCCGGCGGCGCGGGAGGAGCTCACCCCCGAGCGCTCGCGGGGCCTCGATGCTGTCGTTCTCTATGACCTCTACCGGTCGGCGCCCTTCGACGAGCGGGCACGGGCGGATTTCGTCGATCTGCTCGAGCGCGGCATCGGTCTCCTCGTCCTGCACCACGCGCTCGCCAGCCACCCGACCTGGCCCGGCTACGAGGAGATCGTCGGTGGCCGTTACCTGCTCGAGCCGCAGCGCTCGCGCGGATCGGTGGTGCCGGCATCGACCTACCGCCATGGCGTTCGCTTCCGCGTCGAGATCGCCGACCGCACGCACCCGATCACCACCGGTCTCGACGACTTCGAGCTGGAAGACGAGGTCTACGGCGGTTTCCAGGTCGCGCCGGGTGTCCGCCCGCTCCTTCTCACGGCACATCCCGCGAGCGGAAGGGTCATCGGCTGGGCGAGGTCGTACGGCAGCGCCCGGGTCGTCTTCCTGCAGCCCGGCCATGGGCCCGGGGCTTACGGCAACGCCTCGTACCGCCGTCTGATCGAGCGCAGCCTCCGCTGGGTCGCCGGACGTCTTCCAGAGCGGGGGCGCACCGACGACGAGGTTCTCGCCGGCGCGGAGCGCCGCATCGAGCGGTACCGAACCGGGCCGCTCGTCGTGCGCGTCGTCGGCGAGGGTGGCCGCCCGGTCGAGGGCGCCGCCGTGCGCATCCGCCAGCGACGGCATGAGTTCCTCTTCGGGTGCAACGTCTTTGCGCACGGCCGCCTCGGCGACGGCGAGCTGGAGAACGCATACCGAGATCGATTCGCTGCTCTCTTCAATTTCGCGACGTTGCCCTTCTACTGGGGTCACTACGAGCGGAAGCAGGGAGAGCCGGAGCACGCCGACCGCGAACGCGTTGCCCGCTGGTGCCGCGAGCGCGGCATCGTCACCAAGGGGCATCCCCTCGTCTGGAACCACCCCGCGTCGGTTCCGGAGTGGCTGCCGGCCGACACGGCGCGGATACGAGCGCTCTCCGACGAGCGCGTCACCGACTGCGCGCGGCGCCTCCGATCGCTCATAGGTGTCTGGGACGTCGTCAACGAGGCGACGGATCCATGGCGTTTCCGCGACGACAATCGGATGACCGCCGCGTTCGAGGAGACCGGCGTCGTCGACTGGACGCTCGGATCCTTCGCGGCTGCTCGTCGCGGCAATCCGGAAGCGACACTTCTCATCAACGACTATCGCACGGACCGCGAGTACGAGGCTTTGCTCACCCGGCTCGTCTCCGGCGGGCGACCGGTGTTCGACGCGATCGGAATCCAGAGCCACATGCACTCGGGCTGCTGGAATCCCCTGAAGGTGTGGGAGGTCTGCGAGCGCTTCGCCCGGTTCGGCGCGCCGCTCCACTTCACGGAGACGACGATCGTGAGTGGTCCCCGCGCGGGGAGATGGCGTTGGGGGAAGACGGAGCCCGGGCTCGAGGAGCGGCAGGCGCGAGAGGTCGCGGCATTCTACACGGTGCTTTTCAGCCATCCCTCGGTCGAGGCGATCACCTGGTGGGATCTCTCGGACTTGCGAGCATGGCAGGGCGCGCCGGCAGGCTTGCTCCGCCGGGACCTCTCGCCGAAGCCCGCCTACGAACGTCTGCTCGACCTCGTCCGTCGGCGATGGTGGACGGAGCGCGAGGAGACGACGGGCGCCGATGGCGTCGTCCGCGTGCGCGGCTTCTTCGGCGACTACGAGGTGGAAGCCGCGTACGGCGGGAAACGCGGCAGCTGCTCCGCTCGCCACGCACGCGCCGCCGGGCGGACCGAGATGACCGTTTCTCTCCGGACCGCGCGACTGGGCCGCAATCCGCCTCGCCGGAACGCTGACCTCGGTGCTCTTTCTGACGATGAGAGGAGTTTTGAAGAGCGCCCGTGTTGCCCGAACACAGGTGTCTCGAATCCGCCACGGGACTCGGCAGATTGACGGGTCGCCCTGCTTCCGCAGCCGCGTTGACCCCCCGGCAGCGCATCCAGTAGAATCCTGCCGGGTCGGCGCGAGGACATCAAAGACTACGAAAGGGACGATCATGACCACTCGGCGGCACTCCCCCAACACGCTTGCGATCGGGCGCTGGGTGCTCTGCGCCGCGTTCCTCCTCGTCACGACTCTGCCCGCCGCGGAGAAGGTCCGGGTCTATCCCTTCGGGGAGGAGGATGCCGGCAGCGGGATCGACGAGATTGTCGAACAGACGAACGACGTGCAGGTCCCGCCCTCCCAGAACGCCAACGGCGACCCGGTCTTCGATGCGGGCGGTGAGTTCGTGCCGCTGAACGCCGAGGGCGAGCCCGTCTACGTCGAGGGGCGCGAGGGTGCCGGCAGTCTCGCGATCGACTTCGACGGGGTCGACGATCGCCTGACGTCCGTGCCCTTCGATCCTCGCAACTTCTCCACCTTCGCGTCGCTCAGTCAGGCCTGGGTGCGCCCCGATTCGGAGGGCTCGGGCAGACGGCAGGCGGTCTGGAGCCTCGGCAACGCCACTGGCGGCGTGGGCATCACGGCGGACGGACGCTGGGAGCTGATCGCCGTCAGCATCATTCCCGACACTCCCTCCAACGTCGAGGTGGCCTTCGACGCGTGGACCCACGTGGCGGTGTTTCGCGGAGGCAACGGGGCCGAGCTCTACGTCAACGGCTCGCTCGTGGCCTCCGGCGCGAACTTCTGGAACGGTGTCGGCAACGTCACCGTGGGAAGCCGAACCTCGACCGCTGCGTTCTTCGACGGCACCGTCGACGACTTCACCATCGCCGGCTTCCCGGACTTCGACTTCGACGCCTCTCGCGACATCGATTTCAGCGAGGACCAGCCGAGCGGTGTGTTCGGGGACGTCGATCAGGACGGTGAGGTCGATGCCGCGGACTACGCCGTGTGGTCGGAGAACGTCGGGTTCGACAACGGGCTGGGCGGCGGCGACGGCAGCACGCTCCGCATGGGCGACGTCGATCAGAACGGCCGCATCGATTACTTCGACTTCCGGATCATCCTGACCGAGGCCAGCGGTGGACTGCCCGACCGCGAGCTGGACGCCTCCGGGGTGGTCGCCGCGGACGATTTCTTCTACCGGGAGCCGACCAAGACGCTCGGACCGGGAGGCGGGTTCACCCTGCAGGACTACGGCGGCGGAAGCGGATCCTGGAACGGTCGCTGGGTGTCGATCGGCAACGGCATCATCACCGGCGAGGATTTCAATCCCAGGGAGCGGCGCTTCATGGGCCTGACGACCACCGGGCTCAGCGCCAACTCGCTGAATCGCGCCTTCGACACGAGCGGGCTGGCGGACGTCGAATCGATCTACTTCGGCGTCCGGTTCATGACGTCGGGGAGTCCCGTCGGCCGCCTCATCATCAACGCCCCCGCCGACGAGGCCGCGCAGATCGGCATCGGCATCGATCCGGGGCTCGGGTTCGATGCGCAGCTCGGACCGATCGTCGAGTTCCCGCTCGACTTCGTCCCGGTCGTCGAGCCGGGCGTCATGCATCGACTGGTCGGCAAGCTCGAGATCAACGCCGCCGGTGACGACGAGATCCTCTCCGTCTGGCTCGACCCTGACGGCGAGGAGGAGGGCGAGTACGAGCTCTCCGTCGAGGCGGACGTTCTCCCGGACGCCGAAGCGCTCACCGGTCAACTGCGCCTGGACCGCGGCACCACCGGCGGCGGCGCGATCTTCTGGGACGATGTCGCGATCGGCACGTCCTGGGAGGCGGTGACCGAGGTCACGGTCGGACGTCTCGAGTTGCGCGTCGACACCGACACGGGCAACGTCACCCTGGTCAACGGAACGACCTCGGATTTCGAGCTCAACTTCTACCACCTCTCCTCGGCGAGCGGCTCCCTCGACCCCCAGGGCTGGACCGGCATCGGCGACGCGGCCTGGACGAGGAACAACCCGACCGCCAACCTCTTGACCGAGTCGAGCTTCGAGGGGTCACGGACGATCGCCGCCGGAGCCGAGCTGTCCCTCGGGCAGGCGTTCACGCCCGGGAGCGCTCTCGACGTCGTGGCGCGATTCGGGACCGACGGATTGCTGTTCAACGCCGCGGTCGTCGATCGGGACGAGGACGGGGTCTTCGACCACCAGGACAACTGCCCGCGTGACACCAACCCCGGCCAGGAGGACGGCGACGGCGACGGGCTCGGCGACGACTGCGACAACTGCCCGGAGCTCGCGAACCGCGACCAGGAGGACTTTGACGGCGACGGCGTCGGCAACTTCTGCGACGACGAGGTCGCCGACACGCTGCGTGACTGGTCGACGACCGGAACGCAGGGCGAGAACAACATGTTCTACGGCTACTTCGACGTCACGGAGGACCTCGCGCTGGGCGGCGACGGCGTGTACGAGGCCGACAAGTTCACCGAGTTCCTCAACGACGGCTCGGAGTTCGTCACCCCGGACGCCGTGACCTGGCGCGAGTCGCCGAATCACTGGAACGGCGCTGCCTGGGACATCACCAGCGCCGGCGCCCCGCCCTGGACCTTCATGGCGCGGCTCGACGTCCACCCGAACGACCCGGACCCGGAGGCCGAGCACTGGCCGATTCGCCGCTGGACGAGCGACCGGAGCGCGCTCGTCACCGTGCTGTGGCACACGCATCACCAGAACGTCGCGTGCGGCGGCAATGGCGTCACGGGGATCCTGTACCACAACGACATGGTCGTCGATCAGGCATCGGTCGAGGGAGGCGACAACGTCGGCGTGACGCGCGCGGTCGAGCTCTCGATCGAGGTCGGCGACACCATCGACCTCGCGCTGAACTCCATCGGCCCCGACGAGAACAACGACGACGGCTGCGACGGCTCGCGGAACTGGTTCCTCGTCAGCGAGATCATCACCGAGCCGGTATTCCGTCGCGGAGACGCCGACGCCACCGGACCCGTGAACGCGCCAATCGACATCACGGACGGCGTCTTCCTGCTCAACTTCCTCTTTCTCGGGGGACAGGCGCCGACCTGTTTCGATGCGGCGGACAGCGACGACAGCGGCGGGCTCGAGATCACCGATGCCGTCTTGCTGTTGAACTTCCTTTTCCTCGGGGGACGCGCGCCGTCCGAGCCGTTCCTCGAATGCGGCCCCGACCCGACCGACGACGACCTGGACTGCGCGGCGTTCGACAACTGCCCGGATTGAGTTCGGAGTCGGAGTCGGTATCGGAGTCGGTATCGGAAGCGGTATCGGAATCGGTATCGGAATCGGTATCGGAATCGGTATCGGAATCGGAATCGGACATCGGACATCGGAATCGGTACCGGTATCGTGGACCGTGGACCGTGGTCCGTGGACCGTGACCGTGGTCCGTGACCGTGACCGTGACCGTCATCGGTATCGGAATCGGCCATCGGACTCCGCAACCAGAGCCTTCGAGGACGGGTACGGGAACGGGGACGGGGACGGGTACGGGAACGGGTTTTTGCAACGTTGGGGTGAGTGCTGCGACCGACGGAACCCGTCAGGCACGGCACCCCGTGTCGTCCTGGCAACCCAGAGACGGCTCTCCGGGGCGGGACGAGGTGCCGCACTCGGGGAACGGCGCTTCCGGCTCCGCGCCGCCCGCGAACAGATAGAGGAGCGATCTCACCGGGTCGGAGATGTCCAGCCGCTGATCCGCGTTCGCGTCGACTGCCTCCTTGCAAGGCGGCGTCGCGCCGCGTCTGAAGAGGTACTCGAGCGTGTACGTGGCGTCGGCGACGTCCAGACGACCGTCGCCGTTCGAATCGCCACGGACGAACCTGGATCCCTCCCGCTCCTCGTCCGGCAAGCCGGGCGTGCCGCCAGCGACACGACTCGCCCGCCAGCTCGCCCTCTCTCCCCAGGTTTTCGGATCGGCCGTCGGATCGACGATCTGGAGCGAATGCCCCAGTCCGTCCGTCTCCGGCACCCAGCCGTCGTCGTACTCGAAACGCAGAAGCGTTCGCCCCAGGGAGTCCTCGACGACGATCTCCTCTCCCCCATTGGCGAGCCTCCCCCGGTACTCGCCGGCGATGGAGAGACCGGCGGTGTCGTAGCGGGACGCGAACGCGTCGAGGTTCTTGACAAGAAGAACGTACTCTGCCGGGCCCAGGTCATCCCCGGGCGGCCGCTCGGGAAACGTGAACTCGA
Source organism: Planctomycetota bacterium (assembly GCA_041569895.1). Taxonomy (GTDB): domain Bacteria; phylum Planctomycetota; class UBA8108; order UBA8108; family JACQVS01; genus JBFFXF01. Next base: position 11,480 of record JBFFXF010000100.1, on the reverse strand, counting down.
TTCCCGATGTGAAGCGGATCCCCATGAGGTTGAGCGGCCGGGCGCCGGTATTCTGGAGCTCGAGAAACTCGAAGTCATCCCGGTTCGTGAACTCGCTGCCGTCGGCTGCCTCCGGGGGGTGGTACATGATCTCCGTGATCCGAAGCGCCGACGAATCGACCACGAAGACGGCCTCGTTGAGCGCGCTCCAGTCGCCGCCGACGAGAGCCCGTGACCTGGCTCGAGTGGTCCGCTCGATGTTGATCCCGCGCCGAGACTCCGAGGCCTCGATCTCGGGTATGATCAGGAAGTCGCCGCTGAAGCTGCTCGAGTTGAGGCCGTGAACGGCCAGGACGTTTCGGCCCGGACGCAGAAGCCCGATCTCGGCGGTGACGTCGAAGTCCTCGAACACGATGGCCTCGGAGTCGAAATGACTCGCCGTCGCCTCGGAGTTCCAGGTGGGGCTCGCCGGCGCGTTTCGCGCCGCGACGCGCTCGCCGTTCAGGTACGCCACGTATCCGTCGTCGTACTTCATGCGCAGGTTCAAGAACTCCAGGCCGGACGGGTCGTCGACGTCGAAGGCGATGCGGAGGTATATCGTCGCGTTGACGTTGAACATCGTCGCCTCGACATCGGTGGCGATGAGGTCCTCGTAACCGAAGCTCCTCTCGAATCCGATCCCGGTCTTGCCATCGAGCCAGCCCGCGTCGTTGAAGTCGAGCTCGGTCCAGTCGAGCGCCAGGGATCCGTCCTCGGGAACATGAAAGCGTACGTCGGCTCCTGTTTCGAGCAGCGTGAATGAGCCGCTCGCCTCGGTCGACTTGATGGCGTTCGCGGAGATATCTCCTCCCGGGAGGCGCGGGTCCGTTCCGTCCAGCGTGTAGTAGGTCTCGCCGGCGGCGGGTGGGAGGATCTCGAGCCGAAAACCGTCCGGAATCGCTCCTCCGTGCTGGTTGAACGAGGGAGCCTCGACTCGTGGATACAGCCTCACCCCCCGGAACTGTTCGAGCACGACAGCGGTTCGCCGAGGCATGTAGGTGTTCGTCATCCAGTCGCGCTCGTTGATCCACTCGCGCAGCGTGTACGCGCGTCCGGGTCTCCGTCGATCGCCCCAGCGGGCGGATTCGCCGACCATGGAACTCTCGATGAAGTCCGCGAGCTCCATGTAACGAGCGATGCACTGTCTCGGCGCCAGGGCGCCGTTGTTGAAGAAGTGCCGGTGTACGTGGTCTCCGAAGAGTACGCGGTATTCTTCGTTCGACCGCAGCTGCGAGTAGAGATACGCGGGCGTGTTGGCGTCGCTCACCCCGACCCGATTGTCATTGACCCCCTGGAGGCTGTACTCACCGTCCCAGATGAAGAACTGCCAGCGGCCATCGCCACGCCAGCGCCCCTGCCAGTAGTTCTTGCCGCCGGGGCCCACCGGCCAGTCGGTCGTGCCGCCGTAGACATGGACGATCATGTAGTCGATGAGGTTCTCGAGGTCGAGATCCTCGAGCACCGCCTCGTAGTTCTCCGTATTCGAGAGATCGGCGCCCGCCTTTCGAACGAGAGCGTCCCAGCCGTCGCGCCGGATCCAGTCCCCGCCCGTGGGCACGTTGGCGTTCAGGGAATCGTACTCCTCCTTGTCGCCGCCCAGGTGCTCTGCCATGAACGAGGCGTCGGGGCGCTCCTGGGGAGCGAAGATCCCCCAGTAGAGTCCGTTCAGGTAGAGGTGGACGTAGGTCCCGTGAGAGGAGAGATGACCGGTGTCGAGCTGGGTCTCGCGCATCCACCGCTCCCGTATGTACTGCGCGCGCAGGTTCTGCGCCGCGCTGCCGTGGAGATACGAGTAGTTGTATCCGGCTCGCAGGACGAGTGTGTCGAATCTGTCGACCGGAGAGTCCGGGAAGAGCGCGAAGCGAAGCTTGGTCGGGCCGAACGTCGGCCTGTCGTCGGCACCGTAGGTGTCCTTGAAGATGAGGCGAAAGCTGTGCTTGATCGAGGAGCTCGGCACGCGCGTCGCTCCCCCGTGACTCCGGATCGCCGAATTGATGTGGAACTCGCGGTCCGGATCCCCGGGATCGAAGAACTCGGTCGATGCGATGCGCTCCCAGCGAATGCCACGCGCCTCCGAGTTCGAGTAGATGCCGTCAGGCTGGCCGAAGATGTCGTCGACGTCCATGACGATCGACATCGTCGGGATCGACTTCAGGTCGTTGACGATCCTGTTCCTGTAGAGAGGGTCGTTGACGACACCCTGATCCATCGCGTAGTCGGCTGTCCAGCCCGGCTGCCACGTGCCCGGGAAGCCCTCGGGACTGGCCGGCTGCCGGATGACGTCTTCGAGGAAGATGTACGTGTGCGCCGTATACTCGGGCAAATACCCCTCGATAAAGGCGGTAGCACGGATGGCCGTCGTCGTCGTGATGGGGATCGGTCCGGTGTAGATCTTGCCCGTGTCGGCGTCCGGCCAGCTTCCGTCATCGCTGTACTTGATGATCGAATCGGGCGTGCTGTTGGAGAGCTCGAGCGAGAAGGGGTCCTCGAAAAAGCCGCGCGTCACCGAAAACTCGGTCTCCTCCACGAACCCGAGGAAACCGCCCTCGTTCGTGGCCCCCGGCGTCGGCTTCGAGAAGTAGCGCAGGTCATCGAGGTCGATGGATCCCGTCAGCGCCGTGAGCTCCGGCAAGATGAGAAAGTCCTCATCTCCGGCGCTCGAGTTGAGCCCGTGGATGGCGAGGATGTTTCGTCCCGCGACGAGGAGGGCGCTCGGCGCAGCGACTCGGATGTCCTCGAATGCGACTGCGGCGGCGAAGGCGCGCTCCTCGGTGGCGGTCGAGTTCCAGAGCACCTCGGCCGGGGCATTGCGTCGCGCCACCTCCCAGCCGTTGAGGTACGCCACGAAGCCATCGTCGTACTTCATTCTCAGGAGCATGCTCTGGAGCGCTTCCGGATCGTCGACGTCGAAGCCGATGCGGATGTACGCCGATGGGTTCTTGCCCTTCATGGGCTGCTCGACATCCGTGCCGATGAGCCCGGCGAAACCGGCCGCGGCTCCGAGATCGGCGCCGTCCGCGAGCGAACGGATTTCGTCCGCGTCGAGCGCTCGATTCCAGAACGCGATGTTGTCGAGCTTGCCGTCGAAGCGAGTGTCTCCCTCGCGGTCATCGCGGCCGAAGTAGTACGTCGCGGGCGCTTGCTCGAACTCGCCTGCGACGTCGCTCGTGCTGCCGACACGCACGCCATCGAAGTAGAGCTCCACGGTCGATCCGCGCCTGAGCGCCACCGCGGAGTGCCAGCGATTGTCCCGCGAGTTGCCCACGGAGTTGACCGAGACGTTGAGATCGGTCGTCGCCGTCGGCCCCGCGATCCACACGCGCAGGCGGTTGCTCGTATGGAGCTCGAAATTGAGTGCTCCCGGAAGAGTCGCACAGCAGGAGCCCATGAGGATGCTGCGGCCGGAGTCGGTCGACTTGAACCACGTGTGCAGGGTGAAGTCGCCGGTCGTCAGGCGCGCGATCGGCGTCGCCATGTCGACCCTGAACGACTCCACGGTCCCGGACTCCTCGAACTCGAGGGAGAAGCTGGAACCGGCGACGTTCTCCGGGGTATCCGCCCGGTAGACACCCGCAGACGCCGTGCCGTGAAAGGGGCCGGCCGGATGGCCCGAGACCTCGTCCACACGCCGACCGGAGGCGTCAAGCCCATCCCTCACCGGCGCGCCATCGCTGGTCTCGAACGTCCACGCGGCCACGAGGCCCTCGGCCAGGCCGTCGTCGATGGCGACGACCTCCTCGTCAGTGTATCCGACGCCGGTCTTCGAGCCGTCGCCGTCGTTCCAGGCGAAATCGTCGAAGGGCTCGCGGGCTCCGGTCCACTCCGCACCATCGGCGCCGTTCGGGGGTATCCTCACGCGGGCGGTTGCACCGGTCGCGACGAGCGTTCGGACGTCGGCCTCCATGCGTACGCCCCACGAGACGTCCTGCCGCTGAGGGGGAAAGACGAACTCGTCGGCGGCCGTTACCCCGTCCGGCCGCAGGAGTGCGAGATACTCGCCGCGGGTCGCGAGCCTGAAGTTCGCGTGCAGCTCGGATCGGCTCGCGGTGCGGTTCTTTCCGGAGGCAAAGACGACGAGAAACCCCCCCGCCTCGACCGTGACGGCGGGAAACCGCCACTTTTGCAAGACGTCGGGATCGTCGGTCAGGTACCAGCCCTCGAGATCGGCGATCGAGTTCCCGTCATTGTAAAGCTCGATCCAGTCCGAGGGATCACCATCCTCATCGAGAAGCGTGCCGCTGTTGCCGGCCATCAACTCGGTGATGATGACATCCGCGCGCGCCGCGCCGCCCCCGAGACCTGCCGCTACCACGCTGGCCCAGAGCCACGGCGCCCAACGAAAACTCCTCATGACAGTTTCTCCGGGCTCCCATCACGCGCTGAACCGGCGAACATGAAGAGGCAATTCTCCCCCGGGGAATCGCCAGTGTCAAAGAACTGACCGGCCGCCTCCAGTTTTCGTCCTCCTCACCACCGTCAGGCGCCTCGCGCCTACGGCGTGCACGCCCCGAACGCCTCGCAGTCGACGCCGGCCGGCTGCGGATCGTCGCAGGCGTTCGGCGGCGGTATGTTCGGTCCTCCGAGGAAGAGAAAGTTGAAGATGAAGATACCGTCCCCGATGTTCGTCCCGCCGTCGTCGTTCGTGTCGGTGGCCGCCCGGCAGGTCGGCTCGGTGCCGCCGAGGAAGAGGAAATTGAGCACGAAGACGCCGTCGGAGATGTTGACGATCGTGTCGGCGTTCGTATCGCCGCGCACAAAGAGGACCCGGGGCGGCTCCGGTATCGTCAGGTCGATGTTGGTCGCGGCGACATGATGCGTTGCGACGTCGGCGTCGAAGTCGTAAACGACGTCGTCGGCCACCTCGATGACGCTGGTGACACCGTCGGCCGATGTCGCCAACAGCGTACGCTCGCTCGTGTCGGTTATCGACGTGGCGTCGGTTCCCTCGAGCTCGAAGGCATCGAACTCGGCCCCGCCGGCGAGGTCGAGGACATCGACCCGATCCCGCCCGTCGTCGCCCTCCCGGTCGCGGAGCGCGTACATGTGAGTCGCATCCGTCGGCAGGTTGGTGATCGAGACCATCATGCCGCCCCCGTCACCTCCGATGCCGTCGCGAATGCGGGTCGTCGTGCCCGACCCCTCGGGATCGAGAACCTCGAAGGATCCCCCCGCGGAGATGAGATAGACCGCGCCACCGGCGCCGGTACTGACGTCGCCGCGATTGTAGGGTGGGCCGTCACTGATCGCCATCATGCCGGTGCCGAGTGTCGTGTAGACATCGGTCGTGTAGATCGCACCCTCGGGTCTGAATACGTCCACAATTCCGACAGAACCACCGCCGGTCTTCGCGGTCACGGGACGGTCGGTTCGCAGGATGAAAAGACGGCCATCACCCTGGAGGTTGGTGATCGACTCGTATGTCGAACGGTCGCTGCTCGACTGCGGTGGATCGAGGTCCCGCGCCAGCGTGGCGTCACCGGTGTCGGGATCGATCCTGTAGAGCTTGCCGTCGGTATGGAGCTGCCAGAGCAGTCTGCCGCCGTCGGTCACGCTCGAGTCCGCCCAGTCACCGTCGGGCGTCGCCGGAGTGCTGGCGACGTTGTCGGTCGATCCCGCAGCCCAGATGTAGCGAGCGTCGTGGACGTCGAGGTGATGCGCGCCGCGGTCGTCGGCGATGTAGACGAACTTCTCGGGATCGCTCGAGGCCGCGATGCTCGTGGCGCTGTTGGCGTTGTTCGACGCGCCGCGTCCGAGGTCCGTGACGCCGGCCTGGCCACGCGCCAGGTCGATCGTCGCCGCTGGACCGTTACGCGCCTGAGTGAAGAGATGCCCTCTCCTCGGCAGATCCGTGATTGCCGCCGCGGTGTCGTGGTCGACGATGATGAGGTTCTCGAGCTCACCGTCGAGCGTGAACACGAGGACCCTGTCGCGAGTGTCGCCGTCCAGGTTGGAGTCCTGAAGAACGTAGATCTGAAAGTCGTCTCCGGGGACAGCCGTGACCGACACGAGATCGCCGGCGGTTCCCTCCGGCAGATCGCGTCGCACAATCTGACCTGTTCCCGGACTCGCCGGGTCGAAGACCTCGAGCTCGCCGATCGTGCCGATGGTGTAGAGAGCGGGCCCGTCTCCGAAGGGTGGAAACGGCGGACCATCGCTCAGCGAGACCGCGGTGAATCCGCGCGTCATGAAGACCTCTCTCGTGTACGGGTCCGCGGCTCCTGGCGTCGGATCGTAGGTGTCGATCAAGTCCTCGGTGTCGAACTGACCGGAGCCGCGGTCGCTGCGCAGAATGTAGAGGAGATCGCTGCCCGGCAGACTCGTGATGGACTCGTACCGCGCATGCAACGCGTTTTCCGGAAGAGTGGCGCCGAGGTCGGCGATCTCCCGGGTCGTGCCGCGAAACCAGTCGACCTCGTAGAGGTTGCCACGGTCGGAGATGGCGTACGCGATGCCGGGAATCTCGGATGCCGTGATGCCCGTTGCCTCCTGCCCGGCGACCGTGGTGACGAGCTCGGGCAGGATGAGAAACGCGTCGGCGCCGGGACTCGAGTTGAGCCCGTGGATGGCGAGGACGTTCCGGCCGGGATCCAGGAGGCCGATCGAGTCGGAGATATCGATCTTCTCGGCGATCAACGCGCGCGCGTTGCCACCGGGCCTCGACGCCAGAAGCTCGGGAAGCACGAGGAACGCCGATGCGTCCGCGCTCGCGTTGAGTCCGTGGATGGCCAGGACGTTCGTGCCGGCCTGTAAGAGCGCGATCGCCTGCGAGACGTCGATGTCCTCGAAGATGCCGGCGTCGCCGTCGTCACGGTCGCTCGGAGCAGCGGAGTTCCAGATCGCTCCGTCCGGAGCGTTGCGCCGGGCGACCTCCTCGCCGTTCAGATACGCGATGAAGCCGTCGTCGTATCTCATGCGCAACAGGAGGGACGAGAGGTCGGCCGGGTCTTCAACCTCGAACGCGATGCGTGTGTACGCGCCCGGATTCGTGCCGCGCATCGCGTCGACGAGGTCGGTGCCGAGCTGCGCGCCGATGCTGCCCTCCGGGGGCAGGCTGAGCGGCGAGGCGCCCTTTGCGAGCGAGGCGATCTGCCCGGTGGACAGGGCGAGGTTCCAGAACGCGATGTCGTCGAGCTTGCCGTCGAACTGTGTGTCGCCGACGCGACTGTCGCGTCCGAAGTAGTAGGTCGGCTCTCCCTGGACGAAGGAGCCGGCGACGTCTGTCATCTGGCCGACGAGCTCGCCGTCGAAGTAGAGCTCGACGGAGTCACCGCGGCGAACCGCCGTACCCGCGTGCCACTCGCCGTCACGGGAGTTCCCGGGCGTCACCGGCACGTTGAGATCACTCGTTGCGCTCGGGCCGTTGATCCAGATGCGGATTCGGTTCCCGGTGTGGAGCTCGAAGTTCAGGCGGTTGTTCGCTCCGGTGCAGCAGGACCCCATGAATATGCTGCGTCCCGGATCGGTGCACTTGAACCAGGTGTGCATCGTGAAGTCCTCGAGCGGGAGCTCGGCGATCGCAGTCGGCATCGGGGTGATCTCGAAGGTGTCGGGGATCGGTTGGGCTTCGTCCACGACCCACGAAAACGACGAGTGCGCGAGGGGCGCCGCGTCCGCCGAGTACACGCCGCCCGTGGCGACACCGTCGAGGGGGCCGTCGACGTCCGGATGGTCGGCGAGCTCGTCAATGATGCCCAGATCCGACGACTGCATGTCCTCGACTGCCACGCCGTCACTGGTCTCGAAGGGCCAGTAGGCGATCGGCCGCGGCGAGTCGCCGGGGAGGCGTTCGGTGGCGTCGTAGCCGATACCCGGCCGGCCGACAATCCAGCCGGTGTCGTCGAAGCCGATGGTCGTCCAGCTGGTCCCCAGTTCGTCGCCGGTGGGAACGAGCGTCCTCGCCACGGAGCGTTCGGAGACGAGCGTGATCATGCCGCCGCGCTCCCCGAGCGCGCTCGAGTCCCACGACGCCACGTCCGGTGCGTTTCGCCGAGCCACCTCCTCGCCGTTGAGATAGGCGATGAAGCCGTCGTCGTAGCGCATCTCGAGCGTCAGGGACTCGAGCGCGTCCGGCTCGGCGACCTCGAAGGGGATCCGCACGTAGGCGCTCGCATTGATGCCTCGCATCGCCCCCTCGATGTCGGTGCCGATCAACTCGGCGGCGACCTCCCCCTCGTCGGGGAGCTCGAGGGGAGACGCGCCCCTCGCCAGCGCCTCGATCTGACCGGGTGAGAGCGCCTTGTTCCAGATGGCGATGTCGTCGAGCTTGCCGCTGAAGCGCGTGTCGCCGGTGCGGTCATCGCGGCCGAAGAAGTAGGCCGGCGGCAGCTGTTCGAAAGCTCCCGCGACGTCCTGCGTCTGTCCGATGAGGATGCCCTCGTAGTAGAGCTCGACGGACTCGCCCCGACGGACCATCGCTCCCGAATGCCATTCGCCATCGCGCGAATCGCCGACGTCGGTCACGGGGATGTTGAAGTCCGTTGTCGCCCCCGGCCCGTTGATCCACGCGCGGATCCTGTTGTCGGTGTGGAGCTCGAAGTTGAGCCGGTGGCTGCCGCTCGTGTTGCAGCATGAGCCCATGAATATGCTGCGTCCCGTGTCGGTCGTCTTGAACCACGTGTGGATGGTCATGTCGCCGAGCGTGAGCTGGCGCAGCACGTCCGGCATCGGGTCGACGACGAATGATTCCGGTCTGCCGGACTCGTCGATCTCGATCGAGAATCTCGAGTGGTCGAGCCCGTCGGGAGCGTCCTCGCTGTAGTTGAGGCCGTTCGCTCCACCCGCACCCGGAGCCTCGCCGATTCCAACACCGTCAAAAGGGCCGTCGGGATGGCCGGCCGTCTCGTCGACCTGTCCGATGGCCGACTCGCCGTCCTCGACCGCATCGCCCTCCTTGGTCTCGAAGTCCCAGTACGCGATGGGCTCCGGGACCTCGCCGCTCGTCGGCTGCGCGCCCGCCGCCAGGGCCTCGATCTCCTCCGTTTCGAGCGCGACGTTCCAGAAGGCGACGTCGTCGAGATTGCCGTCGAATCGCGTCTCCGCGGTGCGACTGTCGCGGCCGAAGAAGTAGGACAGCTGTGACTGCTGGAAAGAGCCCGCGACGTCCAGCATCTCGCCGACGAGGCGGCCGTCGAAGTAGAGCTCGACGTTCTCTCCCCTGCGGACCGCCGTTCCCGAGTGCCATTCGCCGTCACGCGAGTTGCCGGGAGCAACCGAGACGTTGAGGTCCGTCGTGGCGCCGGCGCCGTTGATCCAGATGCGGATGCGGTTTCCCGTGTGGAGCTCGAAGTTGAGGCGCTCGGCGTTGCCGGTGCAGCACGACCCCATGAAGATGCTGCGTCCCTCGTCGGTCGACTTGAACCAAGTGTGCATGGTGAAATCGCCGAGCGTCATGTCGCGGATCGCGTCGGGAATCGGGGTGACCTCGAAGGCCTCGGGATTCGGATTGAATTCGTCGAACTCGATCGAGGCCCTCGAGTGGGCGAGCACCGCGGGGACATCGCTCGAATACGAGAGGCCGTCGCTCACTCTCGTCGGTTCCTCCGTTCCGACGCCGTGGAACGGCCCCTCGGGATGGCCGGCCGACTCGTCCACCTGGCCACCGGCCGTCTGACCGTCGGTGACGGCCTCGCCCTCCCTGGTCTCGAAGCCGAAGTAGATGATCGGCCGATTCGTGGCTCCGGGGTCGGCCTCGAACCCGTAGCCGACGCCGGTAGGACCGGACATCCAGCCGGCGTCATTGAAGCCGGGGGTGGTCCAGTCGCTGCCGAGTTGGTCGTTCGCCGGAACCAACACGGAGGCCTCATCGCCGGCGGCGACGAGCGTGCGACGATTCGAGGAGGGCAACGTCAACGACGAGCCCTTGAAGACGCCCGTATTCGTGTCGTAGCTGTCGATCTGGTCGCGGCTCGACGGTCCCTGGTCGTCGAGGATCAAGACATGGCCGAAATTCTTGCCCAGTGGCCCTGCCACCGAGACACGCAGCAGGGCGAGGGCGATCAGCGCGACCGCGATATCAACGGGCAATCGCGCGCCGAGTAGTCGGCGAGACTTCCCACTCATGATTCCGCCTCCCATCAAGGCGTACAGATGTCGTCACACCCGACGATTCGAATACATGTCGTGCCGTTCGCCCCGGTGTCGAGCACATGCGGCGGGCCTCCGAGGAAGAGCCAGCCGAGCGACGCCGTGGCGTCCGAGATGTCGACCCTCCCGTCGCCGTTCCAGTCCATGAGTCGCGTGTTCGCCTCATCGACGGCGAGACCGTTCCCGCACGGCAGCAGCTCGGGCGTCCCGAGGAAGAGGAAGCCGAGGAGACACTGCGGATCGGAGATGTCCATCCTGCCGTCCTGGTTGCAGTCGAAGACGACCTGGCCACCGCCCGGCTCCTGCGGCGTCGCCACGACTTCGGCGGACCGGTTCGACTCGTTGCCGCTCGTGTCCGTGGCGCTGACGACGTAGTAGTAGGTGGTGCCGTTCTCGGCGCTCTCGTCGGCGTGGGCGCTCTCTGTGACGCCCGCGGCGAGGACGTCGTGCGGGCCGCCCATGCTCGTCGAGCGGTACACGGTGTAGCTCGCGAGATCGTCCTCCGTGTTGTCGTCCCAGTCGAGGTCGACGCGAGCGTCGCCGGCGGTCGCGGCGAGCCCCGCGGGCGCATCGGGGGCCAGCGTATCGTCCGTCGAGACCTCGACAACGTCGGACTGGTCGGACTCGAGATCACTCATGTCCACCGCGGTGACGTAGTAGTAGTACGTTCTGTTGTTCTGAACCGCCCGGTCCTCGAACTCGCTGACGTCGGACTGCGGTCCGGTCACGAAGGGCCCCTCCGGGTCGGTCGAGCGGTAGATCTTGTAGAACGCGAGATCGTCCTCCGTGTTGTCGTCCCAGTCGAGCTGGACGACCGCATCGCCGCCCACCGCCGCGAGACCCGTCGGCGCCGCGGGCGCTGTCGGTTCGACCGGCGTCCCGCAGGCCTCGCCGGACTGATCGGACTCGTTCCCGCCCTGGTCGACGGCGGTGACGACATAGCAGTACTCGACGCCGCTGGTGACGTCGGTATCGACGTAGATGCTTTCCGAGACGTCCATCGCGAGGACGTCATGAGGCCCGCCCATCGTCGTCGAGCGGTATACGGTGTAGCTCGCGAGGTCGTCCTCGACGTTGTCGGCCCAGTCGACGGTCACCCGGTTCTCCTCGCCGGTGGCCGTGACGACCTGCGGCGCGGCGGGCGGCTCGTCCGGGAACGGTACGTCGCTCGGCGCGGCGGCGCCGCTCGCGAGTGCCTCGATCTCCGCTGGCGCGAGGGCGACGTTCCACATCGCGATGTCGTCGAGCTTGCCGCTGAACTGCGTACCGCCGAGGCGGCTGTCGCGGCCGAAGAAGATGATCGGTTGCGACTGCGTGAAGGGGCCGGCGACGTCCGCCGTCTCGCCCAGCTTCTCGCCGTCGAACCAGAGCTCGACCGT
>JBFFXF010000099.1:0-23437 GCA_041569895.1 Planctomycetota bacterium | reverse complement strand
TCGAGCTCTACCTGACGCGCTGCCGGCGCATCCTCGAAGCGCTCGGCGCGTGGATCGCCAAAAAGCTCTCCGAGGCCGGCGTCGACGTCGCCGTGCCGCAGGGCGCGTTCTACCTCTTTCCCGACTTCTCGCCGCTGGCGCCGGCCCTGCACGATCGCGGTCTGACCACCAGCCCGAAGCTCTGCCGCGGCCTGCTCGACGAGACCGGCGTGGCGGTCCTCGCCGGGACCCACTTCGGGCGCCCGCCGGAGGAGCTCACCGCGCGGCTCGCCTACGTCGACTTCGACGGCGGCGCAGCGCTCGACGCGGTCGCCTCGCTCCCCGAGAGCGAGCCGGTCCCCGAGAAGTTCCTCGGGGAGCACGCGGGGCGGGTGGTCGACGCGGTCGAGCGGCTGTGCGGGTGGCTGCGAGGCTAAAGATCCCGCCCCGTCGTCGCCGAAAACTCCGTTCCCGTTCCCGTTCCCGTTCCCGTGCCCGTTCTCGAGGGAGTTTGAGGTCCGAGTCCGAGTCCGATACCGACTCCGAGTCCGAGTCCGATTTCCGATTCCGATTTCCGACTCCGATTCCGATGACCGACTCCGACTCCGGTGACGTGATTGAACCACAGAGGTGCGGCGCGAGCTGGCGCAGCGACGCACACAGACAGGTCTCTTTCTCTTCCCGAACGGCCCTTCGCCGCTCAACCCGGCCCGCGAATTCGAGCGACGTCTTCGAAGCCGCCTCTGTGCCCTCTGTGCTGCGCTCTCTGTGCCTCTGTGGTTAAATCCGCTGAGCGCTGGCGTTTCTGGGAGATATGTCGGAACTCCACGGGGACTTTCGACGGGGTCGAGCTTGGTGAGGCTCGCTTGGGCTGTCGAGCGAACCTTCCTTGCTTCGCCGTCTTCCTGCGTTCCTCCTGGATGCGTCGCAGAGTAGCCCGAACCGCCGCTTCCGCTCAGATCAGCTCGCGGATCGGCTCACGGCGCTCGAGCAGGAAGCGCGGGCGGCCGCTGAGGTCGTCGATCGTCGTCGCCGCGTCGATGCCGAGGTGTCGGTAGACCATCGCCAGCACGTTCTCCGGGCGGTACGGCGAGGAGACGGGCACCTCGCCCTTCGAGTTCGAGGCGCCGACGACCTGACCGACGCGCAGTCCGCCGCCCGCGAGGAGGACGCTCATCACCGCGCCCCAGTGGTCGCGGCCCGCGTTGCGGTTGATCCTCGGCGTGCGGCCGAACTCGCCCATGGCGACCACGAGCACGTCGCGATCGAGGCCGCGTTCGTGGAGATCGGCGACCAGCGCGGCCACGCCCCGGTCGTAGGCGGGCCCCTTGTCGCGCATGCGCTTCTCGATGCCGTTGTGATCGTCCCAGCCCGTGACGCGGACGCTGACGAAGGTGACGCCGGCCTCGACGAGCCGCCGCGCCAGCAGCATCCCCTGGCCGACCTGCGAGCGGCCGTAGCGCTCGCGCGTCGCCGCGTCCTCGCGATCGAGATCGAACGCGATCCGCGCCCGCTCGCCGGTGACGAGATCGAACGCCTTGCGCGTGAATCGGTCCATGGCCCGCGCGACGCCGTCGTCGTCGACGATCTCGCGGCAGGAGTCGAGCTGGTCGAGCAGGGACCGCCGGTCGCTGAGACGGTCCGCGGACAGCCCCCGCACGAGCTCGAGGTTGTTGACGCGGAAGTCCGGGCGGCTCGGATCGCCGCCGACCTCGAACGGATCGAATCCGTTGCCGAGGAACGACGCGGCGCCGTTTCGCATGACGCGCGGCACGGCGACGTAGGCGGGCACGCCGGAATCGTTCGGGCCGCGCAGCGCGGCGGCGACGGAGCCCACGCACGGAAACTGATTGGGGCCCCCCTTGCGTCCGGTCTTGTAGTAGCCGGTCTGCGTCAGGTGGCTCGAGGGGTCGTGGCTGTTGCTGCGGTGGTGAATCGACCGCACGATCGCCAGGCGGTCCATCACCTTCGCCTGTTCGGCCATGAGCTCGGAGAACAGGACGCCGGGGACGTTCGTGCGCACGACGCCCAGCGGCCCGCGATACTCCGACGGCGCCTCGGGCTTCGGATCGTACGTCTCGAACTGGGTCGGCCCACCGGCGAGCTCGAGGAAGATGACCGACGTCCCGCGCGCCGGCCCGCCGCCTCCCCGCTCGCGCGCCTCGAGGAGGGCCGGCAGCGTCAGGCCGCCGAGTCCGAGGGCGCCGATCCGCATGAACTCGCGACGCGGGAGCGCGCCGCCCGCTGGACGCAGCGTGCCGTCCGTGAGGCTGAGCATGGCCACCTCCTCGGCGCCATTATCGACAGCACGGGGGCGCGTTCAAGTTCGGTTCGAGAATCGCCGCGGCTGTCGGGACTTGCCTTCGGCGGCGCGTGCTGCCATCGTGGCTTGCACGGGGACGGGTAGGGGCACGGGAACGGGAACCGGAACGGGTAACTCGAGAGGGAGGAACCATGAACGCGCGCTCACTCTGTCTTCTCGCCGTCGCAGTCGCAGTCGGCGGGGCCGCTGCGGTCGCCCAGCGCGGCGACGACGTCACCATCAAGACCATCCCCGTGCGCGGGAGCATCTCCATGCTCGAGGGTCGCGGGGGCAACATCGGCATCAGCGCCGGCGCCGACGGGGTGCTGATGATCGACGACCAGTTCGATTTCCTCGCCGAGAAGATCCAGGCAGCGGTCGATGCGCTCGGCAAGGGCCGCATCAAGTACGTCCTCAACACCCACTGGCACGGAGACCACACGGGCGGCAACCCCTTCTTCGGCAAGTCCTCGCCGATCATCGCGCACGAGAACGTGCGCAAGCGGCTGGCGAGCGGCGGCCGTGGACGCGGGCCCGCCGCGCCGGAGGCCCTGCCCGTGATCACGTACGCGAACGGGCTGTCGATCCACTTCAACGGCGAGGAGGTGCGCGTCGTTCACTTCCCGCACGGTCACACCGACGGCGACAGCATCGTCTTCTTCACGAAGTCGAACGTCGTCCACATGGGCGATCACTTCTTCTCGGGCCGCTTCCCGTTCATCGACCTCGACAGCGGCGGCGACGTCGAGGGCTTCATGAAGAACATCGACAGGGTGATCGAGATGCTGCCGGCCGACGTCAAGATCATCCCGGGTCACGGCCCGCTGTCGACGCTCGAGGACCTGCGCGCCTCCCGCGCCATGCTGCGCGAGACGACCGCCATCGTTCGCGAGCGCATCGCCGCCGGCAAGAGCCTCGAGGAGATCATGGAGGCGGGGCTCCCCGAGAAGTGGGATTCGTGGAGCTGGAGATTCATCTCCACCGACCGGTGGCTCGACATCGTCTACAGGAGCCTCCGGAAGGCCTGACGGCGCGGGCGCTCGCCGCTCAGCTGTCCTTGAAGAGCAGCAGCAGGAGGACGTCCGCGACCACGAGCACGATGACGATGAGGATCAGCCAGGTCGTCATGACGCGCCTCCGAGGCTCTTGAGAATGCCGCCGAGCAGGAGGACGAGCGTCGCGAGGATGGCGTTCAGCGCCAGCCATTTTCCCGGGTCGGCGCGCATGCGCTCGAACGCGCTCGACCGCCCGACGAGCGCGGCGCTGAGGAAGAAGATGCCGAGCGCCGCCAGAAACTTGATGCCGAAGATCGGGTGGTAGAGAGGCTCATCCTTCGCCCTGTCGAGCGAGAGCGTGAAGAAGTTGTAGAACCCGCTCGCCAGCAGGAGCAGCGTCGACAGGCCGACGAGCGCGCGCCAGCGCGACGCCATGCCGGCCCCGAGCGCCTCCGCGGGCTCGCCGGAGAGGCGATCCCGCATCGCCGGGCGCAGCACGAGCGCCCAGAAGATGATGCCGCCGGCGAGCACGGTGCCCGAGAGCACGTGGATCCACCGGACGAGCGACTGGATGGCGATCTCTGCCGTCATCGGACCAACGATCTTACTCGACCGGGTGGGGGAAAACCAGAGTGACAGGGGGCCCCACGACGTGGACATGATCATCAGTGGCCCCACCCGTACTCGAACTCGTTCCCGAGGCTCGGAACCGGGGACGGGGACGGGCACGGGAACGGGGACGGGGACGCAGGACGGTAGGAGCACCTCATGAAGCAACGCATCGTGTCTCTGCTCGCGAGCGCCACCGAGATCGTCTGCGCGCTCGGGCTCGAGGACCGGCTCGTCGGCCGCTCGCACGAGTGCGATTTCCCGCCCTCCGTGCGCCGGCTGCCGCAGGTCACGGCGCCGAAGATCGACGTCGACGCCAGCAGCCGCGAGATCGACGGCGCCGTCAAGGGCCTCGTCGAGGCGGGGCTCTCGGTGTACCACGTCGACGCGGAGGCCATCCGCTCGCTGCAACCGGATCTCGTCGTCACGCAGGCGCAGTGCGAGGTGTGCGCCGTGAGCCTCGCGGACGTCGAGTCGGCGCTGCGGGAGTGGACCGGGTCGCGGCCGTCCGTGGTGTCGCTCGAGCCGTCGCGCCTCGATGACATCTGGGAGGACGTCCAGCGCGTCGCCGACGTCGCCGGCAAAGCCGGAGCCGGACGTGAGCTCGCCGAACGCCTGCGCGCGCGCGTGCGCGACGTCGCGGGCAGGACTGCGTCGCTCGACCGCCCGTCGACGGCGTGCATCGAGTGGATCGACCCGCCGATGGCCGCCGGTCACTGGATCCCGGAGCTCGTCGAGGTCGCCGGCGGTCACTGCGTCCTCGGCGTCGACGGCGGTCCCGCGCCCTGGCTCGAGTGGCCGGAGCTCGTCGACGCGGATCCCGAGGTCATCGTCGTCTTCCCGTGCGGCTTCGACCTCGAGCGAACGCGCGCCGAGATCGACGCGCTGACGACGAGAGCGGACTGGAGCGGCCTTCGCGCCGTGCGCGATCGCCGGGTGTATCTCGCCGACGGCAACAGCTTCTTCAATCGATCGGGCCCGCGCATCGTCGAGTCGATCGAGATGATGGCGGAGATGCTCCATCCGGAGCGCTTCGAGCCGCATAACCGGGGGAGCGCCTGGGAGCCGCTCGGCGCCTGAGCGCGGCGACGATGCTGACGATCGGCGCGGATCTGAGGGTCGCTCCGATGGCCGAAATCCGATGGCGGATCAGATAAAGTTCTTGTGCATCGGCTCCGGAAGCCCCGAGACGTCCGGGATCGGCGTGCCGCGATCGAACCAGTCGAAGAGCGCCTCGTTGACCTTGTCCTGCAGGCAGAGCGTCATGCACTCCCGCCGCGGGTCGAATCGATCCGAGCCGAGGAACCCGACGATCTCCCAGTAGCGGTCGCTCGCCCACAGCTCGCGGAACGGCGTGCGCGCGAAATTGCCGATGTGGAAGCGCTCGTAATCGGTGTTGAAGAACGAGCCGCACGGCGCCACGAGACAGGTGCCCGACGTCTGCAGCAGGAGCGGCGTGCCGAAGCACTTCGAGTACGTTCGATCGCGCCCAGTGAGCAGCTTCGACCACTTCGCCTGCACGGAGTGCGTCTCCGTCGACAGCGCCTCGGCGGCGCGCAGGAGATCGAGCGCAAGCTCGCTCCGGTACCAGTTGTAGTCGACGCCGAGCCGGCCGTTCTCGTCGTCGGTGCAGTGCTTGATGACGGTGTAGTCGACGCCGAGATCGCGCCCCAGCAGGGCGAGCGGGATCACCTGGTCGGCGTACTGCGGCAGGAGCACCATCTGCAGGCCGATGGTGACCGCGGATCCGGTCTCGCGCTTGAGGCGAACGCACTCGCGGATGTTCTCGAGGACGCGGTCGAAGATGTCGCCGCGCACGCCCATGACCTCGTTGTACGCGTCGCGCTCGCCGGCGGAGATGTTGAACCGCAGGTAGGTCAGGCTCTCGACGATCTCCGGCAGCCGGTCGCGATCGAGCTTGAGCCCGTTCGTGCCGCAGGCGAGGTCGAGCCCGTTCTCGCGTCCCTTGCGGATGAAGTCGTAGAAGTGTGGGTTCTCGGTGCTCTCGCCGTCGCTGACGAGGCTGATCGCCTTGACTCCCTCGCCCGGACGGTGCCCGATCGACACGACGTCGTCGAGGAACTCCTCGTAGACCGGCCACTCCACCGGTGATTCGGGGTTGTACTGCAGCCCGGCGTAGCAGTAGGTGCAGGCGAAGCTGCACTTCTGCGTCAGGGCCATGTCGATGGTGATCGGCGCGACGCGCTCGCCGCGTGCCAGCGCCTCGACCCGCTCGCGGTGGAACGCCACCTTCGTCGTGTCGAGGTGGAATTGCCGCCGTGGATCGATTGTGTCATCCCGCAGCGGCTCGATCTCGCGGATCTGCGCGCGGATCCTGTCGACGTCGACGGAGCGGCTGCTGCCCGGCGCGACGTCGCCGGTCGCGGGTGACGCGTCGGCGTCCGGCTGCAGGATGGGGATGTCGCGGAATGCCATGTCTCCGTCCTCGCCGTCAGCGCCTCGATCGCGGACAGGGTGCCGAACGAACCATCTTCACACCTCCAGGGGCTTGACGATCATGTTGCGGAGGAACTCCTCGCGCGGCAGGAGCGGGCTCGAGTCCTCGATCGGCCGGCCGAAGACGAGCTTCGGCGCCATCTCCTGCTCCGGGTGCACCTCGACGTTGCACAGGCACGGCCCCTCCTCCGACAGCACGGCGGAGAGGGCATCGTGGAGCTCGGAGCCGTCGCGGATCGTCGTCGCGGGGATTCCGTACCCCGCGGCGATGGCGCAGTAGTCGGGATCGGGCAGGCCGCTCGGCACGTCCACCGAGCTGTACCTGCCGTCGAGCCACGTGCGCAGGGTCTGCTTGATGATGCCGTAGCCGTGGTTGTTCATGACGAACACCTTCACCGGGAGCCGGTGGCGCGCGATGGTGCCGAGCTCCTGGATGTTCATCTGCAGGCCACCGTCACCGGTGATGCAGATCACCGGCCTCCCGGTGGCGAACGCCGCGCCCATCGCCGCCGGCAGCGCGTAGCCCATCGGCGAGTGGTTGAAGGCGGAGATCAGTCGCTGGTCGCCGCCGAGGCGCAGCGCCTGCATCGTCCAGATCAGCGTGCCGCCGGTGTCGGTGGTGATGATCTCGTCGCTGCGCGCGAGCCCCGAGAGGCAGTCCATGAACGCGTAGGGGTTGACCGCGTCGCTCTGCGTGCGGTGCACGTCGGTGCAGGTCGGGTAGCGTCGTTTCCAGTCGGCGGTGCGGCGGCGCCACGGGGTGATGTCGGCGGTCTCGAGCCCGGTCACCCGCGGCAGCATCACGGCCAGCAGGTCGCGCAGGTCCGCGTGGATCGGCACATCGACCTGCATGCCGCGGCGACCGTACTTCTCGAGCTCGGCTGCATCGATATCGACGACGATCTTGCGCGCCTCGCGGGCGAAGTGGTCGAGTCGCGAGCCGGTCTCGTGGGTGTCCAGTCGCGTGCCGAGGGCGAGGATCAGGTCGGCGTTCTGGACGGCGAAGTTGCCGGCGCGCTCGGAGGTCACGCCGAACCCGCCGACGACCAGATCGCTCGCGTACGGCAGGATGTCCATGCCGCCCCACGTGAGCGCGACCGGAAAGCCGAGCTCGTTGACGAGGCGTCGCGTCTCCTCGACGCAGCCGGCCATGCGGGCCCCGGCGCCGAGAATCACCACCGGACGCTCGGCGGTCCTCATCAGCTCGAGAGCGCAGGACACGGGCTCCTCGAGCTCGCGCAGGTCACGGGTCTCGGGCTCGGGCGTGAAGCCGCGCAGCGAGTCCGGGTCGATCTCGGCGCGCTGGACGTCGTCGCAGACGTCGATGAGCACCGGCCCCGGACGTCCCGTGGTGGCGATGTGGACGGCCTTCTCGAGCTGGTATCGGATGTCCGCGGCGGCGTCGACGAGCACGGCGTACTTGGTGACGCTCTCGAAGATGCTGACGACGTCGGTCTCCTGGAACCCGATCTGGCGCGAGGCGATGTCGCGCCGCAGGTGCCCGGTCGGCACCTGTCCGGTGATGATCAGCGTCGGCACCGAGTCGTAGTACGAGCAACAGACGCCGGTCAGGAGGTTGGTCGCCCCCGGCCCGCTCGTCGCCATCGAGACACCGAGCCCGCCGCGCAGGCGCGCATAGGCGTCGGCGGCCATCGCGCCGGCCTGCTCGTGCTGCACCGGGATGAAGTCGATGCCCGGCGTCCTGGCGAGCGAATCGATGGTGTGGACGATGCACCCGCCGGAGACGACGAACGCGTGGCGCACGCCGAGGCCGGCGATGAAGCGGGCGATGAAGTCGGACGTCTTCATGGATCTCCAGAGCTGCGTCGCGTCGCGAACCTGATCGACGGGGCGCCGGCGCGCAGGACCCTCGCCTGCGAGCGCGCACGGCGGCCCTCTTCGGGGTTATCGGTCGCCGGCGACGCCGCCTGAGCGAAAGACGGCAAGGAGCGGATTACCAGTCGTTCGCGCGCGTCCGGGGAGCGCGGAACGACCGGGTAAGCGGGCGCGCGCGCGACCACGGGGAGCCGGCGGCGGCGCGCCCCGATTGACTTTCTCCGGCGCAGCCGGTATCACCGGAGTCCTTCCACACGATTCAACCGGGTGACGATGAGCGAACAGATCCGCATCGCCATGTGGTCGGGACCGCGGAACATCTCGACGGCGTTGATGCGCGCATGGGGAAACAGGCCGGACACGATCGTCTGCGACGAGCCGCTCTACGGCCACTACCTGAAGGTGACCGGACTGCCCCACCCCGGCGCCGCGGAGGTGATCGAGAGCCAGGAGACCGACTGGCGCGTCGTGGTGCGGGAGCTGACCGGAGAGATCCCGGGCGGCAAGCGGGTTTACTATCAGAAGCACATGGCCCACCACCTCCTGCCGGAGATCGAGCGCGACTGGACCGACGCGCTGACCAACTGCTTCCTGATCCGCGATCCGCGCGAGATGCTGACGTCGCTGGTGAAGATCACGCCCGAGCCGGGCGTCGTCGACACGGGTCTGCCCCAGCAGGTGGCGCTCCTCGACCGCATCGTCGAGCGCACGGGGGGCGTGCCGCCCGTGATCGACGCGCGCGACGTGCTCGAGGGTCCCCGGCGGATGCTCGGCCTCCTCTGCGACGCGGTCGGCGTCGAGTTCGACGAGCGCATGCTCTCCTGGCCCTCCGGTCCGCGCGACACGGATGGCGTGTGGGCGAAGCACTGGTACGGCGAGGTCGAGCGGTCGACCGGGTTCCGTCCGTACCGTCCGAAGGACGACGAGGTGCCGCCGGGACTCGAGGACGTCTACGAGGAGTGCCTCGGCTACCACGAGCGACTGCACCGGTACAGGCTGCGCTGAAAGCGACGACGGAGATCCGATGCTCCAGCAGTTCAACGAGAAGAACCGCGATATCCTGATCAACATCAACGGCAAGCTCCTGCCGCGCGAGGAGGCGGGCGTGAGCCCGTTCGATTCCGTCGTCCAGGGCGGCGACGCCGTCTGGGAGGGGCTGCGGCTCTACGACCGGAAGATCTTCAAGCTCGAGGAGCACCTCGACCGGCTGCGCGGCTCCGCGCTGGCGCTGGCGTTCGAGTCGATCCCGACCCACGAGGAGATCACCACGGAGATCCGGCGCACGCTCGAGGCGAACAACATGGTCGACGGCGTCCATATCCGGTTGACGCTGACGCGCGGCGTCAAGATCACCTCCGGCATGGACCCGCGGCTGAACCGCTCGGGCCCGACGCTGATCGTGCTCGCCGAGCACAAGCCGCCGGTCTACGGGAAGACCGGGCTGACGCTGATCACGAGCTCGATCCGCCGCTTCCCGCCGGACTGCCTCGACCCGAAGATCCACCACAACAACCTGATCCAGTCGATCCTCGCCAAGATCGAGGCGAACGCCGCCGGCGCCGACGACGCGCTGATGCTCGACATGCGAGGCTTCGTCGCCGAGACCAACGCCACGCACGTCTTCATCGTCGAGCGCGGCGTCGTCGCCACGAGCCACACGCACGCGTGCCCCGAGGGGATCACACGGGCGACCGTGCTCGACCTCTGCGAGAAGAACGGCATCCCCCACCGCGTCGGCGACCTGTCGCTCACCGACGTCTACCGCGCCGAGGAGATGTTCTGCACGGGCACCATGGGAGAGATCGCGGCGGTGACGCGCGTCGATGGCCGGACCATCGGCGATGGCCAGGTCGGCCCCGTGACCCGTCGCCTGTCGGAGCTCTTCGCGAAGTTGACGGCGCGGGAGGGAGTGGTGGTGGTGGGGAAGGGCTGAACAGGCGGGACGAGTCAGACTTCGAGGATTCCGGGACCGGGAACGGGAACGGGAACGGGAACGGGGACGGGAACGGGGACGGGGACGGGAACGGGAACGGGGACGGGGACGGGGACGGGAACGGGGACGGGGACGAGACGATTGAGGGAGGCACAGCGATGCGCTTGAAGGACAGGGTGGCGCTGGTGACTGGCGGCGGGACCGGGATCGGTCGGGCGGCTGCCCGGGCGCTTGCCGATGAGGGCGCGCGGGTGTTCGTCACCGGCCGGCGCGAGGAGAAGCTGCGCGAGACCTGCGAGTCGGTCTCGGCGCACCACCCCATCACCGCGAGACCGACCGATGTCGCCGACCGCGACGCGGCGCGGCGTCTCGTCGAGGAATTGCTCGACACGTGCGGTCGCATCGACGTCCTCGTCGTCAACCACGGCGTCAACGTCGTCAAGCGGAGCATCCGCGAGCTCGCCCCGGAGGACTGGGACCGGCTCCTGAACGTCAACGCGACCGGCGCGTTCAACATGGTGCACGCGGTGCTGCCGGGCATGCGCGCTCGTGGCGACGGCGTGATCATATGCGTCTCGTCGATCGCCGGCTGCCGCCCGAGCATCCTCGGCGGCGTCGCCTACTCGGCATCGAAGCACGC
Source organism: Planctomycetota bacterium (assembly GCA_041569895.1). Lineage (GTDB taxonomy): Bacteria > Planctomycetota > UBA8108 > UBA8108 > JACQVS01 > JBFFXF01. Next base: position 12,686 of record JBFFXF010000099.1, on the reverse strand, counting down.
GATGACGGCGATGACCCGCGTCGTCTCGGAGGAGGAACGCGAGAGCGGCGTCCGCCTGACGGTCATCTCGCCGGGAGAGGTCAACACCCCGATCCTCGACGACCGCCCGGTCGCCGTCAGCGACGAGCACCGCGCCCGCATCCTCCAGCCCGAGGACGTCGCCGCGGCCATCGTCTTCGTCGCCACGCTCCCGCCACGAGCGCACATCCCCGACCTGGTCATCAAACCAACGACGCAGTCGTTCGTGTGAGCGTGCCCGTGCCCGCGCTCGAAAGACTGCTCGACGCCGCCGGCGAGAATCTGCGACGGACAGGGAAGGCAGGCTTTCATGTCGGCACCGGCCCGCACCCTGAAACGATGAAATCGAAGGCAGACGACTTACCAGGAAGGCAGGAAAGCAGGAAAGCAGGAAGGGGAGATCGAGTGTTCTGATTCGGTTGTTACGCGGCCGTTCCAGAACTCGGCGAGAGGCGAGGGCGATTTCGAGCCGAATCCGGAGTGCGGCGGCGCGGACCGAAGCAGTGACATACGAGCAGCGAGACGCCGTCCGACAAGGCTTCGCGTTCTTGACGACCAGAATCGCACCGTTCGCCGAAGGCGAAAGCGAAGCCCAACCCCTTCAATCCTTCCGTTTCCTGCCTTCCTGAGTTTCCTGCCTTCCTTATAAATCGTCTGACAGCAAGCTCAGGAGTCGAATCTCCCCATCGGTGTCAAATGTCGGGCGCCGAATCGATCAGGCGAGCACCTTGTGGATCACCCGCCCCTCATTCATCGTCGCCCGCTCCGGGCGGCCGTTGTGGATGTAGGTCAGCTGCTCGTGATCGACGCCGAGGAGGTGGAGGATGGTCGCGTGGATGTCGTGGACGTGCGCGCGGTCGTCGACGGCGTGGAGGCCGATCTCGTCCGTGGTGCCGATCACGCGCCCGCGGGCGGCGCCGCCGCCGGCGAACCACATCGTGAAGCCCCACGGGTTGTGGTCGCGGCCGTCGCCCTTCTCGCTCATCGGCGTGCGGCCGAACTCGCCGCCCCAGACGACGAGCGTCTCGTCGAGCAGTCCGCGCTGCTTCAGGTCACGGATCAGCGCCGCCACCGGGCGGTCCATGCTCTGGCACATCTCGGTGTGATTCTTCTCGATGTTGTCGTGCGCGTCCCACTTCGCGCCGGCGCCCGAGTAGACCTGGACGAAGCGCACGCCGCGCTCGACCAGACGCCTCGCCAGCAGGCACGCGCGCCCCATGCCGAGCGTCTCCTCGCGGTCGAGCCCGTACGCCTCGAGCGTGCGCTCGCTCTCGCCGGAAAGATCGACCGCCTCCGGCGCCTCGGACTGCATGCGGAAGGCGAGCTCGTACGTCGCGATGCGGGCCTCGAGCTCGCTGGCGTGCTCGCGTCCGTCCCGGTGCCGCCGGTTGAGGTCGTTGAGGAAGTCGATCTTCGAGCGCTGCCGTCCCCGCGTGAAGCCGTCGGGGAGCTTCAGGTTGGCGATCGGCTCGTCGCCGCCGCGCAGCTCGGTCCCCTGATAGGTCGCCGGCATGAATCCCGTGCCCCAGTTGCGCGGGCCGCCGGCGACCGTTCCGTTACGATCGAGCAGGACGACGTAGGACGGCAGGCTCTGGTTGACGGTGCCGAGCCCGTACGTCACCCACGAGCCGAGGCTCGGCCGGCCGGCGAGCACGCTGCCCGTGTTCATCTGGCAGACCGAGCCGACGTGATTCAGGCCGTCCGCCCAGCACGACCGCAGCACGGTGATGTCGTCGACGATCTCCGCCGTGTGGGGCAGCCAGTCGGAGACCCAGATGCCGCTCTCGCCGTGGCGCTTCCACTGCCGCCGGCACGCCAGCAGGGGCGCGTTGGTCTCGCCCATCGCCGTGAGCACCGGCTTGAATCCCGCCGGCAGCGGCTTTCCCGCCAGGCGGTTGAGCTCGGGCTTCGGATCGAAGAGGTCGCTGTGGCTCGGACCGCCCTCGATGAAGAGAAAGATGACGCTCTTCGCCGTCGGACGGTGATGCGGTCGCCGCGGCGCGAGCGACGGCGCCTCGTCGATCGCGCCGGTCGATTCCGCGGGGGCCGCCGACAGCCGATCGGCCTGCAGCAAGTCGGCGAGCGCGATGGCGCCGAAGCCACCGCCGCCACGCAGCAGGAAGTCGCGGCGCGAGAGCGCCGGCACGCGGTGCGGCAGCGTGCGAAAGCGATTCTCTCCGGGATTTTCAGTCGACATAGAGGAACTCGTTCGCATTGAGAAGGACGTGACAGAGATCCACCCACGCCGCGGCGCGGTCCGCCGGAGCGCCCTCGGGCGCGGCGAGCCCCGCCTGGCGGTCGAGGAAGTCGAGCGCGCCCTGGACCTCCTCGCGTGACGGCGTGCGGCCCAACGCCAGCCGCCACGCGAGGTCGACGCGGGCAGCGTCTTCCGCGGCGGAGCGCTCGACGCGACGCGCGAACGCCCGCGCGCGCGCCATCACCCAGTCGCCGTTCATCAGGAGCAGCGCCTGCGGCGCCGTCGTCGTGACGTTGCGTCGCGCGCAACTGTTGAAGTGATCGGGGCCGTCGAACGTCTCGAGCATCTCGGCCGGCGAATTGCGCATCACCTTGAGATAGACCGAGCGACGGGTCGACGCGTCGCCCGTGCCGGGGCCGCCCATCGCGAGGTCGATCTCGCCGCTGACGGCGAGCATCGCATCGCGCAGCTCCTCGGCCGCGACCCGCCGGACGCGCTGTCGCCAGACGAGCCTGTTCTGCGGATCGAGGCGCTTCTCCGCGCCGGTCGCCGGGCGCAGGGACGCACGGCGGTACGCGCTCGAGACCAGGATTTCCCGCCGAAGCGACTTGAGCGAGCGATCACGACGGACGAGCTCGTGCGCCAACCAGTCGAGCAACTCGGGATGGCTCGGCGCCGCACCGCGACGGCCGAAGTCGTTCGACGTCGCGACGATGCCGATGCCGAAGAGCTGCTGCCAGACACGATTGGCGATGACTCGCAGCGCGAGCTGGTTGTCATCGCGGGCAAGCCAGTCGGCGACCGCCAACCGGCGACCGGTGCTGCAGCCGTCCCGGGTCGACGAGATGGCCGGTGGTGGCTGGTCGAGCACCGCGAGAAAGCCCGGATCGACGCGCTCGTCGGTCCCCGGAATGGTCATCGGCGGCGCGCTCGGGCCGACGTCGACGACGGCGAGCGCGGACGGCAGCGGACGCGGCTTCAGCCGGTCGAACTCCGCGAGCTTCTCGCGCAACGACTCCCAGCGCTTTCGCTCGTCGCCCTTGATCGCGCCCGCCACCTTGGGGTGCTCGTCCTCGAGCTGGCGCTCGGCGAGGTGGCGGATCTGCAGGTCGTGAGGAGACAGCACGGCCGGATCGGCCGTGAGCACGCGCTTGATCTCGTCGGTGAACTTCTCGAACGCGGTGCGCTCGAGCTTCTCGCGATGCGGGCGCTCGATCGTCTCGATCTCCTCGCGGATCGCCGCCGTGGCGTCCTCCCAGATCGCGAGCTGCCTCGCGTGCTCCTCGCGCTGCTTCGCGGTCGCGGCGACGAGATCGCGCCGCGGCAGGATGGCGCTGAAGAACGCGCGCAGTCCGAAGTAGTCGCGCTGCAGGATCGGATCGAACTTGTGATCGTGGCAACGGGCGCACTGGATGCCGACGCCCAGGAAGACCTCGCCGGTGATGTCCGTGATGTCGTTCAGGATGTCGTCCCACTGGCGGTGGACGTCGCGCTGGTTCCACTCGTACGGCCAGTGGCGCAGGTACCCGGTGGCGATGAACGCCGCGGGGTCGTCCGGCGCCACCTCGTCGCCGGCGATCTGCTCGCGCGTGAAGCGGTCGTACGGCATGTCGCCGTTGAAGGCGCGCACCACCCAGTCGCGGTACCGCCACGCGTTCGACCGATACCCGTCGGCGCGGAACCCGTCGCTGTCCGCGTAGCGGACCAGATCGAGCCACTGCCGGCCCGCGTGCTCGCCGTGACGCGGCGAGGCGAGCACGCGATCGACGAGGCGCTCCCACGCATCCGGCGACGGATCGGAGACGAAGGCCTCGACCTCGTCCGGCGTCGGCGGGATCCCCAGGAGATCGAGCGAGAGCCGGCGGATGAGCGTCTCGCGGTTCGCCTCGGGGGCCGGCTCGATGCCGCTGGCGCGAAGCCGCGCCAGAACGAACCCATCGACGGGACCACGCGGGCGCGCCGGGCCATCGGCGGAGACCTCCGGCACCGGCGGATCCGCGAGCGGCCGGATCGCCCACCACTCCCGATCGAGCGCGGTGAGCCCCGACGCGGCGGCATCCCCGCCCGCGACGAGCAGCGCGAGTGTGGCGACAGCGAGAGTCGGATGGCGCATCCGGGACATTATAGATGCCTGGGGGCGGGATGGGGCAAGGGATTGGTCTGGGGCCTCCCTCGTCCTCGTCCTCGTCCTCGATCCGATGCCGATTCCGATGCCGACTCCGATGACCGTCTCGGGCGGTCCGTTCTCACAGTCCACAGTCCACAGTCCACAGTCCACGGTCACGGTCCACGGTCACGGTCCACGGTCCACGGTCACGGTTGCGTAATCTGCGTTCCTCAATCCCGAGCCGCTCCGGCACGGGCACGGGAACGGGAACGGGCACGGGGACGGGGACGGGGACGGAACGCCAGACGGCTCGCGATGTTGAAGGCGATCTGGGCGATCGGGTATCCTGGCCCCCTACCCTCGGGAAACCAACCAGGAGTCAATGATGACACGGAAGACCACGCGCCGGGCGTTCCTGCGCACCACGTCGCTGACGGGACTCGGATTGTTGCTGGCGCGTCGCGCGCCGGCCGTACTCGAGTCGGACGGCTCGCCGAACGAGAAGCTCAACGTCGCGGTGGTCGGCGTCGCCGGTCGTGGCGGCGGCAACCTGAGCGGCGTCGCGGGCGAGAACATCGTCGCGCTCTGCGATATCGACGAGAAGAACCTCTACAACGCGTCGCAACAGTTCACCGGCGCGAAGATCTACAACGACTTTCGCGCCATGCTCGACCAGGGCGACATCGAGGCGGTCGTCATCAGCACGCCGGACCACACGCACGCGGTCGCGACGGTGGCCGCGCTGAAGGCGGGCAAGCACGTCTACTGCGAGAAGCCGCTGACTCACAGCGTGTACGAGGCGCACGTCGTCGCGAAGACGGCGACCGCGCAGCGCGCCGCGACGCAGATGGGCACGCAGATCCACGCCGGCGACAACTACCGTCGCGTCGTCGAGCTGATCCAGAGCGGCGCCATCGGGCCGGTGCGCGAGGCGCACGCGTGGGTCGGCAAGACGTGGTCCGGTGGCGAGCGACCGGAGAAGGGCGAGGAGGTGCCGTCGCACATCAAGTACGACCTCTGGCTCGGACCGGCGCCCGTGCGCGAGTACCACAGCACCTATCTGCCGGCGAACTGGCGCCGCTGGTGGGACTTCGGCGGCGGCACGCTGGCGGACATGGGCTGCCACTATCTCGACGTCGTCCACTGGGCGCTCGACCTCGAGAACCCGATCGCGGTCGAGGCGAACGGCCCGCCGGTGCACCCCGAGACGACACCGGCGTGGCTCGAGGCGACGTTTCACCACCCGGCTCGCGGCAGCCTGCCACCGGTCTCCGTGACGTGGCACGACGGCGGCAAGCGGCCGAAACAGTTCGCCGAGGAGGGCGCCATGCCGCAGTGGGGCGACGGCGTGCTCTTCGTGGGCGACGAGGGGATGCTGCTCGCGAACTACGGCGACTACCGCCTCCTCCCCGAGGATCGCTTCCGCGACTACCAGCCGCCGCGGGAGTCGATTCCGCCCTCGATCGGCCACCACAACGAGTGGATCGCGGCCTGCAAGACGGGCGCGCCGACGACGTGCAACTTCCGCTACAGCGGCGCCCTCACCGAGACCGTCCTCCTCGGCAACGTCGCGTACCGCTCGGGCAAGAAGATCGCCTGGGACCGTCACCACCTGACGACGAACGACCCGGAAGCCGACCGCTTCCTGCGACGCGACTACCGCGAGGGGTGGTCGCTCTGAGCTCGCCGGGAACCATCCCGTGCGCACCCTGATCCTCGAGCGACCCACTCGATTCGTTCGCGCCGACACGCCCGAGCCGGGCTCGCCCGGCGCCGGGGAGGCGCTGGTGCGCGTGCGGCGGGTCGGCATCTGCGGCACGGACCTGCACGCGTTCCGCGGGCGGCAGCCGTTCTTCTCGTATCCGCGCATCCTCGGGCACGAGCTCGGCGTCGAGGTGGTCGAGGTCGGCGCCGGCGTCGCCGGAGTCGCGCCCGGCGATCGATGCGCGGTGGAGCCGTATCTCGAATGCGGCTCGTGCGGCGCGTGTCGTCAGGGACGCACGAACTGCTGCTACGAGCTGCGCGTCCTCGGCGTGCACGTCGACGGCGGCATGCGCGAGCTCATCGTCGTGCCGGCGCACAAGCTGCACCGATCCGCGTCTCTCTCCGTCGACGAGCTCGCGCTCGTGGAGACACTGGGGATCGGCGCGCACGCCGTCGATCGCGCGCAGCTTCGCGAGGGCGAGGACGCGCTCGTCGTCGGCGCCGGTCCGATCGGTCTCGCCGTGATCCAGTTCGCGGTCATCACCGGCGCGCGCGTCCACGTCCTCGAGCTCGACGCCCGGCGCCGCGCCTTCGCCCGGGAGCGCTTCGGGGTCGCCAGCGCGTTCGGTCCGGACGGTGATCCGCTCGCCGCCATCCGCGGAGCGCTCGGCGGCGAGTTGCCCGCGGTCGTTCTCGACGCCACCGGCAACCCGCGATCGATGCACGACGCGTTCCGCTACCTGCCGAGCGCCGGACGCCTCGTCCTCGTCGGCCTCTTCCAGGGCGAGGTGACCTTCGACGATCCCGAGTTCCATCGACGCGAGCTCACCGTGCTGGCGAGCCGCAACTCGGTGAGCGCGGACTTCCGCCGCATCGTCGATCTGATGGAGCAAGGAGTGGTCGACCCCGATCCGTGGATCACGCACCGCGCCGGCTACGATCGGCTGGTCGAGGAGTTCGACGGCTGGCTCGACCCAGCCGGCGGCGTGCTCAAGGCGATGCTCGAGCTCTGAGCCGGGAAGGTCTCGCTGCTCCAGGGGATGAGAGGGAAAAAGGACCCACAACGGCCCCGTTCATTCCTCACGGGCCACGGTCCCCGGGATGCTCCGCGTCACGCCCGCCTCTCTCTCAATGCCCGAAACTCCGTGAAGCGGACAGGAAAAATCGAGAATCGTCGTTTTTTCTTGGGGGGGGAGACGCCGCGCCAGGCCCTCAGGGGGCGGCGTCATCGAGCAGACCGGCATCGCGCAGCGTCGCCACGAGGTGGGCCATGGCGCGATCGAAGCGCTTGCGGGCGGCCTCGGGCGTGATCGCAAGTCGCTCGGCGACCTCGCGATACGTCAGCCCGTCCTGCTCGACCAGCTCGATGACGAGCCGCTCCTCGCGGGAGAGCCGCGCGTAGCATGCCTTGACCGTGACGACGCGCTCGCGGTCGGCGAGCTGCTCGGACGGCCGGCCCAGGGCCGCGGGGTGGTGCTCGACGGGGTTGTCCTCGCCCGTGCGGACGTTGCGCGCCACGTCGCGGCGTTGCTGGCGCTCCCGCCGGATGGCCCTGCCGAGGACCCGATCAGCGACCGTGCGCAGGAACCTGCGGAGCGCGCTGGCCCCGCGGTTGAGAAACCGCCCGCGCTGCTGGACGAGCTCCACCGCCATGTCCTGGACGACGTCGCTGACGCCGAATCGGCGCCGCATGCGTGGCGGGATGCGCTGGCGCATCCGTCGCTCGATTCCGGGACCCTCGCGGTGAAGGATCTCGCCGATCGCCGACTCGTCTCCATCGGCGTAGCGGTCGGCGAGGCGCTCGAGCTCGCTGTCGGGTCGCGGGGGATCGTGACTCGCCGGTGAGCTCATCGATCGCGGCCTCCCGGTTCCGTCCGACGCGCCTGCCACACGACGAGCTCTCCCATGTCCCACTGCTCTCCGCCGGCCGAGATCAGGAAGCTGGTATCGGGCGCTCGCGCGAGGGCGTTGACGTGGCCCTGGTGCTTGAAGAGCGTCGCCCGTTCCTCGCCGACGACGAGGTCCCAGATCTTCACCTTCCTGTCGTCGGATCCCGAGGCGAGCACGGTCTCCTTTCCCGGCAGGAAGGTCACCGCGGCGACTGCATTCGAGTGGCCGCGGAGCACCAGCAGTGGCCGCGGCGACGGGGGCGGGTCCGTGACGTCCCAGACGCGGATCTCGCGGTCGAGCCCGCCGGTGGCGAGACGGCGCGACTCCGGATCGAACGCCAGCGCGATCACCCAGTCGCCGTGTCCCTTCAGCAAACTGATGCGTCTGCCGGTCTTCAGGTCGTGCAGGTGCACCTGCGGCTGGCGATGGAAAATGATCGCGACGAGTCGTTCGTCGGGCGAGACGACGATGTCCCTGATCGCGTGCTCCGTGCTGTCGGGCCGCACGGGGAAGGAGTGCACGAAACGCCACGAGCTCTCCCCCGCTTCCGTGATCCGCCGCCAGAGGCGCACGACGAAATCCCCGCAGCCGGCGACGAACCCGCGGGCGCCCGGCGTGAAGCGCACCTCCGTGACCGACGTCGGCGCCACGGTGAGCGTCGCCTCCGGTGGCCCGGCCTCGCGGTGGCCAGTGCCGTCGTCCCATTCGATCCGGTGGAGATCGATCCGTCCGTCCTCGTACGCGACGGCGGCCAGGTTGTCGTCGGTCGCCAGCACGGTGTCCGAGCTTCCCTCGAGATCGAACGTGATGGTGCCTCGCGGCTCGAGCGACAGCGAGCCGTTCGGATGCGACTCGAGCGCGAAGCGATCGATCTCGAACGTCCGGCGGGCCGCGAGACACCGTCCCGGCGCGGGGAGGCAGACGGTGTCGTACGTTCTGGATTCCCTGTGAATTCGAAAAGGCGTCCCCGGGTCCGAGAGGTCCCAGACCTTGACGTCACCGACCTCGTCACCGGTGGCGAGATACCTGCCGGTGGGATCGAAGACGGCGTGCACGACGTCCGCCGTGTGCGAGCGGAGGACGCGCGAGATCGATCGTGTCTCCCAGTCCCATATCTGCGCCTCCGCCGACGAGGCGAGGACGAGCCGGCCGCTCGTCTCATCGATCGCGAGCACCCTCGCGGTGCGGTGCACGGACACGCTCGCCTGTCGACGCCACGGATTCGTGGTCCAGAGCTCGAGCTTGCCCGCGCCGACGAAGGCGAGGCGATCCCCCCGCCCCGTCAGACACGGGTAGGCCCCCGATGTCCCGAGTGGCACTCTCCGGACGAGCTCGAGACGGTCACCGACGCGGTCGAACAGGTGGAGGTCGCCGCCGTTCTCCGCGACGACGACGCGGCTCGCGTCCGGCGCGACGCACGCCCGCCAGATCGGTTTCACGCATTCCGCCGCACGCGCGACGAGCTCGCCGCTCTGCACGTCACGGAGGGTCACGCCATCCGCCTCGCCGGCGACGAGCCATTCCACGCGATCGGTGCGACCGTCCGCGCCCGGAGCGATGACGCGTTCCGCGGTCCACGCCGGGCCGTCAGGACCGTCGGTCAGCGCGGCGATGGTCACCTCGCGTGGTCCGCGCCTGCCCGAGGGCGCGCGACTCTGCAGCAGGAAGCGCCCATCCGGCGAGATCACCGCGTACGGCCTCCCGTGCTCGACCCGCTGCTCGTGAAGGATCCGTCCGTCCGCGATCTCGATGAACCGTCTCAACGTGCCGTTGCCGCCGACGACGGCCAGACGCTGGTCATCGATGAAGGCGATGGCCGAGATGCGATCGCCGCCGACGTTGAACGAGCGATACTCGGGCGACGAGGCCATCGTGAGGTGCGACCACGCGAAGCCGAGTATGTCTCTCTGTTCCGGTCCGGGGACGACACTGGCGAGCAGCGTCCGGGCGCGACGCGAGTCGCCGTGCTCATGAGCGAAGCTCGCCGAGTTGACGCGCGTCGCGTACAGCAGGCGCATCGCCATATCCGTGCGTTCGACGAGCTCGGCGCTGTACCAGAGCGAGATCGGCGGCACGCCCAGCAACACCGCCAAGACCAGCGCGACGAGTCCTGCCGCCGCGGGACGACGACCGGCCCACCGTGCAAGGCGTCTGATCGGTCCCGCGGGACGCGCGCGAATCGAGCGTCCACCGCGAAACCGCGCGATGTCGTCGGCGAGAGCGCCTGCCGACTGGTAGCGTCGCCGTGGGTCCTTCTCGAGGCACTCGAGACAGATGGTCTCCAGATCCCGCGGCACGCCCGGGTAGATTCGCGAGGGCGGCACCGGCTCGTTCTCGAGGATCTGTCTCAGGAGGTCGCTCGATCGCTGCGCGCGGAACGGCGCCTCCCCGGCGATCAGCTCGTAGAGAACCGTGCCGAGCCCGTAGATGTCGACCATCGGCGTCAGGGCGCGGCTGTCTCCGTCGATCTGCTCGGGAGCGGCGTACGCCAGCGTGCCGACCATTGCCCCGGCGGCGGTGTGCCGCGACGTCGAGTCGAGAAAGCGCGCCAGGCCGAAGTCGCTGAGGTGCGGGCGACCGTCGTCGTCGAAGAGGATGTTCGCCGGCTTGATGTCACGGTGGAGCACGCCGCGCTCGTGCGCATGGTGGACGGCCCGCGCGAGCTCCTCGATGAGCGCGGCGACCCGCCGGGGCTGTCCGACAAACTCGTCCGCGCGGTCGAAGAGGCTGCCGCCGCGGAGGAGCTGCATGGTGAGGTACGGCGTGCCGTCGAGCTCGGAGGCCTCGTAGATCTTGACGATGCCCGGGTGGTCGAGCCGGGCGACCGCCCTCGCCTCGAGCTCGAAACGCCGGCGCTCCTCCGACGACGCCAGTCGGCCCCACCGGATGAGCTTCAGTGCGACGTCGCGCTGCAGGTGCTCCTCGCGCGCGCGAAAGACGACCCCCATGCCGCCGCGGTCGAGCACCTCGAGGAGCTCGTACTTGCCGAAGCGCTTCGGCAGCGTCAACCGCGACGTGTCATCGAGCTCGCCGCAACGCCGCAACAGGCGGCGCGCGAATCCGGAGCTCATCGGCCCGGTGTCGCCACTCGTCTCTCCGGAGTCCGGGGTCGCTTCGGAGGGTTCCACGCGTCGGCCGAGCTGTGCTGGAGAACTTGGTACGCCGTGATGCGTGACACGGACGTCGCGAGCGGTCCCGGCCCCGAGCCAGGGCCCCGATACAGATTGAGTCTACCCGAGGCGGGCCGTCCCCGGAAGCTCCGGACGGCGCGCGCTGCGCCATCGCCGGCGTCCGGGGCGAAGCGCGAGCCCTCCTCGTGGCGGTCAACTTGCCTCCCGGTGCGCCGTCTGTTATGTTCCGGATGGCGCGAGACATGAGCGCCAGTAGCTCAGCCGGAAGAGCATCGGATTTCTAATCCGACGGTCGCAGGTTCGAGTCCTGCCTGGCGTGCCAACAATGTGAGGGTTTACGGCATCGGCCGTGAGCCCTCTTTTCTTGACGCAACGCGCTTTCTCGTGAGGGCGCCATGAGTGGAATCCCCTCGAATCCCGTTTTCCGCAGCGTCCTCACGGCCTGCTCCATCGTCGTCGGTCTGGGGCTCGCGAGGGCCGCCCTCGGTGACGCGCTGAGCGTCAACCTCTACCACACCGGGGCGACGCTCGGACCCGACGAGTGGGCGGGCGTCGTCCGAGTTCCGGGGTGGAACAACGTTGTCGTGCCCGGCGGGTTCGGGACGTCGACCAACCGGTCCGGCTTCGGTCCGGCGCCGCTCACCGATCTGGCCGGCGATCCCGCCGCGACGCTGACCTCGTCGCTCGAGTCCTACTACAACGGCCTCTCGGGAGCGGTCGGTGGCAGTGACGGCGTGCTGATGGCCGAGTACGTCAGCTGGGACCCTCCCGGTGACGGGGACGGGCGCGACGATCTCGGCAACGTCACCGTGAGCGGTCTGGGCGCGGCCTACACCGGACCCGGCTATGACGTCTATGTCTACGCCGACGCGGACAGGAACGACCGCACCTTCACGGTGACCGTCAACGGTCGATCCATCGTCGGGTCCGACTTCTCGACGTTCAGCGGCGAGTTCCTCCGCGCCCGCGGCGCCGGGATCGACGCCAACTACTTCCTCTTCGAGGACCTCACCGCTCCGCAATTCACCATCGACGTCGCGTCGAACACCGGCCGCGCCGCGGTCAATGCGATCCAGGTCATCGCGAACGGCTTCGTGCCGCCGGAGGAGCCGCCCCCACCGCCCCCTCCTCGGCCCGGCGACGGACCGAACATCGTCGTCTTCGTCGTCGATGACATGGGGTGGCAGGACACTTCGGTGCCCTTCCACTCATCCCGCACGGTGTGGAACGACCTCTACCGCACGCCGAGCATGGAGCGGCTGGCGAGCCGGGGCATGGTGTTCACGAGCGCGTACGCGGCGAGCCCGGTCTGCTCGCCGACTCGCGTCTGCCTGATGACCGGCAAGAACCCCGCCCGCACCGGCGTCACCGACTGGGTGGGACACGGGACGAGCACGAACTTCCTCCTGGAGTCCGCCGTCTGGAGAAGCGCGGGCCTGCAGCCGGGCGACGGCAACACGACGCTGCCGTCCGTCCTTCGTGATGCCGGCTACCGCACCGCGCACGTCGGCAAGGCGCACTTCGGACAGGGAAGCGGCGCCGATCCGACGCGCCTCGGCTTCGACATCAATATCGGCGGCAGCCAGGTCGGCTCGCCGAGGGGATCGGGGTCGCGGGGTCGGTACTTCGCTCCGTTCGG